>NZ_QHKO01000013.1 GCF_003260125.1 Lujinxingia litoralis
CGCGACACCTTCGCGAACGCCCCACCGAGGGGGTCGAGGGGGGCGCGACACCTTCGCGAACGCCCGCCAAGGGGGGCAACACCTCTGCGTGCCCTCTTGCCCCTCCCTCTCAGGCCGCAGCGATCTCCGCCGACCCATCGGCTCCCGCCGGCTCGCCAGACGCCGCGCCCCGGCGCCCGAAATACGCCATCATCACCCCGCCGGTGGCAAACATCACCAGGCTGTAAATGCCCCCGGGCACCGCCATCTGCCCCTGCATCAGGATCGACGTCGCGATCACGATCGCCAGCGTCCCATTCTGCATCCCCGACTCAATGGAAATCGCCAGCGCCTGCGGCAACTCCAGCTTCAGCATCTTCGACGACCAGAACCCGATGAGCATCATCGCCACGTTCAACCCGATCGTCACCGCCGCAAGCTCCGCAAAGTGATTGCGCAACACCTCAATATTCGCCGCAATGATCCCGATGAGCAGCACCACAAACACCACCACCGACCCCACCCGCGCCGGCCGCTCCAAGCGATCTGCAAGCGCAGGCTTACGCCAACGCAACACCATCCCCAGACTCACCGGCAACACCGTAATCCCCACGATCTGCCCGATGGTCTGCGCCAGCGGAAGCTGCACCGTCGTCGCCTCCCCCATAAAGAACCCCAGTGAAAACACAATGATCAGTGGAATCGTCACCACCGTCACAAATCCACTGATGGCCGTCAGCGTGATCGACAGCGCCGTATCCCCCCGCGAGACATGCGTGATCAAATTGGAAGTCACCCCGCCCGGACAGGCCGCAATGATCATCAACCCCACCGCCATCTCCGGACTCAACCCGAACGCCACCGCCAGCCCCAGCCCCACCAAGGGCAGCAATACCAGCTGATTGAGAAGCCCCACGGCCACCGCCTTCGGAAAGACGACCACCCTCTTAAAATCCTCCACCACCAGCGACAGCCCCATCCCCAGCATGATGATGAAGAGCGACAGCGGCAGCACCAACGACGTCAGAACACTCTCTTCCATTGCTCCCTCCGAGCCTCAGGCGCCCCGGCGACATGACATCACCGGGCGCATTCACCATTGAATCGTGAGCTCGAAGTATCCCCTCCCCCCTTTTCTGACGCAACTCCCCGCAACCCCGGCCGCCGCCCCCCGTCGGGGCCGACCGCCCCCCCCCAACCATCACCAACCCCAGGCCCAGTCCTGCTGCATGAAATTCGATATCGCGTCTCCGCGTTGCTGCTCCAAATCCACCAGGATCTGCGCCTCACTCTCCGTCGGCCCCACATCCGCAGCCAACTCCAACCCCAGAACCGTGCCACCCTCCCCATCAAGACTCGGCACATAGCTCCCGTTCAACTCACTCACGTCAAAGCGGTAGTTTACTTTTACGCGCTCCCCCTCCACCACCGCCCGAACCTCAAACGCCTCATCCAGCGCATCGCCCGCGACACTCGACACGCTGAAAATCAACGGAAGCTCCAGACGCGACTTACACACCTCGCTCTCCAGATAAAACGCATGGTCGCCGTCGCGCTCAATCATCACCGAAAGCTCCTCTCCACCGCTCGGAGACTCTTCGGCCTCCACCGTCGCCATTGTGCTCAACCCATCAAACACATCGCCCGGCACCACCCCACCGGGCGCCTCATCCTCCCAGAGCACAGCGGTCTCAATATAGTCGCAGACTTCGTTGCCATAGAGCGGTTCCGTTACTGAACACCCCGAAACCGCCCCCCCCCCCACCAACACCACCATCATCAGCTTCTTCATCGTATCCCCTCAGCGTTGCGCGACCTCATTCGGCTCGCATAGAAATGAGTGACCAGACCTATACCCTATTCAGGTTACGCACCACGTTTCAAGTACTGGCGAATTGTCGCGCCTGACCGCTCCCCCCTCCCCCCACAGCCCGCTCCACCTCTTCAACATACCGTGCTATGCTCCGGGCCAGCGCACACCGCAGGACGCGCTTAACCACACACTCAACTCCCTTTTATGGAGCCATATCAATGTTCAAACAGCTCGCCATCCTCTTCGCCATCGCGTTGACCCTGATTGCCTGCGACAACAAGTCCGAAGCTGAAGCTCCCGCCGAGGCCGAAGCCCCTGCCGAAGCCGAAGCCGAAGCTCCCGCCGAAGCCGAAGCTCCCGCCGAAGCCGAAGCTCCTGCGGCCGTCGAAGTCAGCGCCGAAGGCACCAAGTTCGATCCCCCGGTGAAGGCTGAGCAGCTCCCCGACGGGGTCTACTACTGCGACATGGGCACCGTGCACTACGCCATCGCCAACGACGGTGACACCCGCTGCCCGCTCTGCAACATGATGCTCACCAAGAAGGGCGCCGCCGAGGCGGGCCATGGTCATGCCCACGGACACGAAGGCCACGATCACGCCCACTGATCGCTGCCCTCTACCGGCCACACAAAAAAGCCCACCGCGCGATACGCGCGGTGGGCTTTTTTCGTCCGAGCCCGAAGAACTCGTCGCCCTCTTCGTTTACGACCTCATTCTGCGGCTCGCTCCGCGAGCACATCGGCCAGAAAAGCCCGATGCTCCCGCAGGTCCTCCCGTCGTTTAATCGGCAAAAAACGCGAGCGCACGCCGCTACGAGGCACCTCCACAAAACGGGTCTTCAGATACGCCGAGAGTTCCCCGGCCAGCCGCTCAAACTGCACCACCGAAGCGCCGTCGACCCGCTTGTGCACCATGAACCAGGTCAGCTCAAACCCACGCTCCAGCGCCGCCGCACTGAACATAAATGAGTTGGTATTAAAGACCGGGATCGTGCTCACATCAAAGCGCTTCGGAAAGCGAAACGCCTCCAGGATCTGCAACGCCCCATCGACCCGGGCCGGCATCCCGCCCTGATCGCCCGCAAGCTTCTGCACGACCTCCACGCTCATCTCCACCCCGCGTTCCTCGGCCGCCTCCACATGCGCCCCCACAATCACCGGGTCCAGATCGGCGAGCACATTATCGACGTTCGACATCAGCAGATAGCGTCCGCCGCGCGCCCGAAACGCCTGGAGCGCCCCGCGCCCCAGGGCCTCCACCACATCGCCATGCCCGGGCGCATAAAGCGTACTCCCGGCCGCGCGCCCCCGAAACACCTCCCCCTCAGGCGTCAACCTCACGCTTACGTTCTGCGTAAAGGGAAGCACCTGTTCCGGATCCATCCCGAAGTAATCATGGGCCTCCAGATGCGCGCGCGTCGGCATGTCCGTCGCAAAACTGTTCATCAAAAGCACCGGACAGCGCCCCCAGGCCCGCGCGTCGCCCATTTTCATCCCCAGAAACGAGCACCCCTCCAGCACCTCCACACACCCCTTCACAACCCCACCAAAGCGCGTGGCCATGCCTCCGTTCAGCACCAGCGCTCCGACCTCGCCTGCCCGCAACGCGGCCATGCCCCGCTCGTGAAGCTCCCGCTCCCGCACACTCCCGGGCGCCGGCAAGACCTCCACATCGTCAGGCGCCGGCCTCTCCACCTGTCCCCGTACCTGATTATCGGATTCCTGCCAGGCCCCCGACCTCAGCCGAGCGCGCAGTCGCGCGAACATCGCCTCATCAAAACCATGAGCTTGCAACAACGCGCGCTCCTCGTCCCTCAGCGATTCCATCACGCTCGAAACCATGCATCCCCTCGTCATTCAGATGTCTCGCCAGATCGGTCAGGGCATCGCGTCCCCTTCCACGACGCCCCCTCCCTGCGTACGAAGTCATCGCACTCGCAACTCGTAGCGCCCACCCTCGCCGCTCACCCGCACGTAATAGATTCCGGGATTCACCCGCCGAGCCAACGCAGTCTTACCACCCTCGGTGGTGGAAACTCCCAGGCGGTCGCCGGTCGCCCCCTGCAACTCCAACGTCATCTTGGCCTCACCGCGTTGAGCCCTCAGTGAGAAGGTCAACTCCCGGGCCTCATCCACCCGCACAAAGAACCAGTCTTCGCGGTCCCGGGGCGGCGAGATGGCATCGCTATGAGAGGCCCCCGGCGCGAGCTGGCGCGCCTGCATACGCGAACCGTCCGCGTCTCGCCCCTGCGCATACCCGACCGCGGCCACACCCAACACCAGGAGCATAACCCCGACGCCTGCCAGCGCTCGTCGACCTCTCTTCATCACCTACCTCCGCTGCTCACGCCGACCACCATCACGACATCACGCACATCGCATCTTACGCTCCTCTCCCGGGTCCGGGCAAAGCCCGCTTTACCTTCGATGCGACGCGCCCACGGCCTCGGACACACTCGCGTAGCCCCGACGCTCCAGCAACTCCAACAATTCCAGTTGCATCCGCCGGACCATCAGGGGCCCTTCGTACACAAAGCCCGTCCATACCTGGACCAACGAGGCTCCGGCCTCCAGCGCCTCCAGCGCGTCTTCGGCGTCAAAAATCCCGCCCACGCCCACAATCGGCACCTCCCCCCGAGTGCGCCGATAGATGTACCCGATCACCTCGCGGCTGCGTCGGGCCAACGGGCGTCCCGACACCCCGCCGGCGCCCAGCTCCTCCACCCCGGGGGCACGCAAGCCCTGCCGCGAAATCGTGGTGTTGGTCGCCACCACCCCGTCGATACCCACTTCCGCCACCACCTCGAGCACATCATCGATCGCCCCCTCTCCCAGGTCCGGCGCCATCTTCACCAGCAGGGGTGTACGACGAGTGCCCTCGCTCAACGACGCATTGAGCGCCTGCAGACTCCCCAGCAGCTCCCTCAAGGGTGCCTTTTCCTGCAACGAGCGCAGCCCCGGCGTATTGGGCGAGCTCACGTTGACCACCAGATAGTCTGCAAATCGATGCAGCTCGCGCAGGGTGGTGGCGTAATCCTCCCGAGCCCGATCCAGCGGTGTCACCTTCGACTTCCCGATATTGATGCCCAGCACCGGCTCCACCCGCAGCTCCTCCAGACGCCGCGCCACAGCCTGACTGCCCCCATTATTAAACCCCATCCGGTTGAGGAGCGCCTCGTCCTCCGTTAACCGAAAAAGCCGCGGCCGGGGATTTCCGGCCTGCGCCAGCGCGGTCACCGTCCCCACCTCGACATGCCCGAACCCCAGCGCCCCCAGGGCATTGACCCAGCGCGCATCCTTATCAAACCCCGCGGCCAGCCCCACCGGGTTTGCAAAATGCACGCCCCAGAGCTTCTGCCCCAGACGCGGGTCATCCACGCGCAACGCGCGCTGCGCCAGCTCTCGAATCGGAGCCGGGCGCATCAACCTCGACCACGCCCCCATCACCAGATAATGAGCCTGCTCGGCATCCAGGCCGAACAACACCCCTCGCACCGCCCGATACACGCGACTGCCTTTGCGCGCGCTCACACGCCGATCGTCTCGTAAGGGATGCTCTGCTCCTTATGCTCGGTACCATCATAAGACATCAACAACCCCTTCTCCTCGCGCATCGTCTCCAGACTCACCGGGCGCTTCCAGATGCGATAGATCGACTCCAACACCTCATGCGCGTAGTCCGCGCGAAGCTCGGTGCCCTCAAACTTGTGATGCAGGAGCAACTCGCGCCGATTCCGAAAATTTCCATCGCGCACGTAGATAAAGGGCTGGCCGAAGTTGGTCAGGGAGTCGAGCAGACGTCTCTTGATCTCCTCAAACTCGCGACTCTCGATCTCCCAGTGCCCACTTTTTCGATTGTACCCGTAGGTGAACATCTGGCTCTGGGAGGCGAACTCCTCGGTCAAAAACTCATCGATGAAGGTCACATCGTTGTAGAGCTTGCGCACCCGAAAGATCTGATCGCGCCCCAACCCCAGCTCCTTATCCCAGGAATCGCGTCGCTCCAGATCGTCGACCTCCTCCCACTCTTTGCCGAACTTGCCCTTGTTCCACCGATCCTCAATGTCCCGAAAGAGCGCCACCCCCAGCTTATAAGGGTTGAGCTGCCCCGGCGCGCTCGACATCACCCGGCTGTTAATGTCGGCAAAGTCGATGATTTCGGAGTCGTTCAGCACCCGGGTGGTCAGAATCTTGGAGTGCCAGTACGACGCCCACCCCTCGTTCATGATTTTCGTCTGCCCCTGCGGAGCGAAGTAATACGCCTCCTCGCGCATGATCGACAGAATGTCGGCCTCCCACCCCTCCAGCGGCGCATGCTCAAGCAAAAAGAGCATCACATCGCGCTCCGGCCGCCTGGGGAAGTGGCGGGCCTCTTCGGCCTCCTGAGCCATGCGCTTCTTCTGCTCTTCGATGAAGGACTGCGGATTGATGAACTCATCCATGTAGTCCTTGGCCTGAAACTTCGGCACCTCCCGCTGGCGCATCTCCTCGGGATTCATCTCCTCGCCACGCCGCTCAATGAAAGGGCTGTAATAATCGATCAGGTTATCGATCGAGAGGCACGTATCGATGAAGTTCTCCACCGCCTCAATACCCTGCCGGTCCGCGTAGCGCCGGATCCGCGCGCCGTGGTTAGCCATCTCATCGACCATCCGCCGGTTGGTTTTTGAGAAGTAATAGTTGTTCTTAAAGAAATCGACGTGTGCATACACGTGGGCGATCACCGTCTTCTGATCGACCAGATTATTCCCCTCCAACAGATAAGCATAAGAAGGGTCATTGTTGATGACCATCTCGTAGATCTTCGAGAGCCCGTACTCATAGCTCTTGGAGAGCTGCTCGTACTCCATCCCAAAACGCCAGTGCGGATAGCGCGTGGGAAAACCGCCGTACGAGGCGATCTCGTTCATCTGCTTATAGTCGACCGGCTCAAAGATCGTCTCAAAGAAGTCCAGTCCGAAGTCCTCGGCCACCTCTTTGATATGCGCGATGATCTCTTGAATCTGTGGCGATAATGCCTTCATGAAATACCTTCTCGTCGCAGGCTCATGGCGCTTCGTTACAGGCCCCGCCCCAAAAACTCTTTGATCGAATCGTAAATCCCGTCGCGGTTCTTGATCTCCGAGACCGTCACCCGTTCATGATCTCCGAAGTGCTCGTTGATATCTTTAATGAACTGTCCCGAGCCGTAGGGCGATTCTACCTGCCCGTAGCAGAAGAGATTGGCCTTGGGCAGCAAGCCCTCTTGCATCAACTTCATGCAGTCACCGGTATCATCCACCGACCAGTTATCGCCGTCGGAGAAATGAAAGAGGTACACGTTCCACTCATCGATCGCGTACTCCTCCTCCAGAATCTGCAACGCCAGCTTATAAGCACTCGAGATCATCGTCCCCCCCGACTCCCGGGTGCGGAAAAACGTCTCCCGGTCCACCTCTTTGGCCGTGGCATCGTGGATGATGTACCGGCTCTCAATGCCCTCATACTGACTGCGTAGCCACGTATCGATCCAGAACGACTCGATGCGTACGATCTCCTTCTGCTCATCGCCCATCGAGCCGGAGACATCCATCATATACAGGATCAATGCGTTGGATTCCGGGAGCGAGGTCTGCTTCCAGGAGCGGTAGCGCATATCCTCTTTGGTCGGGACGATGATCGGGTTGTCCGGGTTGTACTCTCCGCTGGCGATCATCCGCTGAAGCGCCGACTTATAGGTACGCTTAAAGTGCCGCAGGCTCTCCGGGCCGGTGGTGCGAATGCCCGAGTACTTATCCTTCACCGTCTCCAGCCGCTTCACTCCCCGGGGCTCAATATTGGGAAGCTCCAGTTCCTCGCCCATGATTTCCGCGAGCTCTTCCAGCGAGACATCGACCTCCACGCCGTGCTCGCCCTCCTGGTTGCCCGCCGGACCGGCCTGCCCGGGTGACTCCTCGCCCTGCCCCAGGCTATCCCCGGGCTGCCCCTCGCCCTGCCCCACCCCGCCCTGCTGCTTCTGGCTGAATCGAAAGCGCGGAATATCGATCCGGGGCAGCGGGACCTTCACAATGTCTTTGCCCTGGCGGCCGGTGATCTCACCCTGACTCATGTACTTGCGCAGGTTGCGTTTGATCTTGCCGCGTACGATCTGCTTAAAACGGCGATGATCCTGCTTGATCTTGTTCAATTCCGTCATGACTCAAATCCCTCGTCAGGCCATGCCCGACCCTGCGCCACCTGCTCAAAGAGAGCCGGCGCTCGCCCCGGCCAGGGAGCGGCGCCGACCCATCGAATCACCTCCGCGCCCGGATCACGACTGCTGCTTGGAGTCCCCACGCGCAAAGATGCTTGCCACAAAGTTAAGCACATCCGTGGCCGACTCCTCGTTGTAGCCGTAGTCGCGAATCAGACGCTGTTTGACGATATCGATCTTCTCCTGGGTATCGCGATCCACCACGTTGGAGACCACACTCGCCAGCTTGATCGAGTCCTTCTGATCCTCGAAGAGTTTGAGTTCCAATGCCTTCCGCAGGCGCTCGTTGGTCTGATAGGTGAACTGCTTCCCATCAATGGCCAACGCCCCGATGTAGTTCATGATCTCGCGGCGGAAGTCGTCTTTGCGGCTATCAGGGATATCGATCTTCTCCTCGATCGACCGCATCAAACGCTCATCGGGCTCCTCGTACTGACCGGTGTACTTATTCCGCACCTTCTCCTTCTGAGTGTAAGCTTTGACGTTGTCGATGTAGTTGGCGCAAAGCTTGGAAATCGCCTCTTCGTCGGCCGAAATCGCCCGTTGGACTTCGTTTTTAACGATGTCCTCGTACTCCTGCTTCACCACCGCCAGCATCTCCCGGTAGCGCCCTCGCTCATCTTCAGAACTGATCAGGCTGTGGTTCTTCAAACCTCCCTCCAGCTCATTCAACACCAGGAAGGGGTTAATGCTGCTCTCGGTCTTATCGCTGACCAGCGCATTGGAGAGCTTGTCCTGAATGTAGCGCGGACTCACCCCGGTGAGCCCCTCTCGCACCGTCTCCTTACGCAGCTCCTTGACGTTGTCCTGGGTGTACCCGGTGAGCGACTTCCCGTCGTAAAGTTTCAACTTCTGCAACAGGGTCAGGTCGTGCTTCTTCGGGTCTTCCAGACGCGTGAGCACCGCCCACATCGCCGCCATCTCAATCGTATGCGGAGCGATGTGTTTGCCTTTGACCTTCTCGTTGTTGAAGTCCTTTTTGTAGATGCGAATCTCTTCCTGATACTTGGTGATGTAGGGGATATCGATCTTGACCGTGCGGTCGCGCAACGCCTCCATGTATTCGTTGCCCAGGAGCTTGCGGTACTCCGGCTCGTTGGTGTGACCGATGATCACCTCGTCGATATCGGTCTGCGCGAATTTCTTGGGCTTGATCTTGCGCTCTTGCGTCGCTCCCAGCAGATCGTAGAGGAAGGCCACATCCAGCTTCAGGATCTCCACAAACTCGATGATGCCGCGGTTGGCCACGCAGAACTCACCATCGAAGTTGAACGCCCGCGGGTCGCTGTCGGAGCCATAAATGGCGATCTTGCGATAGTTAATGTCGCCGGTGAGCTCCGTCGAATCCTGGTTCTTTTCGTCTTTGGGCTGGAAGGTCCCGATGCCCACGCGATCTTTTTCGCTGAAGAGCATCCGCCTCACCCGCACATGCTCCATCACCCGGGTCCAGTCGCCGCCGTAGTGCCGCATCAGCTCCTTGAAGATGAAGCGGCTGGCCGGATTCAGATCCCCGCGCACCCGGATCGACTCGACGTTCTCCACCCCCAATTCCTCCAGCGCCCCGCGACGCCACTCCTGGGGAATGAGCTTGAGCGGCTCCTCATTCATCGGATCATGGAGTACCTCCTGTCCGCCCGTGAGGTGCTGGAGCTCCTCCGGCATCACCCAACTAAAGGTGTAGAGTCGCCCGTCTTCAGTGCGGGTGTACTCCTCCATCCCCTTCTTCAGCAGGCGAGCAATGGTCGACTTGGAGCTTCCCACCGGACCGTGAAGCAAGATGATGCGTTTCTCGGTGCCGTACTCATTGGCCGCCGCTTTAAAGACATTGACCAGGCGCATCAGCGGAATATCAAGCCCGTAGATCGCGTCGGCCCCACCGCTGATTTCATCCTTGAAGAAGTTATAGCGTACGATCTTCTTCTTATTGTCGATGTACTCCTCGGTCCCGTACGACATCACCATATCAAAGATGCGCTGGTAGGCGTTGCGCGTTATCCGCGTATCCTCGCGCACCAGATCGAGATACGCCTCGAAGCTCCCCTCCCAGTGCAGATCACGGTACTCGTCAATGTCATGGTGACGACCAATTTTATGCAGCAGGCTCTCTTTAGCGCTCATAGATGGTATTCTCCTGACGTCTCTCGAATGCGCTTCGATAATCGTATGAAGCTATCCCCACGACGCAACGCGGCGACCGCCTCTGGGCTGCGAATGACTACGGTAGAGCAACTTCTATGCCGGCTTGCTCTCGGAAAACCTCCCGGTTTGCCCGATGCCCGACATCATCATGATGTGCGATGCCAGCAGACTAGGAGACATCGCCTCCAGGCGAAACCCCTTTTCGAGCTTCACCCCCATGAGCATTCGCCATGGGATCAACCCGGAGGCGAATCAACTCTATTTCGCCCCTACCTCCAGCAAGGACGAGTGCCCCGGTGAGCATGTACACCATCCCTGACTTCGCCACCCTGCGGCGTACACTTGATCGTCTCTACACTCGCTACAGCCCACCACGACAGGGCGAGTCCGATGACATTCTGGGCACCCTGGTGCGTACGATCTTAAGTCAGCAGACCACCCGAGAGGCCACGGATCAGGCCTTCGGCCAGCTCCTGGAGCACTTCGAGGCCGACTTCCACCGCATCGCTCACGCCCCCTCCCACATCGTTGAAGATCGTATCCGCCGGGCCGGTCTGGCCTCCCAGAAGGCTCGCCGCATCCAGGCTTTGCTGCGCCAGATTCATCAAGAACGCGGGCAGTACACCCTGGAGCATCTGCACCAGATGGAGCCCGACCAGGCGCGTGCCTACCTTTTGAAATTCAAGGGCGTCGGCCCCAAAACTGCCGCCTTCACGCTGATGGCCGCTGCACGCATGCCCCTCTTCCCCATGGATACCCACATCTTCCGGATCTTCGAACGCCTGCGCTGGCTGGATCCCGCCCTTGGCGACGACGCGGCTCACCAGACCATGCAGGCGCTCATCCCCCCCGCCGATCGCCTGCCGGCACATATGGCACTGGTAGCCCATGGCCGTACCACCTGCCGGGCTCGAAACCCGCGCTGCGACGAGTGCCCCCTGACGGAAGATTGCCCCTTCGGCCAGCAGCTCCTGACCGAAGGCTAACCCTTCACGGCTGCTGGCGGCGCTGGGTCAACTCCAGCAACACGCGCCCGGTATCGGCCGGATGCATAAAGGTGATGAGCTTGCCGTGGGCGCCATCGATCGGCTCCTCGCTGAGCAGGCGCACACCGGCCTCCTCCATGCGCGCGCGCCAGGCCTCAATATCATCACACCCCAGCGCAATATGGTGAATTCCCTCCCCCTTCTTCTCCAGAAAACGCGCGATGGGGCTCTCCTCATGGAGGGGCTCCAGAAGCTCGATTTTGGCCTCTCCGAGCCTGAAGAAAGCGACCTTCACGCCCTGACTCTCCACCACTTCGGTCCCCTCATAGGCCAGGCCCAGCACATCGCGATATAGAACTGAACTGGCCTCCACCGAGCGCACAGCAATGCCAATATGATCGATCTTCTCCAACATGTTCACTCCCTGGGGTTGCATCCGCCGCGAAGCGGCCGCGTTGCGGGGAGATCCTCACGCATGCTAACCTCTCGCCCGTCGCAAACCGTCAACTGAGACCTTTCTTTCTTCCGGACTGGCCGGTGTCTACTTACGAGATCACCCATACCATTCGACTGCCTGCTGAGCATCCCGCGCCGCTCGATGCACTCGGTGATTTCTTTGTCCACAACGGTTACATGCCCCGTCCCTCCGAGGACGCTGAGCTCATGCTAACCCGGGGCACCCCGGGGGCTGGATGGCGCACCTCTGAGATGAGCGGGCTGGGAACCGAACTTCGCCTGCAGGCGCTCCAAGAAGAAGTACAAGCGCACTACATCATCGACGTACGGGGCCAGCGGCTCAACGACACCGAGCGGGCCTTCTGGAAACGTGAAGTCCGTGCCGCCGAAGCCTTCCTGACCGACCCCGAACAACTCGTCGATGTACGTGACCAGGAGCAGCAGCGCGCCCGAATCGCTCGTAGACGGATGCGCCGCGGCGGCCTGACCGCGGCCATCGCGACCGCATTTATCGTATCCGCCCTCTTCTTTCTCATTAGCCAACTAGGGCTCGTCTAAGCCTAGCGCCGTTTGGCATACCACCTCTGGAGGTATGCATGCGCCGTCTCCACATCTCGATTCAAACCTCTGATGGCAAGCGCGCTCGCCAAGCCATCGCCGATCATTTTCCCTTCCGGCTGGGCCGTCAGCTCGATAACGACCTCCCCATCCCATTTACCAGCATCTCCGGCCGCCACTTAAGCATCGACCTGCAGGGCGAACAGATCCTGGTCACCGATCTGGGGAGCACCAACGGCACCTTCATTGGCACCCATCGGCTCAGCTCACATCATCCCACCGCCGTCGCCCAGCATCACCCCCTGCGCATCGGCGACCTGACGCTGAACATGCACCTGGTCGACGCCTCCAACGAGCCTTATACCACGGCGCAATCCGCCACCTCACTGCATCAGCAGGTCCATCACGCCCTCGATGAGAGCGACGCCTCGGAGCTGCAGGCCTTCTTCGAAATTCTGAGCGGTCCGGGCAGCGGACGGCGCTTTGCTCTGGGCGGCGAGGCCCGCATCACGCTGGGAGGAAGCCGCGAGGCGTCCATCTGTCTGCCGGACGCCTCGCTCCCGGACCAGGTGGCCACCGTGCACACCGAGGCCTCCCGATACATCCTCACCCCGCTGGGCACCGCCGAGCTTCTCCTGGACCAGCAGCCCGTGCAGAGCCCGACCCCGGTTGCCAGTGGGGCCCGTCTGCAAATCGGCAGCTGTGAACTCCTGCTCTACGATCCTCTCGAAGCTCTGGTGGCTCCCCGCAACCTTCCCAGCCCTGCCTCTCGCCCCACCGTAAACCTCTCCGAGGAGCAGACAGCTCCCCCTCCGACCACGGATTCACCCGCTCCAGAGACTTCCCCGCCTCCCCCGGAGCCCGACGCCGCCCCGGCTCGGGCGAGCACCGAGCGCAAACCCACCGCGCTCTCACTGAGCGCTCCGGCCCGGCCACGGTTAGGCCTGGAGCACCTTCTTTTAGCCGGCGGCCTGGTGCTTTTTGCTGCAACTGGCGCCCTGCTATGGGCCTTTCTCTAGCCCGGATACAGGAAAAGCCCGACGCAGACGCGTCGGGCTCTCTTCGTAGACCACAGCCGGGAGCAACCAAGTGCCGCTCCCTTGTACCCTCAGACTTCCACGATCTCGGCTTCCTTTTTCGCCAGCATCGCGTCGATCTTGTTGGCAAACTCCTCGGTCAGGCTATTGATCTTCTCATAGCCCTTGTGCATCTCGTCTTCGGTGATCTCGGAGTCTTTCTCCAGCTGCTTGACCATATCATTGGCATCGCGGCGCTGGTTGCGCAGCGCGATCTTATGGTCTTCCCCCGTGCGACGGGCGACCTTCACCAGCTCCTGACGACGTTCCCCGGTCAGCGCGGGAATGGGCACCCGGATCAGCGTACCGTCGTTGGAAGGGTTCAACCCCAGGTCCGACATCTGAATGGCCTTCTCAATGTCGGAGATAATGTTCTTCTCCCAGGGCTGAATGGTGATCAGCCGGGGCTCCGGCACACGCAGGGTGGCCACCTGGCTCAGCGGCGAGGGCGAGCCGTAGTAGTCCACGCGTACGCCATCGAGCATGTTGACGTTGGCCCGACCGGTACGGATCTTGGTCAGCTCGCGACGCAGCTTGTCGAGCGTCTGTTCATAATCGCTGCGCAGACCATCGATGACTTCCTGAACCATTTTATCTTCCTCTCATCACATAACAGGCCGTCGCTACACACGCCGGGGAATCTCTTCACCCGGCGCGCTTTGACGAGCCCGTAATCGTCGGCGTGGTTACCTGGGATTGGGACAAATCAGCGTCCCCAGATCTTCACCCTCAATCACCCGCTTGATGTTCCCGGCCTGATTCAGATCAAACACGATGATCGGCAGGTCGTTCTCCATGCACAGGCTGATCGCGGTGGAGTCCATCACGCGGAGATTCTTCGACAAGACATCGAGGTAAGTCAACCGCTCAAAGCGTACGGCCTCGGGGTTTTGACGCGGATCGCTGTCGTAGACCCCGTCGACGTTGGTGGCCTTGAGAATAACTTCGGCCTGGACCTCCATCGCCCGCAGCGCCGCCGCGGTATCGGTGGTGAAGTAGGGATTACCGGTGCCGGCGCCAAAGATCACCACTCGCCCCTTCTCCAGGTGACGCGTGGCCCGACGGCGAATGTAAGGCTCGGCGATCTCTTTGATTTCCAGCGCGGTCTGCAGCCGGGTGGGCACCCCCAGGCGCTCAATGGCGTCCTGCAGCGCGATCCCGTTCATCACCGTGGCCAACATCCCCATATAATCGGCCGAGGTGCGGTCCATTCCGGCCGTACTTCCGGCCACCCCGCGGAAGATGTTTCCTCCGCCGATGACGATCGCCACCTCGATCCCCATGCGCTGAAGCTCGGCGATCTCCCCGGCAAAGGTTTCCAGGGTATGTGGCGAGATTCCATAGCCCTGCTCCCCCTGAAGGGCTTCCCCGGAGAGTTTGATCAGGACTCGTTTGTAATTGGCGGACATGCTCGCTCCTGCATCTGGCAGCGCCCGTTGCGTATCGCGCAGGCCCTCCCAAAAGTGTGGCATCGAATGGGCAAAAAAAAGGGCGCCCGGCGGGCGCCCTTCTCAGTGTCAGGAGCCGCGCAACTGCTCTGCGACTTCTTCACTCAGGCTCTTCTCTTCTTTGGTGATCCCCTCACCCACCTCGAAGCGAACGAAGCTAGCCACCGAGGCACCATCGACCGTCTTGACGAACTCACCGACGGTCTTGTCGGAGTCCTTGACGAAGGCCTGGCTCAGCAGCACGCTCTCGGCACGCCACTTTTTGATCTGACCGGTGAGCATGCGCTCAATGATCTCGGCGGGCTTGCCGGTCTCGGCAGCGCGCGCGGCCAGGATCTCTTTGTGCGCGGCTTCGGCTTCGGCCGGGATATCTTCGTCGCGCAGGTACCCGGGCTTCATCGCCGCGATGTGCATCGCCACATCACGAGCCACTTCGCCGGCCTTGTCGGTGTCGGCACCGGCCGGGGTTTCGAGCATGACCATCACGCCCAGCTGATCGCCGGCATGGATGTAGGGGCCGATCACGCCGTTTTCAACCGTGTAGCGCACGAAGCGACGAACTTTGATGTTCTCGCCAATCGTCGCGATCTGCTCGGTGATGTACTCGGCCACCGACTTGTCGCCATCGGCGATCGTGGCGTCTTCAAGCGCTTCGATCGTCTCCACACCCGACTCACCGATGGTCTTGGCGATACGCTGCACAAAGGCCATGAACTGATCGTTGCGAGCCACAAAGTCGGTCTCGCAGTTGACTTCAACCATCACCGCTTCGGTGGCGTCGTCGTTGGTCCAGATCTGGACCAGACCTTCGGCCGCGGTGCGGGAGGCCTTCTTGGCGGCAGCCGCCGAGCCCTTCTTCTGCAGGTAAAGCAGGGCCTCTTCCAGGTTACCGTTGGTTTCCTGGAGGGCTTTTTTGCAGTCCATCATGCCGGCGCCCGACATCTCGCGCAGCTTTTTGACTTCCTGGGCAGAAATCGACATCTTCGCTCCTTACGCTCGTCTTCGCTTCTGAATTACTTATAAAAACGCGCACTTAGACTCCAACAATCCCCATCTAAGTGCGCGTCTGCTGATGACTCAGACTTACTTGGCCTTGGCTTCGCCAGCGTCGCCTTCCCCCTTCTCGGGACGGCTCACGTGCTGGACCTCAACCTCGGCGGCCTTGCCTTTCTGCGGAGCATTGAAGTCGGCGGACTCTTTGGCCGCTTCACGGGCGCTCTGCTCACGACGCTTGCTGGCCGACTTGGAGCCTTCCAGGCAGGCTTCGGCAACCGCACCGGCGAAGAGGCGGATGGCGCGGATGGCGTCGTCGTTGCCGGGGATCGGGTAATCGATCTCGCGCGGATCGCAGTTGGTGTCGCACACGGCCACAACCGGGATACCAAGCTTCTTGGCTTCTTTGACGGCGTTCTCTTCTTTCTTCGGATCGATGATGAAGAGGGCGCCGGGCAGGCCGGTCATGTCGCGAATACCACCGACGTTGTTTTCCAGGCGCTCTTTCTCGCGCTCAAACATCAGCACTTCTTTCTTGGTGTACTTGGCGTACGACCCGTCGCGCGACATTTTGTCGAGCTCTTTGAGGCGGTTGATGCTGTTGCGGATGGTCTGGAAGTTGGTCATCGTGCCGCCGAGCCAGCGGTTGATCACGTAGAACTGACCGGCGCGCTCGGCCTGCTCGCGGATCGCGTCCTGAGCCTGCTTCTTGGTGCCGACGAACATGATCGACTCACCCTTGGCCGCGATCTTCGTCACGAAGTCGTAGGCGTCGGCGAACATACGCACGGTCTGGCTCAGGTCGATGATGTGAATCCCGTTGCGCGCACCGAAGATGTAGGGGCGCATTTTGGGGTTCCATCGGTTGGTCTGGTGGCCGAAGTGGACGCCGGCTTCCAGAAGGTCGCGCATCGTTACCTGGTTCATGGTGTTGCTCCTGATGAGAAATTTGTTGTTCTTCCGCCTTCATCAACCGTCGGTTCCCACCCCGGCAAACGCGACCTCGCGCGCCGAAGCACCTGGGACCTTCGTCCGAAGGCGTGCAGATTTGGAGCCCCCCTTAGCACAGGGTTTTTCACCCGGCAAGCCCCGCCCTCACTTCATCGCCTCATCCCATCAAAACCCCGGCCTCCCCGGTTAAATCTGATCTCATCAGGGGAGTTCGCCATCGCCCAAAGACGTGGCGCCCCCGCAGGCAAGGCCCCCTTATAGAGCGTCAGCGCCGGCATGTGCGCCGGTCGACTCTGTGGCCATGCCCCGGACGCCCCGCTTCTCCCCTGATTCGTGTTCGTGCCAGGCCAAGGAGAGGGGGCTGGCGCGCCAGCCCCCCCCCTTTTAATGGCTCATTCGGCGGTGCTTCCCTGCCCCTTAAGCACCAGCATGCCGGCGCCGGCACCGACCTGATTACTGCGCACGCTCACGCCCATCTCGGAGCCCACGACCACCTCGTCGTTGAGCGCCGCGGTCAAGAGCCCCTGCGTGCGGGTCACAAACTGGGAGGCACCCCAGTTGGCCGCATCGGCCAGGCGAGAGCCGGTGAATTCGACCTTTTCCAGGTCGAGAGACACCTGGCCATCTTCGACCTTCAGCGCCGAGACAGCCCGCCCGTCCATCGAGAAGCAACCCCAGCCCGCCCCGTGGTTAAAGAGGCGGAAGTCCAGCCCCAGCGGCACCGCGCTTTCCGAGGCGCTGCCCACCTGCAGGCTATCCACCACCGCATAAGTGGGGCCGTCGCTGCGCTCGTCACCGGTGAGGCTGTAGCGCCGGGCGATCTTCTCTTCGCGCATGGCCAGGCGCACGCTCTCGACAATCAGGCCGGGCTGCACGCCCAGCGCCACGTTTTGCCCCTCGCTCAGGCTCAGCGCCGAGCTCAGCTTGGCGACATCGGAGCCGGGCGCATCGAGGTTGGTGCGCACGCCGAGGATCAGCGCATTGGAGCGGTTGTCGAGCTTAAAGAGAGTGGGGGCAAATTCCAGCCCGGCCACCCCGAAGTTGGGCATGGCGTAGCCGGCGATGCGCACCTTCGGAACCTCATCGGCCAGGCGTTCCTGCACCAGCCGCATCAACGCCGGCTCCAGGGTACGCGACCAGGTCGAGGGCAAGGACTCAATCGAGCCGGTGATGCGCGGTGCCCCCATGCGCACCGCCGCCGGCGAGTCGAAGAAGATGGCGACCTCGCCATTGGCGTCGCGCTCCACGCTCAGGGGCACGGTCCAGTCCACGCTTCCGCTCAGGGGACTGGATTGACGCCCCAGTACCGGAATCGTCACACCGAAATCACCGCCCCAATCCCCCTTCATGCGCACACAGGTGTCACAGGCCGAGGAGGCCTCCAACTCCACCTGCAAGCTGGGGCGCGCCACATTAAAGCTCACGCCCTGGGTGCCGCTGACCGGAAGAGTCCCTTCAAAGTCCAGCGTCTCACTGAGCACCGTGGAGAGCACCTTGTTGGCCAGGCCATTGACCATGTCCATGCGCAGGGCCATCGCCAGCTGGGGCTCGCCATGCACATCGAGTTCCCCCAGTCCCGATTCAGCCTGCACGGCCTGTTCGTAGTCGCTTTCGACGTCGCCACAGTTGGCCTGCGCCATCTCACAGCCGGTGCCCGCGCTCAGCGCCATGACCGCGGCCACACAGGCCCCCATTCCCACCCCGGCGCCGCCAAACCAAGCCAGATTGTTTCGCCATGCTACCTTTTTCATACTGCCTTACTCCTCTTCATCGGCGACCGATTCTTCGATCAACATCTCATCGACCTGGTCCCAGGGGTTGTCCTGGCCCAGAAGCTCGTCTTCGAGCAGCGCCCACAACTTCTCGTTTTCTTCTTCCAGCGCCCGAGCGCGCGCGGCCAGTTGCAGAAAATGCGCGCACTCCGCCTGGTTGGTCGCCCGGTGTACCAGAGCCCCGGCTTCGTCGTGAATCAGATAAAACCGCGTCTGACGCTCCACCTTCCAGCCCTGGGGCTCCTCGGGTATCGGTTGACGAATCTCGCGCAACTTCTCTTCAAACGCCTCTCGCCCCTCGCCTTTGAGACGCAGCCGGTCGCGGGCTTCTTTGCACAGGCACTTGTAATCGCCGCGATACTCTTTGCAGCGGGCCCAGGCGATCACACTCTTTTTAAGCGGGCATTGAATCGGAGCGTTGGTGCGGTCGTGATATCCAGCTTTTGACATACAGACCTCGCCAGGAAGGAAGATGTCGAATCGACGGACACGCCAGAAAGGGGCCGCAACCCGGCACGTGCACTGCCAGCGACGTACCTGATCGTAACCCGACACCACAAACCTACCGCGCCGGCCGCCCGGGCGGCAACCGCAGCCAGGGAGTCCGGGAGTTGGGACTGCCGGCGCATCAGCTGCGTTGCGCGCCGGTGCTCAGCATGTCACAACCCTGGACGCATGCGCGTGTTGGCGCGCCCATCATCCCCCGACCGGCCCCGGCGACGGAATGTTCGAGTTTTTCCCCGGCTTCGATCCTGCCACCTGGCAGTGGGAGTGGACCTGGTGGACCACCCTGTCCTGGAGTGGCCGCGTGTTGGGCATCGCGTTCATACCCACAGTGCTCCTGCAACGGGGCACCCGTCCGATGGCCGCGCTGGCCTGGATTCTGACGCTGCTGGCGGTTCCCTTTATCGGCGTGGCGCTGTGGTGGCTCATCGGCCGCAACCACCTGCGACGACGCAAGCGAAGGCGCTCCCGGGCCCAGGCCCGCATCTCCCGCTCCTTTGTGAATCTGGCCCAGCCCCGCGAGCCGGCGGCCTCCGAGGTGCCCGACGCCACCGAAAACCCACTGAGCCCGCTCTCGGCGCTCTCTCAGGCCCGCAACCTGATCCTGCACGATGAACACGGCATCTTCCCGCCCACGCGCCACAACCGGGCCACCCCCCTGAACTCGGGCCCACGCGCATTCGACGTCTTTGAGGAGGCCATTCGGGAGGCTCACCACCACATCCACTTCGAGTTCTTCATCTGGCGCGACGATGCCACCGGCCGGCGCTTTCGCGATCTTTTGGCCGAGCGGGCGCGCGCCGGCGTGGAGGTGCGCGTGCTCTACGATGCGATCGGCAGCAAGGGCATTCGCCGCGCCTTTCTGAAGCCCCTGATCGACGCCGGGGCCCGGGTCGCCTCCTTTCTTCCGGTGCGCCTCCTGGAGCGTCGCCTGCGGGTAAACTTCCGAAACCACCGCAAGCTCCTCATCGTCGACTCCCGCGTGGGGTTTACCGGCGGGGTCAACATCGCCGACGACTACCTGGAGTGGTTTGATATGGCCGTTGAGCTCAAGGGCCCGGTGGTCTACCAACTCCAGGAGGTCTTTGCCGAGGACTGGCACTTCGCGACCGGCGAAGACCTGGCCGACGAGCGCTATTTCAGCGGTCTCTCGGAATACGATTCCCCCGACGATGAGACCTCCCAGGAGGATGCGAGCGACGCCGTGCGCGATCTTCCGGCCATCGCCCGCGTGGTCTCCAGCGGGCCCGACGACACCCTGAACACCATCCACAAGATGTTCTTTTTGGCGATCACCTCGGCCAGCGAACGCTTTTACCTGGTCACCCCCTACTTTGTGCCCGACAGCGCCATTATGACCGCCCTGCAGACCGCGGCGATGCGCGGCGTCGACGTGCGCATCATCGTCCCCCAGCAGAGCGACGTGCCGGTCACCCAGCATGCCGGTCGCTCCTACTGGGAGGGGCTTCTGGAGGTCGGGATACGCATCTTTGAGTACCGCGATCAGGTGTTACACGCCAAACTCATCGTCCACGATCGCGACCACGTCTTTATGGGAAGCGCGAATATGGACATTCGCAGTTTCCGGCTGAACTTCGAGACCAATTGCGTCCTGGAGAGCCACCCACTCAACCGGCAGATGTGCCGACTTTTCCTTGAAACTCAGGCCCGCTCGACCGAGATTCAGCTGGCCGGGCACCGCGCTCGCCACTACCGCACCCGCCTCCTTGAGGGGGTTGCGCGCCTGCTCAGCCCCCTTCTCTGACGCACCCGATTCCAGGTCCCACTGCAATGCTGCCAACCCTTGATGTTTTGCCGCGCCTGCGCGACCTCGCGCTGCCCGCCGACGCGGTCGTCGTCGCCGATGCCAACCTCCCGGAGCCCATCCTCTCGACGCTCCCCGACCCGATCATCGTCGAGTGCGGCGAATCCCTCAAAACACTCGCGCGCCTGGGTGAACTCGCCGAAGAGGTGCTCGCCAGGCGTTCCACACGCCCGATGGTGCTGGTGGGCGTAGGCGGCGGGTCGCTGGGCGACGCGGTGGGCTTTCTGGCCAGCATTCTCTGGCGAGGCGTCGACCTCTGGCACGTTCCCTCAACCCTCCTGGCGATGGTGGACTCGGCGCACGGCGGCAAGACCGCGCTGAACCTCGGCGGCAAAAAGAATCAGCTGGGCACCTTCTACCCCGCTCGCCGCGTGGTGATCTGCCGCGAGCTCCTGGCGTCGCTCCCCCTGGATCAACGAGAGGCCGGGCTGGTGGAGGCCCTCAAAGCACTCTGGCTCGACGGGGCGCCCGCGCTGGCCCATTTTGACCGCGACGACGAGCGCCACGCCATCCTCACCGCAGCGGTCGACGTCTGCGCCCGCCCGTTGGATGAGGTCATTGAGCAGGCCGTCGCCCTCAAACTCCGCATCGTTGCCGAAGATCCACGTGAACAACGGGGCATTCGAACCTTCTTGAACCTGGGGCACACCGCCGGACACGGGCTGGAGGGGCTCTACGGCCTGCCGCACGGACGCGCGGTGGCCTGGGGGATGGCAGCCTGCGCACTTCTGAGCCTTCGTGACATGGGGCTGGAGCGCGCCCAGGCCCACCGGCTGCTCTCCCATCTCGACCCGCTCCTATGCCCCCTGCCCTTCCCTCCGAGCGATGCCGAGCGCCAGGCCTTCGTCGCGCGCCTGAAAGCCGACAAAAAACGCCGCCACGGCCAGCTCATCTCCATCGGACTGCGGGGCCCGGGCCAACCGCAGCTCACCACCGACTGGAGTGCTGACGACTGGTGGGAAGCCCTGCTCCAGGCTCACGACCTGTGGCGAGGCCGCGAACTCACCCTGCGACGCGGCCCCGCCAGCGGGCATTCCCCCCGACTTCCGGTCGACAAATCCCGTGCGCAGCGCCTGGCGGTGATCGCGGCCCTACGCCCGGGAGCGGTCACGCTCGCCAGCGAAAATGACACCCCGCCCGATGATGTTCGCCTCACCGCCCGCGCTCTGCATGCCCTGGGTCAGCCCTCCCACGCGGAGTTGGAGCTCTACCTGGGCGAAGGCGCCACCGGCGGGCGCTTTGCCCTGGCGGCGGCCGCCGCCCGGCCGGCTCCGACCCGCCTGCGCTTTGCGCCCTCGCTCCAGGCCCGGCCCCATCAACCCCTGATCGACGCGCTGGTCACAGCCGGCGCGCACATCGAGGCCACCGACGACGGCTACGATATCCGCGGGTGGACGACGCCACCGGAGCGCCTGCGCGTGGCGGCCGCTCCCTCCTCCCAGTACGCCTCGGCGCTGGCGTTGTTGGCCGCCTCCGGCCACAGCTTTGTGCTTGAGCGCACCGGCGAAAAACCCTGGCCCAGTCAAACCTACTTCGAGCTGACTCTTAGCTGTCTGCGCCAGGCCGGCGTGCAGGTCGAGGTCCTCAGCGCCACCGAACATCGCTTTTCCCCGGGCCCCACGCTCTGTGAGGCGCTGCGCCTGGACCTTCCCCGCGACGCCAGTGCCGCGGTGGTCTGGCTGGCCCTCCATCATCTGCCGGGCGATATCGCCCCCCCGGAACCCGCCGCCGACGACCACCCCGACGCCTGCTTTGAGGAGCTGGCCCGCAGGCTCACCCGCAGCACCCCGGGGACCATCCTCGAGGTCGATCTGACCAACGCCCCGGATCTCGCGCCGGTGTTGGCCGCTTTGGCCGCGCGCCTCCCGGTCGGTGTGCGCATCCAGGGCGCCGGCCACTTGCGCCACAAAGAGAGCAACCGCATCGACGCCCTGGCCGACAGCCTGCGGGCCCTGGGCATTGACATTCACCCCACCCCGGAGGGGTTCGACGTGCCCGCCGAAGTTCAAGCGGTCGACGCCGACGCGTGCTTTGAAACCCACGGGGATCATCGCCTGGCCATGTGCGCGCTCGCCCTCACTGGCGAGCGCCCCGTGCGCCTCAACCAGGCCGGGTGCGTGACCAAGTCCTACCCCGACCTCTGGCGTCAAGCGCGGCGAACGGGCATCATCACCTCGGCTTCCTTCGCTCTTGATACGATGCTCTGATATGCCTTCGCCCGCTCGCCAGGTTCTTTTTCTGCTCACCGCTCTGACGCTTACGGCCGGTCTGAGTGCGTGCGCGAGCACCGCTTCCCCGCCGCCTTCCCAGCCGGCTTTTGTGGAATCCCCGGCAGCCCGCTCGCTGGCGGAGTTTCATATCATCGCCCGTCCCGGCCCCTGGCAGCCCGAAGAACTCGAAGAACTGGCCCGCGCCGCCGACCAACTTCCCGACCTGCTGCATCCCGACGCCGAAGCGCCGCTCTTCTTGGAGCGCCGACGCCGCCCCTGCCTCTTCGGCATCGGACGCTACACCAGCGCCTGCCCCACCTTCTCCGACGACGGCCAGACCTTCTACATCTACGACCTGATTCTGATGGCTCCAGAAGGTCCCCTGGCCCGCCAGCGGGCGCTCCCCCCGCAGGCCCAGGGACAGCTCTGGCGCCAGCGCGCGCTGGCCCACGCGCTCGTCGCGCGCCTGGACCACCAGGAGCACCTGAGCCAGACCTACCGCTGGCGCTCCATCAACGGCTGGGACAACTCCGGCGCGCGCCCCAAAAATCGCGATCTCCACGGCTTCTTACGCCCGCAGGGCACCAGCTCAGCCCACCTCGACCTGGTGACCAGCGCTGAGGCCTTTTTCTTTCGTGAAGAAGATCTCATCGCCGCCGACTCCACCCTCGCCAGCGAGACCTACTCCCCCGATCTGACCTTCAGCTGCCAGGAGTTCACCCGCCGACGCATCTTAAGCGGCTTCTTCGACGACCTCGACCCGCAGTGGCGCCGGGGCACCTCCCGCGAAAACGATCCCGGCAGCTACCACTGCCCGGCCTTTGAACGCTGGGCCGATCTCGACAACCTCGACAGCATCGATGTGCTCTTCGCCGCCGAGCGGACCGACCGGCCGCAGTCACTCTTCGGGCACCTGCTGATCCACGTGAGACACCGCTCCGCCGAACTCTTTCGCAGCACAGGCTTTGAATACGTCTATCAGTTTGGCGCGGTAACCGATTCCGACATTCATCCGCTGCGTTTTGTCGTCGAAGGGATGGCCGGTGGGTTTCTGGCGGTCTTTGATCTCTCCACGTTCCGGGGCATCGATCGCACCTACCTGCAACTGGAGCAGCGCACGCTACGCCGCTTTCGCCTGGCGTTAGCCCCGGAACAAAAACGCTACCTGCTGGAGCGCATCTGGGAGGTGGAGCGCCGTTTTGCCTATCCCTACTTCTTCACCACGCATAACTGCGCGTCTTTTTTGCTCGACTTAATCGCTCCCGCGCTGGAACGCGAGGAACCGCTGCCTGGCAAGATCATTGCGATGCCCACCGAGGTGCTCGACATGCTGGCCGGCATTCCAGCCGACGATGGGGGCCCGCTCCTGCGCAAACCCGATGCCGACGTGTTAAGCGCCGAGGAACGCGCCATCCAGGCCAGTGAGACCCTGGCCGGGTTGCAGTCGACGTTCACGTTGAACGAGAGCGCCCCGGAAGAACTCGGTCCCCTGGTGGAGACCCTCCGCCGCGCGCCCCCTGCCGAACGCGCCCGCTACTACGGTGAGCTGCTGCCCCAGCTGCAAAGCGCCGTTCATGCCGACCCTGCCCTGAGCACCTCGGCGTCGGCGCTTTTCGACGCCTTCATCGCCCTGGAGACCGCCGAACTGCAGCTGGTGGAAACAACCCTCCTGGAGTTTGAAGAACGCGCCAAACTTCAACCGCTGCGCTTTAGCGCTTCTGAGATTCTTGAGCTTCGCCGCGATCTCTACCGCCACGAACGCGCCGCCCTGCGGGCTCGCCAGCGCAACGAGTTTCTGAGTGCAGTCCACGAACATCTGCTGCGGGCACCGCGCGCCGAGCCCTCCCGCTCGGAGCTGCGGGCGCGCGAATGGAGAGACGCGCTGGTGGCTGCACACCGTGCGGCCACCCACACACAGGGGGAGCTTATCGACTGGATGGTGGCACGCGAACACTACCAACCTCGCCAGGCCCTTCGCGCTCGTGAAGATCGTTTTCGCTCCGTCCAACTCGCTCGCAGCCAGCGCTCCTTACGCACCTCCAATGCCGGGCGGTGGGGGTTGGGGTTGAGCCTTGATCCGCGAGCGCTCCCCCCACAGAGCGCGTTGCGCGCCCACCTGGATGTGGCCCTCCTCAACGACCGACTGGGGGAGCATCGCCTTCACGGGCACCGCCCCGAAGTCGAGGCCGTTGCCCTGGGATTGCAGGCTCGCGCCCCTCTCTCTCAGGAGTTCTTCGCCAGACTCGACCTCGAACTCACCCTCTTCCGCTACATCAGCCTCGCCACCCCGCGGGCCGGCTCTCGCCGCAGCTTTACCGACCGCTTTGGTTGGGCACTGGAGCTCGACGCGCGCCATATCGCCGGAGAACTTCCGCTGCGCGCGCATGGCTTCTTTGGCCTGGTCTGGCCCATCGCTCGAAGCGAATCGGGGACGTCTCTGCTGGCGCTGGGGCTGGGGCCGGCTGCCGATGTCAACGTTGGCCTCACCGAAACCAGCGGGCTCGTCGGCCCGCAAGTCTACCTGATGGCCCGTCAACATCTGGGAGGGTACTACGCTAACGCGCTCAGTCTTCGGGTCCGGCACGCGGAATTTCTCAACCTGCTGCCCCTGACCTCCGAGCGTAACCTGCGCGCGACCCTGGACATCGACCTCACCCTCCCCTTCGCCCCGCACGCGCTCCTGCTGCGCCCCTACCTGAGCCTGGAGCATACCTCCATGGGATCGGACCTCGGGCAATCCTATACCGCCACGGCAGCCGGCCTGCGCCTGGAGCTCGTCAAAGACGCGCTTTAACACCTGCCGCAATCGTTGCGCCTCTGCCCTACCTCTGCCAGACTACAGCCCCTGTCTCCCAACGGAGACTCCCGTGATGAGGAAGAACATGGCTGTTTCACCCTACCTGGCAGCGCTTTTAGGCGCGGCACTCGTTGCCAGCGCCGCGATGCCCGCCCGGGCGCACTCCACGTCCAGTGGCGTAGGCAATGGCCCGCATCCACTCTCGGCGAGCAGCGCCCGGGGCATGGCCACCAACTCAGGGAACAGCTCCGAAGGCTCCCAGGGCTCGTCTGCCGGCTCGGGCGCATCGTCCGAGGCCAGCGCCAACTCCTCGGCGGCCAGCGAGGGCACCTCCGGCGGTTCCACCAACGCCACAGAAGCCTCCGAAGGAAGTTCGGGCTCTTCGAATCGCGACGCCACAGAGCCCGTCCCACCCGACGAAGACGCCACCGACGCCTCCGATGTGATCATCGCCACCAGCGCGCTGGGCACCGTAACCGCCTCCACGGTGGGCTCGGTGCTCCTGACCATCTTCGCGGTCAATGAACTCAGCGCCGAACTTTACCTGCGCAACAACGCCCTGGCCGTGCGCCACCACATCCAGCGCGGGGCCGGCGAGGCCCTCGAAGATCTGGCACACCTCTGCGGCGTCCCCACCCACGCCTACCCAAGGTTTGCCGAAGTCACCCGCCAGGCTCGCCACGATCTGGTGGCCCACCTCGAAGAACCGCGCTCCGTGGATGCCGAGCACACCCGTGCCTTCTTAAGCGACCTGGCCCGCGCACTGGGTGAAGATCACGACCTGGCCCGCGCGATCATCGCGCAGGCCTACGGCGACTGACCCGAGTTCATCACTTCAGCCGCACCAGCGATCGCTTGGCTGACAGCGATAGCGCACATGCAGGTGCTTGCGATGCCCGGGCTCGTGACGCACGATGCCGGAGCCGCCGCGGCGGGGATACTGAAAGACCTCGCGTAGCCACTCCTCGGGCGCCCCCTGCTCCCGTGCCAGACGGTAGAGCGCACGCTGGTGATACCAGTCTAAGAAGATGTGCTCGACCTGCCCCCCCTCCAGAAAGGTAAGAATCATCCACAGGGCACGCTCGGTGTCGAGGTGAGCCCGACGAATGTGGTGAAAGCGGTTGTAGTTCGGCGGCTCGACCAGCCGTGGAAGGGTCACATCGACGTCGCGACCGCTTCGATGGGAGCGATGCGGGCTCATCTTGCGACCGGTACGAAAACTCATATCCCCCACGATCACAGGCGGCGCCCCGGCGAAGGTCCGATAATAGGCGTCGAGCACGCGCACCGTCTCGCTGACCGCGTAGTGCGTCCCAAATGCCCGGTGCGGATAGAGCAAGATGTAGTGCTCTCCGGGAGGCATGGGCTCACCATTCATCAGACGCCCGGTGTTGCTGCGGCCGACGCTTCGCGGCCAGCTCTCCTCATCCAACTCCCAGATCTTGACCTCAGTGCCAGGCACCAGCTCGCGGAAGTCGATCTCGGGATTCAGCTCGCGCAACCTGCTGGTGGAAACCCGGTACATGGAACGCAGGCGATGGACCGTATCGCGGGGTCCCACCTCGTGCCAGAAGACCTCCCGGCGGCGAGTCTCCACGACTGGACGCCCCTCCTCATCCAAAGGCCAGGAGCGCGCCTGGGGCGAGGGCCAGAGCCACTCCTTGACCTGCTCGTCTTCGAGCCACTCCTCTCCCTGTGGCGCGATCATGCTCGCCACCGGCGCGGGGCCAATCCCCAGCATCGCTCCTCGTAGCATGGCCGACACACCGGCCTGCCCCTGGGCCGCCGCGGGAGCCGCACTGAAGAGCAGCAACACTCCGATCCCCGCACACAACAGCGTCCTGCACATCTTCCACGGCCTGAAATTCAGATGGGTCGTGTTCGAGCTCATAGTTCATCCCATGGGTGTTGCCCGGCCCCCCGACAGCACGGCGCACGCTCACCGACTCCAGCGCTCGCTGCGCAGCCCTTGACCAAAAGGGCCCACGCAGGACTTCTTCCACCGCATCGGCGACTCCCCTGGCACGTCAGTCCGGGAGAGTCCAGGCATCAATCATTGGTCAGAATAATCCTTCCGGCGCGCGAGCTTACAGACACTCAACCACTCGGTCAACATTTTGCAACAGAGCACACACGCTCGCCAGCCGATGCCCAGGCGACGGCGATCGGCTGAGGCGCCTGATGGCGAGCCAGCCCCCCCTGTTGTTTCTCAAGTCGTGTACTCCCAAAACTGGGCACTCGCCTCAGCGAGACAAGCGCACCCCCACCCCCACAACGCCCGCACCTCCCACCGGCTCCACCGCCAGACGTACGCCCGACCCCGGCTCCGCGTCGTCCGCGAGCACATCCCAGGTAAGCAGCCCCGTTCCCACCAGCGCCGCCGCGGCGCCCACGCCGGCCAGCGACCAGACCACTCGCTGACGCAACGCCACCTCACTGCGCAGCGCGTCGTAGCGCTCACGACTCCCCCCCTGCGCGCTGGCCTGCTGAAACGTCTCCACCACCCCCGCGCTGCGCAGGTCAATGATCCAGGCCGCCCCCACCAGCGCCACTCCGGCGCCGGCCACCGACCAGCCGGCCACACTGCGGCCCGACATCCCCTCAACCTCTTCCACCCTCGGCGCGACCACCGGCAGGGGCATCTTCTCCCAGCTCGCCAGCTCCCGGGCCCGCGCACGCACCTGACGCACCGCCACGGTGAGCGCCGCGAGCTGCGCGTCGACCTGCGCCCGATCCTCGCTGCCCGCGGGCAACCCGTCGCGACAGCTGGCGAGGCTCTCGCGCGCGGCATCCATCTCATCGAGCTTCATCAGCGGCACCGCGCGATTGCACCAGAAGATCGGATCGTCGAGCAAGACCAACGCCTGATCAAACTCCTCCACCGCTTCGCGGTAGCGACCCTGATTAAAGAGACGCATCGCCATCTGATAATGCACTTCCGCCCGTTGGGCGGCATCGTGCGGGTCGCCCCCCGAAGCCTGCGCCTGGGCCGGTGACGCCGCCAGCGTCACCGTCAGCAGCGCGGCCACCATCCCCCGGCGAGCTCTCATGGAGATCCTCGTTCTCACGGCACTCCTTTACTCCACGAGTTTCAGGCGAGCACGCTGCATCCGCACCGACACCTCGTCCTCGGCCCCGGGCTGTACCTCAACCTCGGTATCGCGATAGCCGATCATCGAAAACTTCAATCGCACCGGCGTCTCCTGCCCGGACACATTCCAGCGCAAGGGCGTGGTGCCCAGCGGCTGGCCATCGGCAGACACCCGGGCTCCCGGCGGCACCGAGTTCACCTGCATCGCAACCTCGACCGCTGCTGGCCGGGCCAGCCGGGCGCGGCCGGCACCGTGGTAGTCGTCGGGAGCAACCGGGGCCTCCTGTGCCTTCGACGACGCCCCGACCGCTACCGGCGGCTCAGCCTCCAGCCCCGCCGGCTCCTCCTGCTCGCGACGGGGCTCCGCCGGGAGCTCCGGCCTCACGGCCTCAGACGCCTCTTCGGCCCCCGCGGCCTCTTCCACGCTTTCGACAAACACCAACTCCGAAGCCCGGGGCCGCGGCTCCAAATCCTCGTCGGGAGCTGCCACGGCAACCTCCTCGCCCGGCGCTGGCACAGCAAGCTCCCGAGACGCCGGCGACTCTTCGCCCGGCCCCAGCCCGCCCCCCAGCACCACCAGCGCCATCAACACCACGACCACAGCCACCGCCAGCGCCACCGCAACCAGCGCCCGCGTCATCGAAGACGTCTCGGGCACCATCACCGGCCCCCCCCCCGTCGCACGCCCCGCGCCGTCCTCCTCCAGAATCACTCGCATCGCGCGCGCCGAAGCCACCCGATCATCGGGCTGCTTGATCAACGCCGCGGCCATCGCCCGACCAAACGCGGCAAACCCTTCCTCATCGGGCAACACCGGAGCGTCGTCGCGCACATGCGAGACCATCACCTCGCGGGGCGTCTTGCCCGCAAACGCCGCCTGCCCGACCAGCATCTCGTAGAGAATCAGCCCCACCGCGTAGAGATCGGCTTTATGTGTGACCGGATCGCCGGTGATGTTCTCCGGACTCATGTACTGGGGCGTGCCCATCGCCTTGCCCGACTCGGTAAGCCGATCGAGCAACGAGGGCACCTCGGCCACCGGCTGCACGATCTTGGCAATCCCGAAATCCAGGATCTTGACCACCTCCACCCCCGCACCGTCCATCGACTCGCCCGCGACGATGCGAATGTTCTCGGGCTTTAAGTCGCGGTGAACCACGCCGCGGGCATGGGCCACATGCAACGCATCGAGCATCTGATCGATGATACGCCGCGCCGCCGGCGGACTTAACCGTCCGCGCTCCCGGATCAGCTCCCCCAGACTCTGCCCCTCCACGTACTCCATGACCATAAAGCGCACTCCTTCGTGCTCGCCATAGTCAAAGAGCGTGATGATGTTGGGATGATTGAGTCGACTGATCAACAGGGCCTCGCGCTCAAAGCGCTGCCGCTCCTGGGTTTCCTCGCCAACGCCGGGCAAGAGCGTCTTCAGCGCCACCGCCCGACCAATCCCCAACTGAATGGCCCGAAACACCACCCCGTAGGCTCCCCGCCCCAACTCTTCTTCAATACGGTAGCGGCCCGCGATCACGTCGCCGGCCACAAACACCTGTTCTTCTGGCCCCATACCCGGCGCACTCACTGCTCGATCCTGTGGGCTCTCCACTCCTGACCACCCTAACCCCGCACCACCCCTCGCGGCAAGCGCGCCCCTTGTCGCACAGAGCCGCGGTGTGGTAGCTGCACCGTCACTTTGTTGGCCTGGCTCCACCACCCTGGAGGCCCCGATGGGTTTTCTCGACTTCCTCTTCGATAAAGAAAAAGCGCAAGAGCGCAAAATCACCAAGCTCAAAAAAACCGTCTCGCACATGTACGTGCAGCCCGGTGAGCGCAGCTACGCCATTGAGCAGCTCCGCGAAATCGGCAACGAAGACGCCGTCGGCGCGCTCCTGGCGCGCTTTGAGCAAACCGCTCCCAACCACACCACCGACGCCGACGAAAAACAATTCGTCTACGAGGTCCTGGTCGACCTGGGCCGCCGCGGTGAAGCCGACGTCGTCGGTGTGATCACCACCTACCTCAAGCGCGTCGAGGAGAAGATCAACTGGCCGCTCAAGGTCCTCACCGACCTGCTCAGCCTCGACGATATGGTCCAGGTGGTCGTGGAACTCCTCCAGGGCACCAGCGTTGACTACACGCTCAATCCCGAGAAGAAGCAGGAGCTGATGCTGCGCGCCGCCGAGTTCAGCAACCCGGCGCTGGCAGAAGAAGTGGCCCGCTTTGTCGAAGACGACAACGAAACCATTCGCTTTCTCGCTGTCGACGCGCTGCTCGCCCAAAACGAAGATGAGCTGGCCCTTCAGGCGCTGACCCCGCGTCTGACCCGGGAAGACTCGCTGCGCATCCTCCAGAAGCTGGCCGAAGCCTTCGCAGAGCGCCCCGCCTGGAGCATCGCCGAAGATCAGCGCGAAGCCGTCGCTCAAGCACTGCCCCGAGGCTTCTCACTCGATGGCGAGGGCCTCGTCGTCGCCGGACGCTGATGAAGCTCCGCACCCTGGCCCCCCTTCAGCCCCCACCCCCGATCTCCGGGGCGCTCCGCAGCTGGGAGCACAGCGCGCCGCCCCCGGCGCTGCTCTCCTGGGTTGAAGGCCCCGGCGCCGAGGGGATCGCGACCCCCTGGCGCCTGGGCGGCCTCTGCATCCTGCCGCCCTCCACGCTCCTGGGCCTGCGCGGCTTCGAAGACGCCTACGAAGATCACTTCACAGGCGCCGCCCCCGACGGCCGCGACGTCATGCGGGTGATCTTCGATCTGGAAAAAGTGCTGCGCATGGCCCTCTACCAGAGCGTGCTGGCACTGGAACTTCTGGCAACCTCCGCCCCCTTGCACCTGGAAGCCCCCCTGACCCGCCCCTCCCTGCTGGCGCTGGCCGAGGGCGCCATCACCACCGGCGTGCTCCAAGTCTACCGCGGCGTGCTGCCCGCGACCCTCGACGCCATCACCGCCGGCGATCGCCTGCCCGCGCTGGCCGGCCTGCGACGCCTCTACACGGCGTCACTGCTGCACACCGACGCGGTGATGAGCACCCGACTCCCCGACCTCCTCAATCATTGCGCCTCCACCTCGATCACGCCTATCGTAGAGCAAGCGGCCGACGCACCGCTGACCGATGCCGAGCGCCACGCACTTCGCGATGAACTCCAGCGCCTGATTCACACCCTGGACACCACCCCGAGTGCCCTTCCGGAGCGACCTCAGAACTACGAGTTCCTCCACCACACCCTGGTCTCCTGGAGACTCTCCCTCCTATGATCCGCCTGCTGATCATCGGACGCCCCGGCTCTCAATGGGCCGACCGCCTCCACCAACTCCATCTCTCCGAGCTGGAGATCGATCACGAGCGCCTCCCCTCCGCCGGCATCCGCCGCTTTGAGGAATCGCCCGCCGATCTCATCATCATCGCCGATGACCAGGGCGGCGAACGCGTGGAGATCCTGGCCGGCGCCCTGCGCAACCGCCCGCTGGGCCAGCTGGTGCCCCTGATGCTCGTCTGCCCGCTGCCCGACGCCGAACGCCTCCAGGCCGCCACCGACACCCTGGACCTGGTCGGCTGGCTCCCCCCCGAGACCTCTCCGCAGGCCCTGCTCACACGCATCGAAGCCGCCCTTGATGTCTCACTGAGCGCGCAACCATCGCCCTCAACCCCGCACGCCGAGCCGAGCTTCGCCCCCGAGGCTCCCGACGCAAGCGCCCCCCCCGAGCCTTCCGCGCCCCCCTCCCGGGTCTTTCGCAGCGGCGACCTCACCCTGGAGCCCCTCGACCCCGGCCCCACCCATCAGGTCGATCGCCAGAGCATCTTCCCCACCCGGGACTTCTCCTACCCGGACGCCCCGGTCGACGCCGAGCTCATCCGCCGCAAGCTCAAAGCGGTGCGACACGAAGATTACTTTGCCATCCTGGAAGTTCGCCGCGGCGCCGAAACTCAGCCCATCCGCGAGGCCTTCCATCGCCTCTACGCCCGCTTCGACCCCCGCAACATCGACTTTCAGACCGCCCACGCCTTCGAAGAAGCCCTGGCCGAGATTCGCGACGCCCTCGAAGACGCCTGGGCCGTGCTCGGCGACCCGGCGCTACGTGAGCCCTACCTGCGCTACACCCTGCGTCCCTGAGCCTACCTTCCCCCTCACGCCCCCCGGCCCTCCGTCCCGGAAGGTTAACCCCTTGCCAAAGGTTCACCCCTTGGCTAGACACGCTGGTGCGTGCCCACGTTTCCACTTTTCGATGAGTCTCCTATGGCTTCGCTTCTCGACATCGTCCTCTACCCCGATGACGTCCTCAAAACGACTTGCACCCCGGTCGACGTGGTCGACGACCAGGTCCGCCAGCTCGTCGACAACATGGTCGAGACCATGTACGCCGCCCCCGGCATCGGACTGGCCGCTCCCCAGGTCAACGACACTCGCCGCATCACCGTAATCGACGTCTCCTCCCGCGAAGAAGGCGCCGACAGCGAGCTTATCACCCTGATCAATCCGCAGATCGTCCACCGCCAGGGCAAAATCGTCTGGGAAGAGGGCTGCCTCTCCATCCCCGGCGTCTACGACAAGGTCACCCGCGCCGAGACCATCGTCGTCCAGGCCCTCGACCGCGACGGCAGCCCCTTTGAGCTGGAAGCCAGCGAACTTCTCGCCGTCTGCATTCAACACGAAGTCGATCACCTCGACGGCGTGTTGATGCTCGACCACTTCAGCCACCTCAAGCGCAAGCTCGCCCTCAAGCGCTACAAAAAGCACCTCGAAGCGCTCGAAGAGCAGAAGCAACAACAGGCCGAAAAAGACGCCTCCCCGACCTAAGGACCGCCCATGACCGCCGCCCGTTCGCCTCTGCGCATCGTGTACATGGGCACGCCGGACTTTGCCGTCCCGGCCCTCGAAAAACTCATCGCCTCCTCCGACCACGTGGTCGGCGTGGTGACCAACCCCGATCGCCCCCGCGGCCGGGGCAAGAAGCTCACCCCGCCCCCGGTCAAAGTCGCCGCGGAGCGCGCCGGCATCGAGGTGTATCAGCCCGCAAAGCTGCGCGGTCCCGAAGTCCTCGAAAAGCTGCGCGCCTGGAGCCCAGACGTGATCGTGGTCGCGGCTTACGGCCAGATCTTGCGCACCGACGTGCTCCTGCTGCCCCGCTACGGCTGCATCAACATCCACGCATCTCTGCTCCCGGGCTACCGGGGAGCGGCCCCCATCAACTGGGCCATCGTCAATGGGGAGGCCGAGGCCGGCGTGACCATCATGCAGATGGAAAAGGGCCTGGACACCGGCCCGATGCTCCTCAAACGCAAGACCCCCATCGAGCCCCTCGACACCGCTCAGGATCTTACCGAGCGCCTCGCCGACATGGGCGCCGACCTCATCGTCGATGTGATGCGACTGATCCACCTCGACAGCCTCAACCCGATTCCCCAGGACGACAGCCTCTCCTCCTACGCGCCGATGCTCAAAAAGAGCGATGGTCAGATCGACTTCCGAAAATCCGCCCGTGAAGTGGCCGACCTGATCCGCGGAATGAACCCCTGGCCGGGCACCTACGCCTTCCTGGACAACGAGGGTGAGAGCGAGCCCGAGCGCATTAAGTTTCACCTGGCCCATGCACATGATGCGCTCGCCAACGGATCGACCCTGGAAGTGACCCCGGGCACGGTGATTCGCGCCGACCAGGACCGACTCTGGATCGCCTGCGGCCGTGGCCACATCGAATGCCTCACCCTTCAGGCCCCCGGAAAGCGCGCCCTGCCCACGGCCGACTTCCTCAACGGCTACGCGCTAAGCGCCGGCCAACGCTTCCTCCTCCCTGCCGCACCCGACGCCCCCACCGCGTAAAACGAGCCCACCGTGACCACCGCCCGCACCCTCGCCCTGGAAGTGCTCAGCCGCATCGAACAGGACGACGCCTACAGCCACATCGCGCTCTCCAATCAGCTCGCCAGCGCCGAGCTCGACATGCGCGATCGCGCCCTCGCCACCGAACTGGTCTACGGCACGCTGGCCCGCCAGCGCTCCATCGACACGGTGCTCTCCCGCTTCGTCTCGCGCAAACTCGACCGCCTCGACATGCCCGTGCGACTCAACCTGCGCATGGCTGCCTACCAGCTGATCTACCTGGACCGCATCCCGGCCCACGCCCTGGTCAACGACGCTGTGAAGCTGGTCAAGCGCGCCTGCGGCCAGCGCACCGCCGGGTTTGCCAACGCCGTGCTCCGGAACATGCTCCGAAGCAAACATAAATGGGCCCCCTTCGTGGAGTCCGACCGCACGCACAATCCCGCCCGATATCTGGGCCTGAAGCACTCCCTCCCCGACTGGATCGCCTCCCGGCTCCTCGATCGCCATGGCCTGCAACGCGCCGAAGAACTCGCCGAAGCCTTCGCCGGCCGACCGCCCCTCTACCTGCGCGAACTCGCCAACGGCGTGGAACTTCCCGAAGGCGTCCGACGTCTCGATGCTCCCCCGGGAGCACTGCGCGCGGAGAGTTCCTCACCAGAGTTGCGTAGCCTGCTCGAAGCACACCGCCTTACCATCCAGGATCTGGGCAGCCAGCTCATCGCCCACTACTGCGGCGCCCACGCCGGCCAGCGCGTCCTCGACGCCTGCTGCGGCCTGGGGGGTAAATCGCTCCTCCTCGCCAGCCAGCTCGCCACCGGCGACACGCTGGTGGCCTGCGACCCGCTGCCCTCCAAACTCGAGATGCTCGCCAACACCCTGGCGGCCCTCCCCATTGAACCGACCGTCGTCCTGCGCCAGACGACCCTGCAACAACTCCCGGCGGCCGACGGAAACTTCGACGTGATCCTGGTCGACGCCCCCTGCTCCGGCCTGGGCGTGATCCGCCGCCATCCCGAGACCCGCTGGCGTCGCTCCCCGGCCGATGTCGACAGCCTGGCCGAGCTGCAGACCGAGCTCCTCGACCACGCCCTCCAACGCCTCAACCCCGGTGGCACACTCATCTACAGCGTCTGCACCTTCACCCGCGAAGAGGGCCCCCAACAGATCGAACGCCTGCTTAAACGCCACCCCCGGCTGGAGCGCGCGCCCCTCCCGGAGCGCGGCTTTGACTGGTCTCCCTTCGTCAACGAGCGCCAGGAGCTGGACTTAAACCCTCACGACCACGACTGCGACGCCTTCTTTGCGGCGCGCGTGCGCCTGCGCTCCACCTGATACCGTCACACCTCGCCAATCCGCTCCCCTGTGCACGTTTGAGGCTCCCATGACCACCCGCCAGCTGCGCATCGCCCCCTCGATCCTTTCGGCTGACTTTGCCCACCTGGCCGACCAGTGCCAGGCGGTCATCGACGCCGGCGCCGACTGGCTGCACGTCGACGTGATGGACGGGCACTACGTGCCCAACATCACCATCGGCCTGCCGGTGGTCGAGGCCCTGCGCCAGGCCCTGCCCGACGCCTTCCTCGACGTGCACCTGATGATCGACAACCCCGACGACTTCGTCGGCCCCTTTGCCCGCGCCGGCGCCGATCTGGTCTCCTTTCATCCCGAAACCAGTCGCCACCCCCACCGCGCCATCCACACCATCAAAGCCCTGGGCAAAAAAGCCGGCCTGGCGATTAACCCGGGCACCCCGCTGAACTGGCTGGACCACCTGGCCCACGACCTGGACCTGGCCCTGATCATGAGCGTCAATCCCGGCTTTGGCGGCCAGGCCTTCATCCCCCATACCGTCGACAAAATCCGCCAGCTCACCGCGCGCCTGGAAGCCCTGGGTGCCGACCTGGACATCGAAGTCGACGGCGGCGTCAGCCCCTCCAACGCCGAGCAGCTCCGCCGCGCCGGCGCCAATGTCCTGGTCGCCGGGAGCGCCGTCTTTGGCGCCCCGAACTACAAACAGGCCATCGACGCCATCCGCCAGCAAGCCTCTCTCGCCGGGTGAATCCTGTGGAACGCATCGACCTCAACACCTGGAAGCGCCGCCCTCATTACGAGTTCTTCCTCGGCTTTGAGAAGCCCTTCTTCGACGTGGCGGCCCGCATCGACGTCTCCCCCCTGGTCGAACTGACCCGTCGCAGTGAGCTCCGCCTCTTCCCCACCCTCCTGCACACGGTCTGCCTGGCGGCCAACGACACCGACGCCCTCCGTCTGCGCCTCATCCCCGAGGGCGTGGCCCGCGTTTCCCGCATCGCCCCCTCCTTCACCGTGATGAGCGACCAGGGCACCTTCAACTACGCCACCGCCCCTCTGCTCGACGATCTCCACCAGTTCAATCGCACCCTGCAGACCCACGCCGACCGCACCCGCAACCTCCCCGAGCTCTTCCTCTCCGACGATGACCGCCTGGAGCTGATCTACGTCACCTCCATGCCCTGGCTCGACTTCCAGAGCATCAGCCACCCCTTCCCCGGCGATCGCCTCGACTCCGCACCCCGCATCGCCTGGGGCAAGGTCGTCCCCACGCCCGCCGGCGGCTTCGAGGCCACCCTCCAGCTCACCTCCCATCACGCCCTGGCCGATGGTCGCGACGCCGCCGAGTTCTTCGAACACCTCAACCGGCGCCTGCGCGCCCTGGCCTCCCTGCCCCACTCACCCGCGTGAGGCCTTCCCCCGGGTCAGCCGCATCACCAGATCGCGAAGCTCTTCCAGCAGGCTCATGTACTCCCCGCCCCCTTTCTGAATCACCTGCGTCGCGTTGCCGGCCAGGCGAGTGTAGTCCTCGGCGGTGAGGTACTTGGCAGTCATCACGACCACCGGCACGTCGCGAAACGCGGGGCGCTCGCGAAAGCGCCTCAAAAACTCAAATCCGTCGACCTGGGGCATCATCAGGTCCAAAAAGACCAGACTCGGCTCAATCGACTCCAGCCGCGCCAGCGCCTCCGCCCCGTTGCAGGCCGCGCTCACCTTAAAGCCCTCGCGCTCCAGATGCCGCACCAGCATCTGACGGGAGGCCTCGTCGTCTTCGACCACCAGCACATCGCCATCCTGAGCCGCGCTCTCATAGGCCTGCATCACCTCGATCAGCTCACGGCGATCGACGGGCTTGGACATAAAGTGGTCCGCCCCATACGCCAGCCCGCGCTGCTTCTCGTCGACGAAGGTCAGCATGATCACCGGGATGTTGCGCAGCCTGGGGTCCTCTTTCAGACGTCCCAGCACCGACCACCCGTCCATCCGCGGCATCATCACATCAAGCGTGATCACATCGGGGCGCACCTCCGCTGCCAGCCGAAGCCCCTCCCGCCCATCACGCGCACAGACCACCCGGTGTCCCACCCGCTCCAGCGTACGCTTGAGCACCCCACGCGTGTCGCGATCGTCGTCAATGACCAGCACAACCTTGCCGCTTTCCTCGGCGACCAGCGTCTGAACACTCCCGGGCTCCTCGGCCCCCTCCCCCACCCAGGCCCGTGGAATCCCCAGCTTCACCACCGTCCCCCGGCGCAGGCTTCGCTCCACATCATAGCTCACCCCCAGCAGCTCACCGAGTTGCCGGACCACCGCCTGCTCCAGACGTCGCGCCCTCCCCCGACGCCCCGGCGAAAGATCCACCACCTCAAAGCCGACCCGATCCTCCTCCAGACTCAACCTCACCGACACTTCGTCGGCCGTCGTAAAGCGCACCGCCTCACCTAAAACCCCGGTCAGCAGCTGATGCAACTTCTCCGAATCACCGTGGACCCCGCCAACCGATTCCGGTCGTTCCACCCGCAGCTCAATCCCTCGGCGCTGCGCCACCTCACTCATCTGCTCAATCACCGCGTCGACCACGTCATCAAAGATGAGCGCCCGCACCTCCACCTCGACGTTGCCCGCTTCCAGCTGCGCCAGCGCCACAAGATTGCTCACAATCCCGAGCACCTCGGCCCCCGACTGCTCAATCCGTGAGAGCTTCTCCAGCACGTGTCCGGCGCCCCGCGCTCCCAGCTCCTCGCCGAGCATTTCCGCATACCCGATCATCGCATTGATCGGCGTACGCAGCTCATGACTCATCATCGCCCAGCGCCGGCCCGCCATCCAACCGACCAGCGCCTGGGTCAGCAAGCCCCGCATCGCCTCGGCACGCGCGAGTTCCTCCTCCCCAAAACGCTGCGGCTCCGAATGCACACAGAGCCACAACGCCGGGTTCAGCGCCGTCCCCACATTCACCATCATCACCGACGCCACCGGAACCTCCACCGTGGCGAGCATCGTCTTCCAGGCGGCACTATCACGCACATCTTCGAGCACCAGCGAGGTGCCCTCGAGCACCGACTCGGTCAACGCTCCCACCCACCATTGAAGATTACCCAGCCGCGGATCGCTGGCCGCCACCACGGTGAGTTCCCCGTCATCGCGCACCGTCAAGACGGCCCCGCCTTCTCCGCCGACCAGATCGTCGAGCAGCCCCACCACCGCGGAAAATCCCTTCTGGGCCCCGCCCTGGCTGAGCAACTCGATGCCACGCATCAGGGTCTGATGGCGCCGGCGCAGCTCTTCCAGCTCGGTACGATCAGCGATCGGCTCCTCTGGGTGATGATCTGCACTCAATGCCACGTTCACTACTCCCGCGCTCTCGGTGGAGCTACGCAAACCACCGCGATTCATGCGCTCCGGACGACGGATCCCGCTGCCGCCCCTCACGCGCCTACCTTCAATCATGTTGGACCCGGCAGTGTGCCCGGCACCTCGATGATTGTCGAGCACGAACCGAGCCAAGAGCCCATATTTAACATACCCCATACGCGGGATGCCGGTCACAGCCTCTCCCATCGCCCCAACCCAACCTATTTAGGTCATCCCGCCAGCCCCGGCAGCACTCCTGCCCCCGGCCCGGAGACAGGAGCCGACACGGCGACGTCCTCCCATTGTGCCATACTGGCGCACTTTGCTCCTCCTCCCGGGTCGATTCACACCGCCCCCTCTGCCCCCCAGAGCCGCTCCCGGCATCGGCATCCGACTTGCCGAGCCCACCGACGACATGCCAACCTTCCGCGCTCAGATACGCGGACCACCTGTCCCACCTTAACCCGGCCTCCCGGCGCCACGCCGCGGAGCGCCCCCTCAATGGAGAGTGTACTTATGTTGCGACGCCTCACTGTGTGGATGCCCCTGCTTCTGATCTTCCTGCTGGCCTGCGATTCGCCCCAGCCCGCCGAAACCACCGACAACTCCGCCGAAGCCGAAGCGCCCCAGGCCGAAGAGACCCCCGAAGCCGAAGCCCCCGAAGCTGAAAAGGCCCCCGAAGCCGAAGCTCCCGAAGCCAACGAAGATCCCCTGGCCGCTCCGGCCGACGTCGCCGCTCCCCCGGCGGACGCCGAGGTCACCTCCAGCGGACTCGCCAGTAAGGTCCTCAAGCCCGGCTCCGGCACCACCCACCCCACGGCCACCTCCACCGTCAAAGCGCACTACACCGGGTGGACCACCGACGGCAAAATGTTCGACAGCTCCGTGAAGCGCGGTCAGCCCCTGACCATGCCCCTGGATCGCGTCATCGCCGGCTGGACCGAAGGCGTCCAGCTGATGGTCGAGGGCGAAAAACGCCGCTTCTGGATCCCCCAGGACCTGGCCTACCGCGGCGCCCCGGGGGCCCCGGCCGGGATGCTCGTCTTCGACGTGGAGCTCATTGAGATCGTCAAGTAAGCCCCGCGTTTCATGGGGCTCCCGGCGCTGGCCACGCCCCGGGCGTGTACCTAGCTTCCAGCCTGAAACCTGACCACTGCCCCCGGGAGCCCCATGAGCCTGCACACATCCCCTTCTCAGGAATCGATCTGGGAGTACCCCACCCCGCCGGCCTTAGAGCCCAATCGGCGCCATATCCGTGTCCTGGTGGGCCGCACCGCCGTCGCTGACTCCACCCGCACGCTTCGCCTGGTACACACCGGCCACCCGCCCCATTACTACATCCCCCCCGAAGACGTGCGCCTCGACCTTCTCCAATCATCCTCCCACTGCAGCTTCTGCGAGTGGAAGGGCGTGGCCACCTATTTCGATCTTCGCCTGGGCTCCACCCTCATCGAAGCCGCGGCCTGGACCTACCTGCGCCCCCCCCGCAACTTCCAGGCGCTTCGCGACTACATCGCGTTCTTCCCCCACAAGGTCGACCGTTGCCTGGTCGACCACATGAGCGTCTCTCCCGAAGCCCAACCCGAACGCGGCGGCTGGATCACCCCCGACCTCGTCGGCCCCTTTCGCTGAATTCGCTACGATAAGTCGCCCAGCACCCGACGAAAGCCCACGCTTTGCCCGAGCACATCCAGCCGGAAATACTCCGGCACCCGCACCCGCCCCGTGCTCGGATGCCCCTCCACCTCTCCCCAGTCATCAGGCGGCTCCAGGTAAGCGTCGACCTCCAATGAGGTCCCATCCAGACGGCCCTCAATAAAACGCACTCCCGCCCCGATGCAGCCGTCGCCCAACACCTTGGTCACCCCCAGTGAGCCCCCGGCCTCCCTGACCTGCACCAGCTGGGGCACCAGCCCGTCCTGGCAGGGATATCCCTCCATCATCCACTGCCCACTGAGCGAAAACTCCCCCAGATCGGGACGTACCGGGGGACCGGTCTCCGGATACACCCGCCGCATGAGCAGAGCACCATCGGCCGCCTCCAGATGCAGGCGATGGGCACCCTCGCTTCGAACCGCCACCGACGCATCCCCCAGACTCACCTTCCCCGAGGTATCCGGCTGCCCCTCCCAGAGCACCTCCCCACGCTGCCGACACGCGTCGTCGCGCATCACCCAGGCCAAAAGCTCCCCCTCCACGCGCTCCACCTCCACCAGCTGAGGCTCCGAGCCCTCCTGACACACCGTCCCCTCCACCGCCCAGGTCCCCTCGTACACAAAGGGCTCTTGATCCTGATCGCCACCGCCGCAGCCCAACATCCCGAGCCACACCACGCTCCCCGCGATCCAACCCACACCAGAAGCTCTCATCTCGTTTCCCTTATCCGTCTAATAAACGCGCCCACGACGATGGGGTCTCTTGTCATGACGGGCGCCCCAATCCCGAGGACACACGCTCACGCTTCATAGCTCTCGCCTCAGTGCACCATCAGCGAAAGCACCGGATGCCTGGCAAAGGAGTAGAGACGAGAGCAGAGGTTCTGCTGACAACTCACATTCCCCTCTCCCTCCAACGCCAGGGACCTGTGAACCTCCACCAGGCAGCTGGCAACCTCCCGGTAGCGCTCATCGGTGTAGCGGCCATAAACCATATGGTCCCCGCTTTGCCCATCATATCGCACCGAAACCCAGGCCTGCGCTCCCAGCGGCATCGCATCACCGCCGGCGTTCGCGATTCCCTGCCCCAGCGTGTGGCATTCGATCGACGCCTCAAAGACCTCTTCCCCACCGTCGAGGATCGCCCCGCTATGCGGACAGGGCGCCTCCTGGCCAAAGGTCATCGTACGCAGCGCCTCGCCAGGCTCCGCCCCGCCCAACCCGGCGCAGATCACCCCCTCGCCGGAGCAATTCGCACCTTTGGTCTGCGGGCCGAGCAGCCACACACTAAAGCCCAGCCGCTCCACATGCTCGGGCGCCTCCCCCTGAACCTCGGCCAACACCTCCCTCATCCGGGCCTGCACACAGCGCCCCAACGCCTCTTCGGCCTCCTTCCCCTGGATCTGCCCGAGCTCAAAACCCTCGGCCCCTCGCTCGGCGACGGCCTCAAAGTAAGCATTACTCGTGGCAAACCCCTTACCTGCACAGGCCTTAAACGCCTCGCTTTTAGCCTGCATCGCCTCCCAGCCCACGTTGCGAAACGCCGCCTCGGCCTTCAGCCGGGGCGACGTATCCTCGGGAGCTCCTTCCTCCACCGCCGACGGGTCCGGAAGAGAGGGCAGCGCCGCGCTGACCTCCGCCTCAAGCGCCTCGCCTTGCGAGGCCTCTTCCAAAGATGGCGCAGCCTCATTCGCCCCGGCGCCTTCGCCCGATGTGGGGCTTGCCAGACACCCGGTCATCGCGACGAGCAGCCCCACAATGCAGATCCTTTGGTACGTCATAACCAACCTCATCTCGTTACTTAACCCGCGGCCATCCTCCTGAATGTACCGATAGATTGCAACGGCGCCACCCGACTCCCACCTCACCCCTTACTCGCCCCCCTCCTCCCGGACTCAACCCCCATTCATTCCCTTGCCAGACCCCTCACCCTCAGACTCAACCCCCATTCATTCCCTTGCCAGACCCCTCACCCTCAGACTCAACTCCCATTCAATCCCTTCCCAGACCACACACGCTCAGACTCCACTCCCATTCAATCCCTTCCCAGACCCCTCACGCTCAGACTTAACCCCTATTCAATCCCTTCCCAGACCCCTCACGCTCAGACTCCACTCCCATTCAATCCCTTACTCGCCCCCCTACTTCCGGACCCGACTCCCATCTCACCCCTTACCCGACCTCCTGACCTTGAACTCGACTCCCATTCAATCCCTTACTCGTCCGCCCCGCCGCGCCCCCCACCTTAGCCTCCTTCCCGCGACTCCCCCTTGACCGCACAGCCCCCCCGGGCATCCTCTCCCTCGATGTCTCCTCTCCCCCTCGCCGGCACAGGCCCCCATGCACACGCTCCTCCCTCTCAAACACCCCCACGACCGGGCCATCCTGGCCATGGCCATCCCCGCCATCGGCAGCCTCGCCATCGATCCCCTGGTCTCCCTGGTCGACACCATCTTTGTCGGTCACCTCGGCACCGCCGAACTCGCCGCGCTCGGCATCAACAGCGCGATCTTTGCGATGGCCTTTATCATCTTCAACTTCCTGGCCTACGCCACCACCCCCAAGATCGCCGAACACCTGGGCCGCAACCGCCCCGAAGAAGCCTCCCAGGTCGTCGCCCACGCGCTCTGGCTCGCAACCTTCTGCGGCGTGCTCATGACCGGTCTCCTCCTGGTCGCCGCCAACCCCATCCTCGACCTGATGGGCGCACAGGGCGCCGTGCTTAAGCCCGCTCAGACCTACCTGCACATCCGAGCCTTTGCCGGCCCCGCCCTGCTGATCAGCACCGCGGCTCACGGCGCATTTCGCGGCATCCAGGACACCCGTACCCCCCTCTGGGTCACCGCTCTGCTCAACCTCATCAACCTCGTCCTCGATCCCCTGCTGATCTTCGGATTTGGCCTGGGCATCGCCGGCGCGGCCGCCGCTACCGTGGCCGCCCAGTGGACCGGTGCGCTGATCTTCGTGTGGCTCCTGGTCCTTCGCCGACGAGGCCCCCTCCACGTGCCCCGCATAGGGCCTTCGATCGCGGGGATGCTCCCCCTGCTCCGCGTAGGCAGCGCGCTCCTGCTGCGTACCGGCGCGCTGGTCGGCACCATGACGCTGGCCACCGCCGTGGCCGCTCGCCAGGGCACCCAGGCCGTGGCCGCTCACCAGGTGGCCAACCAGATATGGGGCTTCTTCGCCCTGCTCATCGACGCGCTCGCCATCGCCGGCCAGGCACTCCTGGCCGGGTTCATCGGTCGAGGTGACATCGCTCAGGCCCGAGCCCTGGGCAATCGCCTCCTGCAATGGGGCCTGGCCTGCGGACTGACGCTCGGCATCGGCATCTGGCTCACCGGTGCCTGGATCGCCCCGATCTTCACCTCCGACACAGAACTCGTAGCCCTGATCCTGACGCTCATCCCCTTTGTCGCCCTGCTTCAACCCCTCAACGCCGCGGTCTTCGTCTGGGACGGTCTCTTCATGGGCACCCAGGCCTTCCGCTTTCTGGCACTCGCCATGCTCATCAGCACCGCCGTGGCCGCCAGCATCCTCGCCGCCACACACGCCCTTGGCTGGGGCCTCTTCGGGGTCTGGTCCGCCATCACCGCGCTGATGCTCGTGCGCGCCATCACCCTGGGGCTGCCCTGGTGGCTAAAACGCGTCCCGGGCCTGGATACCGCTCCCTAACGAAGGTCCAGCACCCGACTGGCATTCTTATAGCGCACCCGAAATCCCCGAAAGCGCGGCAGCACACTGGCCTTGGGATCCGCGGCGCGCGCACTCTTCTTATCCATCGGAGTCATCGTCACCCGCTGCGCCAGCGCCGAAACCCGGCAGTGATACCGAAAGCCCAGATACTCCCAAACCCGGGGAAACTCCTCGCGCAAGGGCTCAAGATCGAAGCGATGAATCTGCAGCTCATCCTCAAGCTCCGGTCGCAGATCCCCGGGCTCCACCAGCAGCAGATCCCCCTCCCGCTCCACCCCCAGCTGCCGGAGACGCTCCCGAAGATAGTCCTGCGGCGGCGCAGGCCCCTGGCGCCCCTCCCAGCTGCGATCGATCTCGGGCCAGTCCGCCAGCACGCCCCAGATATGCAAGTCGTCGAGCACCATCTCCCCGGCCGGCTTCATCATCCGACCTTCCAGAATCGCCGCCGCGGCCGCCTCCCAGAGTTCCTCTCCCTGCAAGGCCTCCTCCCGACTGCTCAAAACAACACCGGCCAACTCGCGCTGCACCTGAGCCCGAACAAAAGGCGCCCCGCCACGCTCCCCGGCACGCACCTCCCCCACCTGCCGCTGCCCCACCCCGGCGTCCACCAGATCCTGATACGTACAAGGAAGCACCATCTTGCCCGAGCCCCGCACCCCGGTGCCGTCATCGCCGATCCAGAAGGTATCCAGAATCACCCCGGCCACCGGGTCCGGCGGCGACTCCTGCCCCTGGCCCAGCCCCGGGCTCTCAAAGGGCCAGACCACCAGCTCGATCTCACCATTGCCCCAGGGCTCCGCCTTCCCCCGAGCCCCCCGCCCCTTGATACGACGCTTGAGCGCACGCTTGCGCACCACAAAGGCCGACTCCTCAATCCGGGTCAGCGCATAGCGCACCAGCTCCTGCGACGACGCCAGGTCCGGGTCCCCCACCGGCTCCAAACGCTTGACCCCGAGGCGCTCGCGCAACGATCGGGCAACCTGCCGCGTCTCCTGCACCGCCGCCGCGTGCAGCCCGTGGCGACGATTGTCCCCGCGCCGCAGCGTCACCAGCTGCAGACTCACCTCATCGCCCACCCCCTCAAAGAGCTCCCGGCGCTGCTCCCGCACCTCCTGGCGCCTCGCCCCCAACAGATGCTCGGGCAACAAGAGATCGCGACCGCGCTGCAGAATCGCCACCAGGTCGCAGAGCGTCGCGGCCAGCGCCTCCGGAGGGTCGATCAACAGACGCCCCTCAGCACCCGACACCGGCATCGCCGCCAGCTGATGCCCCAGCTCGGTGAGCCTACCCTCCGCCGTCAGCGCACCGGCGCGCCGCAGACGAGCGCGCGCCGTCTCCACCGCAAACTCCGGCGGCGGCGAAATCCAGGGGGCTCCCAATAGCTCCGGCCCCTCCAGCCCTACCGAGGCCGCAGCGAGCAACACATCATCGAGCTCGATACGCTCGATTTCCGGAGCGGCGTGCTCACGAGCCTGATAGCGCGCGCTCCACAACCTCACACAACGCCCCGCCCGCACACGCCCGGCTCGTCCCGCCCGCTGATCCATCGACGCCTCAGCTACCGGCACCAGCGCCAGCGCCGAACGCCCGCCCCGATGCACTCGCATCCGCGCCAGCCCACCGTCGAGCACCAGCGTCACCCCCGGCAACGTCACCGACGTCTCCGCCACATTGGTCGCCAGAAACACCCGCCGCCGCGGCGCCGACGCCTTAAACGCCCGCTGCAGCTGCTCCACCGGCAGCCCCCCGTGCACCGGCACAAGCTCCAGCTCGTGCTCACGCGCCAACCCTTGAAGGGCATCTTCCGCCGCCTGAATCTCCCGCTTCCCCGGGAGAAACACCAGCACATCCCCCCCGTCGTCACCTTCTGCCCCGAGCCGACGCACCAACGCATCGCGAACCCGGGCAGCTAACCCCTCCCCCGTGGGCGCCGGCACATCCTCCGCGTAGCAAATCTCCACCGGGTAGGTGCGCCCCGAGGCCTGATGCACCCGGGCGTCGATGCCGGCGGCAATCTCCCGGGCGTCCACCGTCGCCGAAGTCAGCACCACCTGCCCTTCAAAACGCCCCTGGGCCTGCGCGCGCAGCAGAGCCGCGCAAAGCACATCGACCTCCCAGCCCCGCTCATGAAACTCGTCGATCAGCACCGCCCCAAAACGCTCGCGCTCCCCATCACGCTCACGAAGCATCCGGAGCGCGATGCCCGTCGTCGCAAAGAGCACCCGGGTCTCCGGACTGCTGCGATCGTCAAAGCGCACCCGATACCCCACCGACGCCCCGACCTTCTCCCCGCGCTGCTCCGCCAGAAACCCCGCCAACGAGCGACACGCCACCCGCCGCGGCTCCACTACCAACACCGCCTTGCCCGTATGCTCGGCCAGCCACAAGGGCAGCCGGGTCGACTTCCCCGACCCGGTGGGCGCTGTCAAAATATGGCGCGAATGCTCCCCCAACGCCTCCAAAAACGCATCGCGAATCTCATCGACCGGCAAGTGCAAAACTCCTCCTGAAGTCGGGTCCTCAAGCCCTCCCCTCATACCTCCCGACTCCCCCGGGCTCAACGCCCCCCTTTCAACTCCCCAACCCAATCAACGGTACCCCTCGGCCTGCAGCAAAAAGAGCCGCGCGTAGGTTCCCCCCTCTTTCATCAACGCCTCGTGGCTGCCCAGCTCACTGACCTGCCCCTGGCTGAGTACCGCAATACGGTCGGCCATGCGCACCGTCGAGAACCGATGCGAAATCAATATCGCCATCTGCTTCTCAGTCAGCTCCCGAATCCGATCAAAGACCTCCGCCTCGGCCCGGGCATCCATCGCCGAGGTCGGCTCATCAAACACCAGAATATCGCTGCCGGTACGCATAAACGCCCGCGCCAGCGCCACCTTCTGCCATTGCCCCCCCGAGAGCTCGCGCCCGTCCTTAAACCACCTCCCCAGCTGGGTGTGGTAGCCCGCCGGCATCGACGTCACAAAGGTATCGGCCATCCCCTGCGCCGCGGCCCGCTCCCAGCGCACCTCGTCTTCAAGGTAGTCCACATCACCCACCCCGATGTTCTCCCCAACCTTGAACTGGTAGCGCACAAAATCCTGAAAAATCACCCCGATCCGACGATGCAACTCCGCAAGCCGCCAGTCCCGCAGATCCGTACCATCGAGCAAAATCCGCCCCCGGCTCGGCCGATACAAACGCGTCAGCAACTTGATCAACGTCGTCTTCCCCGAACCGTTCTCCCCCACCAACGCCAGCTTCTGCCCCGGCGGCAAATGCAGACTCAGCCCCCGCAGCGCGTACTCGTCCTGCCCCGGATACGCAAACCACACATCTTCAAATCGCAGCCCATCCCCAGGCTTATCCCCCACGCTTACCCCCTCATCCTCATCCTCCACCGGCTCTTCCAAAAGCTCATACAGAGTCGAGAGATACAGATTATCCTCATACATCCCCCCCACCGAATTCAGACTCGCCGAGACCGCCGACTGCCCCTGCTTAAAGAGCAACAGGTACATCGTCATATCCCCCAGCGTAATCGCTTCGTTCACCGTCTCGATCACCACCCACACATACGCCCCGTAAAACGCCCCGGTGCTCAAGAGCCCCAGCGCATAACCCCAGAATCCCCGGCGCAACGTCAGACTGCGATCTTCACCAAAGACCTTCTCAAAAATCGCCCGGTAACGCTCGAGAAGCATCGGCCCCAACCCAAAGAGCTTGACCTCCTTGGCGTAGTCCTCCCTGGCGAGCACCGTCTCCAGGTACATCTGCTGACGAGCCTCCGGAGAACGCCAACGAAACAAGCGAAACGCCTCCCCGCTAAAACGCGTCTCCACCAGAAATGCCGGCAGCCCCGCCCCGAACAAAATCACCACCGCCCAGGGAGAGAGCTGCCACAGCAGCGCCGCCGCCCCCACCAACGTGATGGCGTTTTGCACCAGCGCAAACGTACGGTTGACCAGACTCAAGGGCCGCGACGACGCCTCCCGCCGAGCCCGGGTCAGCTTGTCGTAAAACTCGCTATCTTCGAACTGTGTCAGCGAGAGCTGGAGCGACTTCTCCAGAATCAACGTGTTGACCCGGTGTCCCAGCAGCGCGCGCAGCAGACTCTGACACACCGTCAACCCCCGCTGCGCCCCGGCCATCACCACCACCAGCGCCGCCTCCAACCCCACGTACATCAGCGCCAGCTCCCGATCGGCAACCGCCCCCGACCCGGCCGCCTGAACCACCTGATCCACAATCAGTTTGCCCACGTACGCGATCGCCGCCGGCATCACCCCGGCCACCAGCGTGAGCACCCCCAGCAACACCGTCAGCTTTGCGCTGGTGGACCACACCAGGCGCAACGCCTCACCGCTGTAGCGAAAGACCCCCAGATAGCGTTCGCGCAACCCGACGTCCGCCGCCGGGCTCTCCACCATAGAATGTCCTCGGGGGGCCATAACTCCTCACGCGCTAAAACCGGCACTTCAAAAAAACGAACCAACCTCCCGCCCACTCTTCCCCCGAGACCCTCCTCACGTCCAGCTTCCTCCTCTCAAGGCCCGGGCGATCGCCTCCCACGATCGAGTTACACCCATTTACAACGCAAATGCTGCGCAAACCCTTCTTTTCGGCGCAAATTTCACACACCTTCTCCCCCGCTGACCGAAACCCGCGGACTTATTGCACTTCTTCGCTCCGGAGACCTCGCAACCGTCCTCCATCACGCCGGACTTGGCGCGTTTCCGAGGCCTTTTGCGCCCCCCTCCGCGATTCCTTCCTTGCAAAGGTTCTTAACGATACCGGATAGTAGAAGGGCCAGAGTCAGGAACAACTCGATGTCGGCCCCTGGCAGGGCCGCGACGAAAGAAAGGCAGGGCGCCCATCAAGGGCGCGCTGTGTGTAGCTGGACGAATCTATGGCCGATCGCAGGGAAGAATCATCAGGGCTCTCGACTCCCGCTCATCACGACTGGGATCTCCCCTTTGACACGATCGTTGAGACGATCAACGACGGCATCCTCGTCTGTGAGATGGATGGCACGATCATCTACGCCAACGTCAGCATGGCCACGATGCTCGGCTACGCACAACAACAGATGGTGGGCAAAACCCTCTTCGACTTCATGACCGAAGCCTGGGCCCGGCGAGCTCGCGAAAACCTGGCGCGCCGCCAGGAAGGCGTCGCCGAGATGTTCGACCACCAATTCTCTCACAGCGACGGTCACGGCGTCTGGACGCTCGTCTCTGCCAAACCCATGCGGGAGGACGACGGCACCCAGTGGGGCTCACTGGTCGCCATCCAGGACATCTCCGATCGCAAGCACATGGAAGAGGAGCTGCGCCAGGCTCGCGACGAACTCGAGCGTCGCGTTGAAGAGCGCACCCAGCAGCTCGTCGAGATCAACGCCCGCCTCCAGCGCGAGGTCGAGGAGCGCACCGAAGCCGAGCAACGTGCCCTGGAAGCCAGCCGCGCCAAGAGCGCCTTTTTGGCCAACATGAGCCACGAGCTGCGCACCCCGCTCAACGCCGTGATCGGCTACACCGAACTCATCCAGGAAGATCTCGGCCTGGGTGCCGAACACATCGATGTCCCCGGCGTCGCCCGCGATCTGACCAAGATTCACGCCTCGGCCAATCATCTGCTCAGCCTGATCAACGACATCCTCGACCTCTCCAAAGTCGAAGCCGGTAAAATGGAGCTCTTCCTGGAGAGCTTCGACCTGGCCGACCTGGTCCGGGAAGTCATCGACACCATCGAGCCCCTGGCCCGTCAGAACGACAACGCCCTCGACATGAACGCCCATTACCATGGCGAGTTCGTTGCCGATCGCACCAAGCTCAAGCAGGTGATGCTCAACCTGATGGGCAACGCCGTAAAATTCACCGATGAAGGCACCATCCGCCTTAGCACCTCCCCGACCACCGTCCACGGCATGGCGGGCGTGTGCATCGAGGTCGAAGATACCGGCATGGGGATCTCGGCCGACAAGATCGAACACCTCTTCCAGCCCTTCACCCAGGCCGACGAATCCACCACCCGCCGACACGGCGGCACCGGACTCGGCCTGACCATCTGCAAGCGTTTCTGCGAGATGATGGGCGGCAACATCGAGGTCGAAAGCAAGCTCGGCCAGGGCACCATCTTCCGCGTACTTCTGCCCTCGGCAGATCCCTCCGGGCTTCAGGAACACTCCGACGTGCTCTGGAAACCCGACTTCGAAGGCGCCGCCCTCCATCCGGAGCTCGACGCCGGCCCCCGCATCCTGGTCATCGACGACGATCCCAACGTCCACGAACTGATGCGCCGCATCTTAACCCCGCGCGGCTTCCAGCTGGTCTCGGCCTACAGCGGCGACCAGGGCGTGACCCTGGCCCAGGAACACCTCCCCGATGTCATCACACTCGACGTGATGATGCCCGGAAAAGACGGCTGGAGCGTGCTCTCCACGCTCAAATCTCACGCCGGCCTCGAACACATCCCGGTCGTCATGATCTCGATGGTCGACGACCGCAACATCGGCTTTGCCCTGGGCGCCACCGACTACCTGGTCAAACCCATCCAGCGCGACCGCCTCCTCAAAACCCTCTCGCGCTTCCACCCCGAAGAGGGCGCCAGCGCCCTGGTCGTCGAAGATGAGCCCGACATCCGCGAGATGATCTCCCGTCACCTGCGCAACGCCGGCTGGTCGGTCAACACCGCCGCCCACGGACGCCAGGCCCTGGAGATCCTCGAAGACGAACGCCCCGACGTCGTCCTCCTCGACCTGATGATGCCCGAGATGGACGGCTTCGAAGTCGCCGAAATCATGCGCAGCGAACCCCGTTGGAAAGACATCCCCATTGTCGTCGTCACCGCCATGGATCTCGACGACGCCGAAACCGCCAGACTGCGACGCTCGGTCTCGCGCATCTTAAGCAAAAACGTTCGCTCCATCGACGAAGTCATGACCGAGGTCATGGACGTCATCGGGCTCGGAGGGCCCTCCAGGAAAGTTCGCATCTAAACGCCGCAGGTTGACCCACCACCATCCAGGCATCGCGCAAGGAGTCGACGTGAAGAAGCTGCTCAGCAAAGACGGTCGCACCATCGCCTACTCAGTCCACGGTGAAGGCCCCGAAGTTCTCGTCCTTGTGCACGGCTGGATGGCCTCCAGCGCGGTCTTCGACCGCTTTCTTCCTCACCTCGACGCCTCCCGCTTTCGCATCATCGTCGTCGACCATCGCGGCGCCGGCGCCTCCTCCCCCTGCGCCAGCTACACGATCAACGACTACGTCGAAGACCTCAAAGCGGTGCTCGACCACGCCGACGTCTCCTCCGTTGACCTGCTCGGCCACTCCATGGGCGGCCTCATCTCCCAGGTCTTCGCCGCCCGTTACCCCGAACGGATCAAAAAGCTCGCCCTGGTCTGCGCCGTCCCGGCCACCGGCATGGAGCTGCCCCCCGAGGCCCACGATCTCTTCCTGAGCGCCGGCCAGAACCGCGAGAAACTCGCTGCCATCCTGGGCATGGCCACCCTGGAGCTCTCCGAAGACGCCGCCGAAGTCATGCTCGACGACGCCATGACCATCCCGGCCGAGTGCATCAAAGCCTCCTACCTCGCCTGGACCGGCGGCGGCTTCGAAGACGAACTCGCCAGCATCCAAGCCCCCACCCTGGTCGTGGGCACCGATGACCCCTTCCTGCCCCCGGACTTCCTCAAAGCGGTGATGGTCGAGCCGATCGCCAACGCCTCCTTCGCCTACCTGCCCGGCCCCGGTCACTACCCCCAGGTCGAGCGCAGCGCCGAGCTGGCCGCCATCATCAACGCATTCTTCTGAGCACCACTCACCCCACCCTCAACCCGAGGTCTTATGGTCTGATCCGATGTACGTGCACTGTCGACGCCACCGCACACGCGGCGGGCGTCAACACCCCAAAGTAGATGTCGAATCGTTGTTTTAAGGAGTTAGGAAGATGAAGAACACGATGAAGATGGTAGCTCTCTCGTTGGTGGTGGGGATGGCAGGAATCGTCGGCTGTGGGGAACAGCCGGCACCGGACGACAACACCGGCGCGCTCACGCAGGCGCTGGGAGAAGACGCTCAGGTGCGCTATGCGCGTACAAAGGATCGCAAAGACATCGCTTACCGCGTGATCGGTGACGGAGAGCAGGACGTCGTCCTGGTCCACGGCTGGATGGTCTCCGGCGCGGTGTACGACAACCTCATCGAAGAGCTGGCCGGCCCCGATTACCGCCTGATCGTGCCCGACCTGCGCGGCAGCGGCCTCTCCAGCATGCCCAAGGGCGGCTACTCGCTGCGCAACTACATCAAAGACATCCAGGCCGTGGTCGACGACGCCGACGCCGACGACTTCATCCTGGCCGGTCACTCCATGGGCGGCGCCCTGGCCCAGCTCTACGCGGCCAGCTACGACGACGACCTCGAGGGCCTGATCCTGATGTCGCCGGTGCCCGCCTCCGGCTTCCCGCTGCCACAGGAAAGCTATGACCTCTTCGCGGCGGCGGCCTACGACACCTCCCTCCAGGAGCTGATCATCCAGATCTCCAGCGTCGATCTCCAGCCCGAAGACTTCGCCGCGATGGCCGACGACGCCGCCGGGGTCAAACCCGAGGCCATCCGCCAGGCGCTCGACGCCTGGACCGGCGCTGACTTCGCCGACAAGCTCCACAAGATCGACGTCGACACCCTGATCCTGGTCTCCGACGACCCCTTCATGAACCCGGCCCTCCTTCAGGCCGCCATCGGCGACCTGATCGACGACAGCGTGGTGGAGTACTTCCCCGGCAGCGGTCACTACCTCCTGGTCGAAGATCCCGCCTCCACCGCCGCGCACATTGACGCCTTCATCAGTGGGCTCGACTGATCGCCACTCCTGCTGCATAATGCCGGCTCGGAGCCCTCTATTTGCTCCGGGCCGCTTTGCCCGGCCCGCGTAAAACGACTGTGGGTCGGGCGTTTTTTTGTCTGCAAGATTGCGTTCAGGATCGGTCAGATGAGCAGTTGGAAAAAGATCGCCGCGGTAATCGGCCTGGCCACCCTCTTCGGGGCCATCGCCGCGCTCGTTCAGGGAGCCAACCTCAGCGCCCTGCTTATCGGCGCCGGGGGACTGGCAGCCATCCTCTACACCCGCTCGGTACTCAACCCTTACGGCGAAGTCATCGACGCCATCGAGCGACTGGCCCAGGGCGATCTCACCCAGCCTCGTCTCACCGTGACCCTCGGCGGAGAAATCGGCCGCATGGCCACCGCCGTCAACCAGCTCCTCACCCAGCTGCGCATGCTCAGCGAAGAGGCCACCGAACTGGCCAACGGCTACATCGGCGTGCGCCAGCTCCAGAGCAAGGTCCTGGAGACCGGACAACTCTCCGCCGTCGACCTCCCCTCCAGCTCCAGCCAGGGCGATCTCAACCGCAGCTTCGCCCAGCTCACCAACCAGCTGCGACGCCTCACCGTCAAAGCTTACATCATCGCCAACGACCAGCTCTTTAACCCGGCCCTCGACGAGGAGCTCCCCGGCGAGCTCGGCGACGCCTTCGGCATGATGGTCCGCAACCTGCGCAACCTGGCCGGACGCGCCGGCGAGATCGCCCGCGGCGACCTCACCAGCCAGGTCGAGGGGGACGGCGATCTGACCAACGTGTTCAACGAAATGGTCACCGGCCTGCGCGAGGTTGTCGAAGAGATCATGCGCAGCGCCCTGCACGTGGCCACCTCCACCGAGGAGATGCTCCAGGTCCTCCACCAGCACGAGAACTCCGCCCAGCACCAGGCCGCCAAGATCCGCCAGACCCAGCTCACCGTCGAGGGCCTCTTCAACTCCTCCGACGCCATCGCCGACAGCGCCCGACAGGTCTCCCGCGCCGCCGAGGACACCTGCCAGAAAAACCGCCAGATCGGCGCCCACATCCAGGAACTCAACCAGCACAGCGAGCGCATCTCCGAGATCCTCAAGCTGATCAAAGACATCGCCGACCGCTCCGACCTCCTGGCACTCAACGCCAGCCTGGAAGGCGCCCGCGCCGGCGAAGCCGGCAAGGGCTTCGCCCTGGTCGCCAACGAAATGCGCCGCCTGGCCGAAAACACCATGGAGTCGGTCGGCGCGATCAAGAGCCTGGTCGGCGACATCCAGGACTCCGCCCGCACCACCGCCGTGGCCTGCCAGGAGGGTCTGGACCGCTCCGAAGAAACCACCGAGGTCGCCACAAAGATCAAAGTGGTCACCCAGGATCAGCGCGAAAACACCGGCGAGGTCAACCGCGCCATGGAAGACCTCTCCCGCCTGGTTACCAACTCCGTGGCCGGCATCCGCCAGGTCACCGTCACCGCCTCCGAACTCGCCACCCTTTCAGAATCCCTGCGTGAAATGGTAGAGCGCTTTGACGTAGGCGAACGACATGGCGTGGAGCCCTGGCAACTTCAGCAGCGTGACTCGGCCCTCGACATCCATCCCGCCCACGGAGCATGACCCCCCGGGAGTGGAACAAACTTGCGCCCACGCGCGTCCTGTACACAATGCTATCCATCAACGTCTCCCAAAAAGCATCCACCACCAGGCAGTGAGAGTATCAGCATGGCGAAGATCCTCCTTGTAGAAGACAATGAAATGAACCGCGACATGTTGGCGCGTCGCCTCCAGCGCCGCGGCTTCACCGTGGCCGTGGCCACCGACGGTCAAGAGGCGGTGAACATGAGCCGCAGCGAGTCGCCCGACCTGATCCTCATGGACCTGAGCCTCCCGGTGATGGACGGCTGGGAAGCCACTCGCCAGATCAAGGCCCACACCCCCACCGCCAAGATCCCCCTGATCGCCCTGACCGCGCACGCGCTGGAAAGCGATCGCACCAAGGCCCTGGACATCGGCTGCGACGACTTCGAAACCAAGCCCGTCGACATCGAGCGCCTCCTCGGCAAGATGAATGCGTTTCTCGAAGGCTAAGGCCCCCGCCTGACCTCGATAGCATCAGCGCCCTCCGCCCCGCGGTCGGCGCTTTTTTTTCGTGGCATCCTTATCCGCCGCTGCTTCTTTATAGACTGACTTCCCTCTTTCTTAGCGGAGCCCCTTATGTCCCGACACACGATCCTCAACGCCACCGCCGCGCTCCTCCTCACCGGGGCGCTCGTCGCCTGCGCCACCCCCAACGCCGAGACCGGCACCGCGCAATCCGAACTCACCCTGATCCACCTGACCACCGCCCCCACCGACGATGGCCAGCTGCTGTTGCGCCTGGAGAACACCGCCCGACGCCCCCTCAAAGCCAACCTCTGCCACGCCGAGCTTCACCAGCAGCTCGACCAGCAGTGGGAGCCCTCCGAGCAGGAGCTGACCTGGTTCTGCGAAGACGCCTACGTCATCGTCAACCCCGGCGGCGTGCGCGAGGCCCGCTTTGACGCCTCCGCACTCCAGCCCGGCCGCTACCGCTTCACCACCTCCATCGAGATGCCCGTGGGCCTGGACTTCAAGAAACTCACCTCCTCGGCCTTCGACATCGTCGCGCTCAACGCCCCCACCAGCTCCGACGACGTACCCACCGACGAGAGTACCCCCGGCGGCGAGGAAGCCCCGGAAGACGAGCCCCCCACCGACGCCGCGCCGGTCGAGGAAGGCGCCCCTGCCGACCAGGCCCCCACCCCTTAAGCCCACCTCAGCGCACCGCCCCCCGGCTGGTCGGGGGGCCGGTGGTGGGTAGCTTTGACTCATACGACGAAGACGCCGGGGGGCGATCCCTGACCTCCGGCCAGTCCCCTGCAGCGGTCGGGAGGTCGTCATGAGCAACCAGATGCGTCAGCACCTGCGCTTTCGCCTGATTCACCACATGCGCTGGCTGCGCTTCAAGCGCATCCTGGGCTACCTGGGCCCCGGCGTGTACTTCGACCGCCGGGTCGAACTGATGCGCTACCCCGCCAACATCCACATCGGCAAAAACGTCGTGCTCAAAGAAGGTGCGCGCCTCTGCGCCTGCAACCCGCACGCCCATATCCGCATCGGCCAGAACACCTCGATCGGCTACCACACCTTCCTCTTCGCCTCGGCCGGCATCACCATCGGCCGCGACTGCCTGATCGCCCCCTTTGTCTACATCGTCGACAGCGACCACCAGGCACGCCGCGACCGCCCCATCCACACCCAGCCCAACCAGGCCCGCCCCATCGTCATCGAAGACGATGTCTGGATCGGCGCCGGCGCCAAACTCCTTAAAGGCGTGCGCATCGCCCGCGGCGCCGTCATCGCCGCCGGCGCCATCGTGCGCAAAGACGTCGGCCCCTATCAGATCGTCGGCGGTGTCCCCGCCCGCACTCTGGGAGAACGCCAATGAAGCGCCCCTCCACCGGCGCGGTGATCTTGAGCCGCTTCTCCTCCCGGCGCCTCCCCGGCAAGGCCCTGATGCCCCTGGGCGGCCGCCCCCTGCTGGCCTTTGTCATCGAGCGGGTGCGTACCGTGCTGCCCACCGAGCGCATCGTGGTGGCCACCTCGGTGGAGGCCTCCGATGACCCGATCGCCGCCTTCTGTCAGGCCCACCAGGTGACCTGCTACCGCGGCGACCTCCACGACGTGGCTGCTCGCTTTGTGGGCGCCGCGCGCACCGCCGGCTTCGACTTCGCCTGCCGCATCAACGGCGACAACGCCTTTGTCGACGCCCCCACCCTGCGCGACATGCTGCAACTGGCCGACTCCAACGACTACGACTTCGTGACCAACGTCCACGGCCGCACCTTCCCGGTGGGCATGAGCATCGAGATCGTGCGCACCGAATTTATGCTGCGCCTGCTCCGCCACCTCGACGCTCCCGAGCACCGCGAGCACGTGACCCTGGCCCTCTACCAGCGCCCCCACCTGGGCCGCCGGCGCTACGTCTACAACACCGGCCTCCCCCGGGCCGCCGGCCTCCACCTGGCCATCGACGAGTTCGCCGACCTGGCCCGCGCCCGCGCCCTGGTCGCCCGTATGACCGGCCCCCACACCGACTACGACCTGGCGCGCCTCCTTCAGCTCCTGCCCGCCGAGCCCCCGTGCTCCACCCGCTCCTCCCCGGCCTGACCGGCGAGCTCTCCCCCCCATGCGGCCCTTGCCATCGCCTGCCGGTGCCTACCCCTTGGCTCGCCACGCCTGGCACTTCGCAAAAATCCCCCGCACCTTCTCCCCCGGATGTACCCCATGCACACCGTCGATGTCGCCGTGATCGGCGCCGGTTTCGGTGGTCTGGCCACCGCCCTCACCCTGGCTGAAGAAGGCCTCGATACCGCCCTCTTCGAGCGCCTGACCTACCCCGGCGGCTGCGCCAGCACCTTTTATCGCCGCGGCTACCGCTTTGAGGCCGGCGCCACCCTCTTCTCGGGCTTTGGCCCCGGACAGCTCTTCGATACCTGGATCAAGCGCCACAACCTCCCGGTGCGCTTCGAATCCCTCGACCCGCTGGTCACCCTGCGCACCGCCGAGATGGAGCTGGCCATCTCCAGCGATCGCCACGCGCTGACCGCCGCCTTCTGCGCCATCCCCGGCGCGCCCACCGGGGCCCTCCGGCGCTTTTTCGCCTACCAGCAACGCGTCGCCGACGCCCTCTGGGCGCTCTTCGATGACCCCACGCTCCTGCCCCCCTTCACCCCCGCCAACCTCACCCGCCACCTGGGCCGATCCCCGCGCTACCTGGTGCTACTCAACGCCGTGGGGCGATCGGTCGGCGACGTGCTCAAACGCTTTGAGCTCGCCAGCTTCCAGCCACTGCGCACCTACCTCAACGCCGTCTGCCAGATCACCGTGCAGGCCAGCGCCGACCAGGCCGAAGCCCCCTTTGCGCTGGCGGCCATCGACTACTTCTTTCGCGGCACCGGCCATATTCACGGCGGCATCGGCCAGCTTGCCACCGCCCTGACCGACGCCATCCAGAAGCTCGGGGGACAGGTGTACATGGCCGACCCGGTGCGCCGCCTCACCCGCGAACACGACCACTGGGTGCTCCAGAGTCGCCGCCGCACCCTGCGCGCGCGCTTTGTGGTGGCCAACCTGCTTCCCGCCGCGCTCCTCCAACTCCTGGACGATCCGCAGCTCGCCAGCCCCTCCCTCGACCGCCACCACACCGCCGTCCAGGGCGGCTGGGGCGCCGCCATGCTCTACCTGGGCGTCGACCGCACCCAACTCGCGCGACCCGAGGCCTTTCACCTGGAACTCGTCGACCAGACCGACGCCCCCTTTCGCGAGGGCAACCACGTCTTCTGCTCGGTCAGCGACGCCGACGAGGCAGGCCGCGCCCCCGACGATCAACGCGTCGTCACCCTCTCCACCCACGTGCGCATGGCGCGCTACGCCGACGCCTCCCCCACTGAGCGGGCTGCCTACATTCACGACGTCCAAGAGCGCATGCGCCAGACCCTGAAGCTGCGCGCCCCCGAGTTGAGCCACGCCATCCGCTTTGAGATGACCGCCAGCCCCCGCACCTTCGAGCGCTTCACCGCCCGACCTCACGGCTACGTCGGCGGTGTTCCTCGCCGCAAAGGCCTACAGAACTACCGCGACCTCGGCCCGCAGCAGGTCGCCCCAGACCTCTACCTGGTCGGCGACAGCGTCTTCCCGGGCCAGAGCACCCTGGCGGTGGCCCTGGGCGGCCTACGCACCGCCCGGGCCATCCTCTGATCGTCTGACATCGCGCCACCTTTTCCTTCGACCACCGGAGCCTGCCATGTCCCACACTCCCACCGCCGACGACCTCATCGATCGCCATCATCTGCAGCCCCACCCCGCCGGTGGCTACTTCAGCGAAACCTGGCGCTCCGCCCTCACCCTGCCCGCCGCCATACTCCCGGACGAAGACGTCCCCCGACAGGCGGGCACGGCCATCTACTACCTACTCCTGAGCGACCAGCTCTGCGTTCGCCACCGCCTCTTCTCCGACAAACTCTGGTTCCACCTGCTGGGCGACCCGCTCACCCTCTCCCTGGAGTCCCCACGGGGCGACCTCCGCGAGCTCACCCTGGGCCCGACCCCCGATCTCATCTTCCAGGCCCTGGCCCCCGCCCATCACTGGCAGTCCGCTCGCCCCCTGCCAGGCCCCACCGGCTACGCGCTGATGGCGTCGGTGGCGGTCCCCGGCTTTGACTTCGGCGACTTTGAGCACTTCAGCCCCTGACCCCACGGCCCTCCGAGACCCGACATCTGGCCAGGACGCGCGCTCCCTACGAGTTGACTGCCTGCGCACCGCCCGGACCATTCTCTAAGATGCAGGCATCGCCCACCATCGCCTCCCAGCCTCCGGAGCTCGCCATGTCCCATCTGCCCACGGCCGACGACCTCATCGCTCGCCACGACCTGCAGCCCCACCCCGGAGGCGGCTACTTCAGCGAGACCTGGCGCGCCACCCTCACTCTGCCCCCCGGCACCCTCCCCGACGACGGCACTCCCCGTCAGGCCGGCTCCGCCATCTACTACCTCCTCCGAGCCGACCAGCGCTGCGATCGCCACCGACTCGCCGCAGACGAGCTCTGGTTTCACCTGCTGGGCGACCCGCTCATCCTCTTCCTGGAATCTCCCCGCGGCGACACCCATCAACTCACTCTGGGCCCCACCGCCGATCTCATTTTCCAGGCCCTGGCCCCGGCCAACTACTGGCAGTCCGCCCACCAGGTCCCGGGCCCTGTGGGCTACGCGCTCATGGCCACCGTCGCGGTCCCCGGCTTTGATTTTGACGACTTGGAACTCTCCGCCCGCTGAACAACCTCCCCTCCTTTCACCTCTTAACTCCCAGCTTCCCGCTTCCCGCTCTCCGATCCTCGCTTCCCTTCGTAGGCGACCCCCAAAAATCTCCTACCTTTAGTCGCGCGCCTGGCTGCAGCTGCGCGCCTTCTGCCTGCCGCCTACCTGTGACCTCCGACCAGGATGGACCATGCCCGAGTGGGTTCTCGTACTGGTACTCGCAACGATCACCGCGCTCGCCACGGGGCTCGGGCCGCTGCCGCTGATCTGGGTCGAGAAAGAAAACAAAACCCTGCTGGCGCACGGCACCGCGATCGCCGCCGGCCTGATGCTCTCGGCGAGCTTCAACCTGGTGAACGAAGGCATCGCTACCGGGGTCTGGCGCACCACCGGCGGGCTACTCATCGGTCTTGTCTTCATCTACCTCAGCGATCGCTGGCTTGAGGGGCGAGATATCGAATTTGCCGACCTCCAGGGGGCAGGTGCCACCCAGGCCCTGATCTTTTTGGGCGTCATGACCCTTCATTCCTTCGCCGAGGGCATCAGCGTCGGCGTGGCCTTTGGCGGTGGCCAGACCTTTGGAGTCCTCATCGCCATCGCCATCGCCGTCCACAACATCCCCGAGGGCCTGGCCATCGGCGTGGGCATGGTCCCCCGCGGCATGCCCTGGTGGAAGGCCTCCCTCTGGAGCATCTTCTCCAGCCTCCCCCAGCCCCTCCTCGCGCTCCCGGCCTACCTCTTCGTCGAGACCTTCCGCCCCGCCCTCCCCGTCGGATTGGGCATCGCCGCCGGCGCCATGATCTGGATGGTCGTCGCCGAACTCATCCCCAACGCGCTCCAGGATGGCGAGCGCATGCCCATCGCCGCCACCCTCACCGTGTCGGTCGCGGCGATGACGGCGTTTCAGGCGCTCTTTAGTGGGATGTGAGGCGCAGGCCGAATCCTCTCCCCACCCCACGCTCCCCTCCACGCCCGAAATCCCCACTCCGCCCCGCCCCCCAAAACATCCCGAACGCCCCCCCCCAAAAACACGCCCCATCTTTTTTACCCCCGCCCCCCGCGCCTTTCTTGCTCCCCCGGCCGCCCTCACTACAATGGCCGCTCCTTACGCAAGCTCAGACGCATCGGTGCTTCGATCCGATGCATGTGTTTTCGGGCGACACGCGATCCCGGATCGGCCTCGATCCTCATCGCCACCCGAGGGGGCACGCACCAGGGCGCGAGCTCCCGACCACCCGGACCCCGGTCCCGGGGGCCGGGACTCCCCCTTCCTGCTCCTGCCGGTGAGTTGCCCCCGACCCAGGGTGTCTCTCCCATGATCGATCCGATGTACCCCGGCGTGAGCTGGTTTTTGTGGATCGTCGCCGTGGCCTTCTTTTTAGGCTCGGCGCTCCCCCTTCTTTTGGTCCCCCTGCGCTGGGGCCGGGCCTTTGGCTGGACCCTTCCCGCAGAGGATCGCTTCACGGTGTACCTGGGCCGCTGCCTGGGCGGCGTCGCCGTGGTGCTCTCCCTGGCCACCTTCCGCGCCGCCACTGCCCCGGCCTCCTACCTGGGCACCCTGGAGATTCTTTTGGGGGCGGCCACCGCCCTGCTGGCCGTGCACATCCACGGCGCGCTGAGCGGGGGGCAGCCCTGGCAGGAAAACGCTGAAATCGCCATGTACGCCGGCATCGTCATCCCCGGCCTCTGGCTCTACGCCCAACTCCCGGGAGCCCTACTATGAGCCTCGAACACCCCATCCTCCTCTACCAGTTTCCCCCCGCGCTGGGGCTGCCCATCAGCGAGAGCCCCCCCTGCGCCAAAGTCGAAGCCTACCTGCGCCTGACCCGCACCCCCTATGAGCTGGCCGTGGGCGACACGCGCCGCTCCCCCAACAAGATGGTCCCCTTTGTGCGCTGGCCCCGGGGCCACCTGCAGGCCGAGTCCTCCGAGATCATCGCGGCCCTGGAGCCCCGGGCCGCGCTCAACGCCGACCTCTGCCCCACCCGTCTACTCGCCGGCCAGGAACTCGCCAGGCAGGTCGAAGAGGTGGTCTACGACGCCTGCCTCTACGACCGCTTCGTCGTCGTAGAGGGCTGGCGCTACCAGCGCCCGATCACCCGCGCGCTGATCGCGCACTTTCTCCCGACAGCCCTGTTGACGCCGGCCACCGCCCTGGTGCGCCGCCAGCAGATCCGCCGCGCCCGACGCGGCGTGATGCGCGCCCCGGGCACCGGCTACCGCATCGCCTGCCTCACCATCGCCCGGGTCGAGGCCCTCCTGGCCGACGAGCCCTTTTTGGGCGGCCCGCGCCCCGCCACCGTGGATTGCGCCATCTGGGCCAACCTCATCCACACCGCCGCCACCCCCAACGACTCCCCCACCCGACGCACCCTGCGCGCCTCCTCGCCACTGATGGACTGGCTGCTCCGCATGGGCGAGTCGGCCGGCTGGGACGTGGACCCGGCCACGATCGGGAGGTTTTTGTGAGACTTCGACCGCTCTTCTACGCCCTGGCCCATCCGCTGGTCTACGCGATGGTGCCCCTGAAGACCCTGGCCTTCACCACCCGGTTTACCTTTTTGCGCGGGCTCCTCCTGGAGTTCACCGCCTTTATGGACGTCCTGCTGGTCGGCCTGCTGGTCCAGAACCACGCGCTGCGGCTCACGGCCAAAGCCTTCGGCGGCAACTTCATCTTTGGTCGCACGCTGATGGAGACCGACCACTCCCGCGCGGCCGCCGCCCTGATGGAGCCGCACCTGCGCGGCAATCTCTTTATGGGCCTGCCCATCGTGGGGTTTGCCCCCACGGTTTTCATGACCAACGCCGGCCCGATCAACGTCAGCCAGCCGGCCCGCGGGGTCCTGCGCGGCCACCTCGACGCCATGCTTCAGAGCGACGCGCTGCGCCATCCCGACCTCGACGCCACCGGCGCCCGTGTGGCGCACGCCCTCCACGACTGGGTCCAGGGCCCGCGCCCCCTCACCCTCTGGGCGCTGCGTGGCGCGGCCACCCGGGTGCTGGCCATTCTCCTGGCCGACGTCGATCTCCCCCAGGACCAGGCCCGAACGATCACCGCGGCCTACCTGCGCCGCTTCGCCGAACTCTCGGCCTTCTACTACTACGCCCCCTGGATGCTCAGCCTGCTGGGCACCCACGAGGCCATGCGCCACGAGGTCTTTCTCCCCTTAAAGCGCCACGGCATCAACGCCCTGGTCGTCGACATGATGCTCTTCGCCGGCATGTTCAGCGTGGGCACCATCGTGATGAAATGCGTCGACTTCGCCCGCGACTACGACATCGACTACCCGGCCCTCTCCCCTACCGAGCGCCAGGCCTTCGTGGTCGAGTCGCTGCGCCTCTTCCCCACCGTCTCCTCGGTGCACCGGGTGGTCGAGAACCCCGAGCCCTTTGAGCTGCGCGGCCGCACCATCACCGCGCGCCCCGGCATGGAGATCGCCTACCCCTTTGTCTGCATTCACCAAAACGCCGACCTCTTCCCCCAGCCCGAGCGCCTGCGCCTGGACCGCCCCGGCGACCAGGTGGCCAACATCCTGAGCTGGTCCCGCGGCCCCCATCAATGCCCGCTGCGCGACCTCTCGGTGGTGGTGACCACCCTGATGCTCGACGCTCTGGCCGAATCCCACGGCGATCTGCGCCAGCTCCACATCGCCAACATCGAGGTCTGATGCGCTCCCTGATCACCGCCCTCAACGATCGCTGGACCGCCGACTGGCGAGGCCCGCACTCCCATACCACGCTCCTGCCCACCACCGGGCACGACACCCGCTCGTTACGCCTGGAGCTGGCCGCGCGCGCGGCCGCCCTTGAGGCGGCCCTGGCCGAGCATCCCACCCTGCACGCGGCCCGCATCGTCGTCGTGCCCCCCGATCTCGGTCACGGCCCGCGCCTGCTCATCAACAGCGTGGCCGACGGTGAGCTCGGCACCCATACCCGGCGCCTGGCCACCCTGCTCTGGCCGCACCTGGTCGACCTCCTGGCCAGCGCCCCCGCCTCCCCGGACGAGCTGGCCCACGACCTGAGGCGCCATCGCAGCCCCGACGCCACCCTCTTTTTAGCCTCCCCCGGCCTCTCCCTGACCCAGATCCGCCAGGAGGCTCGCCTCCACCAGGTGCTCCGCGAGTGGGTCGCACAGGAACGCGCCCGGGGCACCCTGGCGGCCCTCTCGCTGGAAGAGGCCCGCCAGGCCGCCCGACATCACGTGCTGACCCTCAACGACCCGAGCTGTGCCCGGGCGCCGACCCCGCCAGGGGCCGGCGCCTGGCGCAAACGCGCCGACCTCCTGCTCACCTACCTCTTCTTCCCCATCCTGGGCGTCCTGGCCAAAGACGTCTGGCTGGCCGCTCGCCAGACCACCCCGGGCCTGCGCCGGGGGCTGGCCACCCTGCTCACCGCCCTGTGGGCGCTCTACGCCCTGCCCTTCACCGCGCTGGCCATGCTCGCGCTGCGCATCGCTGAGCACCTGGAGCCCGACCCCATCCCCACCCCGGCCTCCGAGGCCAAGCTCCACCACCTGGAGGTCTTCGAAGAGGGGCGCACTAAAAACGAGCTGACCATCTGGTTCCCCGTCAAACCCACCTGGTACGGCCGCCTGCTCATGCGGGTGATCCTCTTTGGTTCGGAGCGCGGCACCCGCCACCTCTGGACCCGGGGCACTCTGGCCGGCGCCCAGAACATCCACTTCGCTCGCCTGCTCACCCTGGATGGCGGCCGACGCATGGTCTTTATGAGCGACTACCAGGGGAGCTTCGACGCCTACATCAACCACTTCATCGGCGTGGGCGGACACACCCGCGCGGTGATCCCGATCTCCTCGCGGGTCGAGGGCTGCCCCAAAACCCGCTGGCTCTACTGGCCCCGGGACACCGTGAGCTTCCGACAGCGCTGGCGCGCGATGGTGCGCAGCTACCAGCTCCAGGCCAGCGTGCGCTTCGTGGCCTACCCGGAGCTCTCGGCCAACGACATCCTGCGCCACCACGCCCTGCGCCGCGACCTCTTCGCCGACCACCTCACCCCCGAGGCCCTCGCGGCCTGGGCCCACCAGATTTGACCATGCCGACCTCCCCGGATCCCTCCCACTGCCAGAGCCTGGCCTTCACCGGCTTTGGCTCCCTGCCCCACACCCTGATGCTACGCATCGAGGGGATCACGCCGGCCTGGCTCGGCGCCCTGATCCCTCACCTGGCCTTTGGCCGCGAGCGCCGCGAGCAGGCCGTCCAGCTCCTGCTCAGCGCCCCGGGGCTCCACGCCCTGGGCGCCGACCCGGACGCGGTGGCCACCCTGGGCCGCGAACTCCGCGAGGGCATGACCAGCCTGCCCTCCGCCCAGCGCCTGGGCGACATCGGCCCTCACGCCCCCTCGCCACGGTGGTGGTCGGACCGCGATCACCACGGCGTCTTGCTCCTCTACGCCGCCTCCCCGCAGGCCCTGCATCACCTGGCCGACACGCTGCCGGCGGGCGTGCACATCCTGACACGCCAGGCCCTCTCGCTGCCGGCCACCTCCCGGGAGCCCTTCGGGTTCTTCGACGGCATCACCCCCACCGCTCGTCAGCAACGCACCCTGGCCCCCACGCCCCCCGGCGAACTCTTTCTGGGCCGCCCAGACCAGACCGGCGACACGCCCCGGGTGGCACCCCTGGCCCAGGACGGCACCCTGGTGGTGCTCCGCGAACTGGAGCAGGACGTGCGCGCCTTCTGGCGCTTCTTCATGCGCGCAGCCAACGACGAGCCCCGGCGCGCCACCGAGCTGGCCGCCCGCGCCGTCGGACGCTGGCCCAACGGCATGCCCCTTAAGCCCGGCCAGACCACCGAGCCCCCCTTTGAACGCGACGCCCTCTTCTGGACCTCCTTCGCCGACGACCCCCGCGGCCAGGCCTGCCCCTTCGGCGCCCACGTGCGCCGCGCCAACCCCCGCGACACCCTGGTCACCTCACCAGAGCTCTCCCTGCAGATCGCTCACCTCCATCGCCTGATCCGCCGCGGCCGCGCCTTCGGCCCGCCCGCCCCCCGCCACTGGTATCCCCCGGCGCTCCGCGACCACATGCCCGAACCCGACCCGGCCGCTCCCCCCGAGGCCCCCCGCGGCCTGATGTTCATGGGACTCTGCACCGACATCCGCCGGCAGTTCGAATTCATCCACCAGAACTGGCTGATGGCCCCCAAACACGCCGACCTCTTCGACGAGATCGACCCTCTGCTCGCCCACGCCACCTCCCCGCGCACCCTGACCCTGCCCACCGACACCTTCGCCCATCGCCTCCACGGCGTCGGCGACTGGGTCCACCCCCGCGGCGGCGGCTACTACCTGATGCCCACCCGCCCGGCCCTCGACATCCTCCGCGGCCCGGAGGCCTGAGCCCGACTTCGAGCCCCAGCACCAGCACCAGCACCAGCACGAGCACCAGCACGAGCACGAGCACCAGCACGAGCACCAGCACCAGCACGAGCACCAGCACCAGCACGAGCACGAGTACGAGCACGAGGTCGAGAACGAGAACGAGTACGAGAACGAGTACGAGTACGAGTACGAGTACGAGAACGAGTACGAGAACGAGTACGAGTACGAGTACGAGAACGAGAACGAGTACGAGTACGAGAACGAGTACGAGAACGAGAACGAGCACGAGTCCGAGCACGAGCACGAGCACGAGCACGAGCACAAGCACGAGTCCGAGCACGAGCACGAGCACCAGCCCCAGCACCAGCACCAGCACCAGTCCGAGCACAAGCAACGAGCAACGAGCAACGAGCACGTCGATAGCAATCCCCCCCACGCCCCACCCCGGGGCCGTCTTGACCCCCGAGCATCCCCCCGACTACCTTCCCGCGCATTCGACATTCCACCATGCCCCACCCAACCCCCGGAGCACCCATGCGCCCGCCATCCCCCACGCGCCATCTTCTCCTCACCCTCGCGCTCACCCTGGCGCTCACCGCCTGCTCCGACGATCCGGGCGACACCGACCGCCCCACTGACGCCGGCGCCGATACTTCGGTCGACACCGGCGACACCGGCACCTCCCCGGACACAGCGGACGCCGACGACGCCAGCCCGGACGCCGACGCCGACGCCGACACCGACACCGGGCCCGGGCCCGCCCCGGGAAGCTGGCAGCTCCCCGAGGGCACCTTCATGCCCGCCAAAATGCCCATGACGCTCACCCACCCGCGCCCCGAGGCGGCCGCGTGGGCGCTCTCCAAAAATGCCCATCCGGGCGTGCACTGGGAGATCCCGATCGTGGTTCAGGGCGGGGCCTGGCCTTTCCGCTACGCCATCACCGACGATGGCGGCGCCACGGGGCTGACCATTGGCGAGGAATTGGAGCGCAGTGAGGACGATGGCTTTATCGTGCATCGCTCCACCCCGGAGTACGGCACCCTCTGGTGGGAGGAGCCTGTGGAAGGCACCTACGACATCACCCTGCAGGTCACCGATCAGGAGGGCGCAACCCTCGACGTCGCGGTCTCGCTGAAGGTGGGCACCGAGGGCTGGCTCTTTGTCGACCCACTCCAGGGCGATGATGCAAACCCCGGCACACTCGATGCGCCCTTCGCCTCCATCGCGCGCATTCACGCCGAGCCCGACGAGGGTTTCAAAGACCACCGCGTCTACCTCAAGGGGCTGGTGCCCATGGATCCGGAGCCCGGCGGCACCAACATCAGCTCCGGACGCATGCCCTCGGTCTGGGTGGGCTTTCCGGGCAGCGACGCCGTTCTCGAGGCCCGCGTCGGCCAGTTCATCGTCAGCGGTACGGACTTCACCATCGCGAACCTGGAGCACCGCCACGCCGAGGATTTCTTTCAGGACGATGGCGGGTACTTCCACATGTTCACGGTCTACGACAACACCCACCGGGTGCTGATTCACGACGTGCATTTTAGTCGTTTCCACGGCAACCCGCAGAACGTCGACATGGGGAACTCCTCGATCATCATGTTCACCAACCCCGCCGAGGGAGAGCGCAACCATGTGGCCGTGGTCAACAACCTGCTCTCCGGCGACAACGGCACCTTCACCAGCGCCTACCAGTTGCGCTACTCGGTCTTTGAGAAGAACCGCGCCCTGGGCGCGAACTTCAAGACCTCCGACTCCGCGACCTGGGCGATCTTCTACATCAAGGGCGGCCTCAACGAGTTCGTCTCGCTGCGCGCCAACACCTTTGCCGAGGGCAACCAGTGGCCGCGAAGCGCCAACACCAGCGGCGCCTTAGGCATGGATCGAGCCCGCAACATCGAGTTCGCCTACAACCGCCTGCACACCGACTACACCTGGGATCGCAGCGGGGCGCTCAAGATCTGGACCGCCAGTCCGGCCACCGGCACGAGCTGGACCGCGGACACCCCGGTCTGGGTCTACCGCAATTCGCTGCGCGAGCAGGTCAGCATTGAGGGTCACAACCTCGACGACGTCGCCGATGGCACCCTGCGCCTGGAAAAAAACATTCTCGACAAGGGCACCTGGCCCCAGGCCGACTACATCCAGGCCAGCGACAACCTCGGTGGGGAGACTTACCACGACGAGGCCATGAACCTCCTTCCGGCCTACCGCGACGCCCACCTCGGCCAGCGCGGGGCGCAGATCGCGGTCCCCATCGACGGATAAGTCGTTCTGTCCAGGATAGCGGCCCCAAAAAAGGGCGCCCCGACCGGGGCGCCCGGCCCCTGCCCACCGACCCCTTCGCCCATCGCCTCCAGGGCGTCAGCGACCGGCGCCCCCCTCCTGACCGGCGAGTCCTGATTTCCCCGTCAGCCCCAGGTCCGACCGCGAGTTCGAGGTCGAGCACGAGCACGAGCACGAGCACGAGCACGAGCACGAGCCCCAGGTCCGAGCACGAGCACGAGTCCGAGCCCGAGCACGAGCACGAGCACGAGCACGAGCACGAGCACGAGCTCCGACAGCCCTCCCAAGCCAGACCGCCCCTGCCCCCCGGGCCGTCCGCCCCCCTCGCCGGCCGGAGCCCCTCTGGCCCGACAGGGGGTCCAACCCCCTCCGATGCCAGACACCCTCTGGCATCGGAGCGCTACTAAGGCACCAACACCAGAAGCCTCCTGACATCGGAGCGCTACTAAGCCTCCGACACCAGAAGGCCCCTGCCCCCCGAGGGGGTCCCCCCTAAAAAGGTGGAGCCACCACCGAGCCGGCGCACAAAAAAGGCCCCCCGCATATCGCGGGGGACCTTCTTCAACGCGTGTCAGACGCCACGGCGCGTTTCACGCCATAACCGGCGGCGCATCGGCATCCTCCGGCGAGGGCGCGCCAGCGTCCTCCTCCCCTGTCTCCGGGTTCACATCGCCGATGGCGCGCCGACGGCGCTGGGCGTCGAGCACCCGGGCCTGCTGCTCACGCAGCGGCGCCAGAATATGCTCGCGCATCTCCATCGCTCCCATATCCGCCAGATCCAGAAAGCTCGACAGCACCATCACCACCACCAGGCAACTCGCCTCATGCAACTCCTCGCGCCGGGCCATGACCTGATCCCAGGTCGTGAGCTCGGTCTTCTGGCGACGCAGCTCCTCTGCAAAATCCGCCACGCGCGCCCGAAAACGCGCCACGTCACGCTCCAACCCCACCCGGGCCACGTCATCCCGCAACGTCCCGTCGAACTCGGCAATCATGGCCTCCATCACGCCCAGCTGGTCCTCAAAGCTCAACCGAATCACATCCGCCACCCCGCTCCGAAAGAGCTTCTGCTCAATCCGCGCCGCGGCCTGGGCCACCTCCGAACTCGCGCTGCGCGAGCGAATCACCACGAAATCGCGCAGGTCGGTGATCATCACATCCAGCTCCCGATCGATCACCACCGCCTCGCCACGCGCCCTGGAGCCCCCCTCCTTCTGCTGGTTGTACGCCAGCTCCACCGCCAGCGCCTCGCGCCCCAGCTTCAGCGCGCGCCCAACCTGGGCGCCGAGCGCGTCCTTCTGCACCGCGCTCAACCCCTGACAGCCCGCCACCCGCTCGCCAACCTGCTCCATCGCAAACACATGGCGCCCGGCGCCCATCCGGCGAAAACTCACATCACTCGACACGACTCCCTTCATCACAAACCTCTCTCTCAAACGGGTTTGTGCCGCCCCGACCACGCGCTCAAGCCGAACCCCTCGGCCTGCGCAGGACGACCCACGAATTACTATTCGCCCCGGCGCGCCCATGCGCCCCGCGGCAAACACCATCGCTGGCGAGATCCCCCTACGGCTTCGTACGCCGTGATGCGAAGACGTACCCGACGGATCTGCGGTGTTTGGTGAGCGTCGAGAGTAGGAAGGAGGGTCGGGGAGGGTCAAGGGTGGTGGGGAAGTGTGGGGCGTCGGCGTCCGCGGCGGTGAGCGATTCGTGCGAGCGGTGGCACCGAGCACGAGTACGAGTACGAGCACCAGCACGAGTACGAGTACGAGCACCAGCACCAGCACCGAGCACGAGTACGAGTACGAGTACGAGAACGAGAACGAGTACGAGAACGAGAACGAGCACGAGTACGAGTACGAGTACGAGTACGAGCACGAGCACGAGAACGAGAACGAGAACGAGCACGAGTACGAGAACGAGTACGAGTACGAGTACGAGCACGAGAACGAGTACGAGCACGAGTACGAGAACGAGCACGAGTACGAGCACGAGTACGAGCACGAGTACGAGCACCAGCACGAGCACGAGTACGAGTACGAGCACGAGTACGAGAACGAGCACGAGTACGAGCACGAGCACGAGTACGAGTACCCCCTGTGTCAGCGTAGTTGCCGCATGAACTTTCCAAACCATTTGGGGGCGGCAACGTGAGGTTATCATGGCGTATTCAGCGGGATTTAGAGAACGTGTGGTGCAGAAGATGTTCGGGCCGGAGCGCAGCTCTGTCGCCGAGTTGATGGAAGAGACGGGTGTGGCACGAGCGACGCTGGGCCGGTGGCGCAGAGAAGCGGTAAACGGAGGTAGTGTGAGCGGAAAGTCCGGGAGAAGGCGCAGCAAACCACCCAAAGAGAAGATTCGTATTGTGATGGAAGCCGCCGGCCTCTCGGAGGAGGAGCTCGGCGCGTTTCTGCGCCGGGAAGGGCTTCATGAGGCTGATTTGGTGCGCCTTCGGCAGGAGGTTTTGGAGGCTGCCGAAAAAGGGCTTTCGCCGCAGAAACAAAAGGCCGCGGAGCCTGAAAACAAAGAACTCAAACGGGTCAAAAAAGAGCTCGCCCGTAAGGAGAAGGCCCTGGCGGAGGCGGCGGCGTTGCTGGTTTTGCAGGGAAAGCTCAAGGCGTATTTCTCGGAGGACGAGGACGACGACACGACGAAGACGAAAGGTTAACGGTGCTGAGCTGGGCGGAGGAGGCGCAGCGCGACGGCGCCAGACTCTCGTCCATCTGCAAAGTACTGGGGTTGAACAAGCGCACCCTTGAGCGCTGGCGCGCCCGGGGTGGGGGCTCTGACCGACGTCAGGGCCCGCGCACCTCCCCGGCCAATAAGTTGAGTGCGGTCGAGCGCGCGCAGGTTCTCAAGGCCGCGAACAGCCCGGAGTTTCGCGATAAATCGCCTCACCAAATCGTGCCCCTGCTGGCGGACCGCGGTGTGTATCTGGCCTCCGAATCGACCTTTTATCGGGTGCTACGCGAGGCCAAAATGCTGCG
>NZ_QHKO01000014.1 GCF_003260125.1 Lujinxingia litoralis
CGGCGGCGAGGAGACGGGTTGTGGTGTTTGACAGGCGTCTTTTTTGCCATAAAAGCGCCGGCCCTATCAGCGTCTGAGCGCGTCGGCGTCGCCCCTTCTTGCTGCGGAACCTCCGTGGCCAACGCGCATCGCGTTCCCGAACAGCAGGAGGGTGCCCCGGAACGCATCGACCTTAGATGTACATCGAAGTATTCGCGGGGCTTGTCGGGGAGCCGCTTATGTAGGGAGTTTTAGGGGGGATTTGAATTTAACTTTAAAGGGGCGATGTGTTCAAAGTTCGGCAAGGATCGCCAGGGCTTGGCGCAGGGGCTCGGCGGCCTCTTCTCCGACGAGCGCGTCGATCTCGGCGTGGGTGCGCTCCCAGATCGGCATCGCGGCCAGCAGGGCTTCGTGACCGGCCGGGGTCAGCTCCAGCAGACGGCCGCGGTGATCGTCGGGGTCGACCCTCACCACCACCAGGCCCTGCCGCTGCAGGGGTTTTAGATTGGCGGTGAGCGTGGTGCGGGCCATGGCCAGCAGCGAGGCCACCGCGCCCATCGACGGGGGAGCGGGGCGGTTGAGCGACATCAGCAGGGAGAACTGGCCGCTGGTAAGCCCCACCGGGCGCAGCGCCTCATCAAAACGCCGGGCCAGGGCGCGGTTGGCGCGCTGGGCGGCCAGGCAGAGGCAATGATCGCGAACATGAAGGGTGGTGGCATGCGGGAGGTTTTTTTTGTTCGACATGACTTCCCTATGTCGATATCAACATGTTTCGTTTGAAGCAGCGCCGTGTATACCACAAAAACCCCTTTTGGGAGTATGCCCATGAGCTACATCGATGGATTCGTAGGTGCCGTGCCAGCCGCCAACAAAGACGCCTATCGCCAGCATGTTTTGGAAGCTGTGCCCCTCTTCAAGGAGTCTGGCGTCGCCCGGATGGTCGAGACCTGGGGCGATGATGTGGGGAAGGGAGAGGTGACGGACTTCTTCCGGGCGGTGGAGGCCACCGCTGAGGAGGTGATTGTCTTCTCCTGGATGGAGTATCCCGATCGCGAGGCTCGTCAGGCGGCCAACGAGCGCATGATGAGCGATGAGCACATGGGGGCGGCCGTGGAGCAGATGCCTTTTGATGGTGAGCGTGTGATCTACGGGGGATTTGCGACGATCTTGGATAAGGATAGCGGCGCTGAGCCGGGCTACATCGATGGCTCGGTGATCCCGGTGCCCACGGCCAACAAAGACGCCTACACCGAGCTTGCGGCGATGCGCGCCGAGGTGATGATGGAGCACGGGGCCACGCGCGTGGTCAACGCCTGGGGCGATGATGTGCCCGATGGGAAGCGCACCGACTTTAAGCGCGCGGTCAACGCCACCGCTGAGGAGAGCGTGGTCTTTGCCCGGGTGGAGTGGCCGTCGAAGGAGATTCGGGACGCGGCCTGGCCCAAGATCTACGGCGATGCTCGCATGCATACCGAGAAGGGGCTTTTTGAGGGGGAGCGCATGATCTTTGGTGGATTTGCTCCGCTTCTTGACGTCTGAGGCGCGTGAGATTGGCCGAGGTGCAAGGGCGGCCAGGCACAACGTTTGAGGGTGGCGGTTGAGGAAGGCTTGCTCTATGGGCTGTGTTGCCAGAGTAAGTGCGATGGCCCGCGCCGCCCCGGCCAGGATCCTGGCCGGGGCGGCGCTCTCTCTGACCCCGGATGTGCTATGAGCTCGATAACTTTCGACGACCGATTTATGCGCGAGTTGCCCGCCGATGCGCGCACCGACCGGCGCCCGCGCCAGGTGCAGGGCGCGTGTTACTCCGAGGTGGAGCCCTCGGCGGTGGCCGACCCCAGCCTTGTGGCCTGTTGGCCGGAGGTGGCCGAGCTTGTGGGGTTTGATGAGGCCTTTGTGCGCTCGGAGCGCTTTGGGCAGGTGATGGCCGGCAACGCCCTGCTCGAAGGCATGAAGCCCTATGCCGCATGCTACGGCGGGCATCAGTTTGGAAACTGGGCCGGCCAGCTGGGTGACGGGCGAGCGATCACGCTGGGGGAGGCGATTCACCCGGAGACGGGCGCGCGCCATGAGCTGCAGCTCAAGGGGGCCGGTCCCACCCCGTACTCGCGTTCGGCGGACGGGCGAGCGGTGCTGCGCTCGTCGATTCGCGAGTTTTTATGCAGCGAGGCGATGTTTCATCTGGGCGTACCTACGACGCGCGCGCTGAGCCTTGTGCTCACGGGTGAGCAGGTGATGCGCGATAAATTGTACGACGGTCGGCCGGCCCCGGAGCCCGGGGCGGTGGTCTGCCGGGTGGCGCCGAGTTTTTTGCGCTTTGGCAGCTTTGAGATTCACGCGGCGCGCGGCGATCTGGGGATTTTGCGGGGGCTGGTGGAGCACACGATCCGTCACTACTTCCCGCACCTGCTCGCCAGGCCCGACGAGGCCATCTCCGAGGCCCATATCATCGCCTGGTTGCGCGAGGTGGGGGAGCGCACCGCCGAGATGGTGGTGGGCTGGATGCGCGTGGGCTTTGTGCACGGGGTGATGAACACCGACAACATGTCGATTCTCGGCCTGACGATCGACTACGGCCCCTACGGCTGGCTCGATAACTTCGACCCGGGCTTTACGCCCAACACCACCGACCGGGGGCAGCGCCGCTACCGCTACGGCTACCAGCCCGACGTGGCCTACTGGAATCTCTATAAGCTCACCAACGCCGTGGCCGCGCTGGTCGACGACGCGGCCCCCCTGCAGGAGGCGCTCGATCATTTCCCCACCGTCTACAGCGAGCTTCAGCTTGATATGATGGCTCAAAAGCTCGGGCTTACGAGGCTGGCGGGCGCCGAGGATGAGGTGCTGGTCGAGGGATTGATGGCGATGCTCGGGCGGGTGGAGACCGATTACACCCTGTTTTATCGCGGACTTGCCGAGGTGCGTTGCGAGGGCGTTGAGGCTGACGCGGTGGACGCCGAGGCGTTGCGCGCGCCCTTGATGGCGGCCTATTACGCGCCAGAGTCGCATCGGGAGGAGGATTGGGAGGCGATTGACGCCTGGCTGCGCGCGTATGTGGCGCGGGTGCAAAACGATGGCACGAGCGACGTGGCGAGGCGCGAGGCGATGAATGCGGTCAACCCGATGTACATCCTGCGCAACTACCTGGCGCAGGAGGCGATCGATCAGGCCGAGCAGGGCGACTTTTCAAAGGTGCATGAATTGATGGCGGTGCTGCGCCACCCCTACCAGGAGCAGGCCGGGCGAGGGGCGTTCGGGGCCAAAAGACCGGAGTGGGCCCGGGACCGCTTTGGGTGCTCGATGCTCTCGTGCAGCTCGTGAGGGGTTGACCGCCAGAGGCTAGAACGCTCGCCAGCTCCCACAAAAAAAGCGCGCCGCCCCCTGCGGGCGGCGCGCTTTTTTTAGTCGAAGCGTCGGTCGAGATCAGTAGGTGACCTTGATCTCGGCGCAGCAGGCGCTCTCGGTGCAGGCGATCGAGGCGTCTTCGTCCTCGATGGTGTCGCAGCCGGCTTCTTCTTCGCAGGTGATCAGCTCGGTGAGCGCGCTGCGGCACTCGGTGGAGACGTCGCAGCTGTCCAGGCAGTTGTTGGCGCAGATGGCGCAGGCCGCCGGGTTCATGCCGCCGGCGCACTCGGCGTCTTCCATAAAGCAGCTGAGATTGCAGCTGGCGAGGCACGAGGTGTAGGGGCAGCAGACGCCCGGGGTGTCGTTGCAGTAGTCGTGGCTCTCGCAGGTGTTGTTGCCGTTGTCGCCGTTGTCGCCGTTGTCGCCGTTGTCGCCGTTGTCGCCGTTGTCGCCGCTGTCTGCGGGTTCGCAGTTCAGGGAGCCGGTCATGGCGTAGACCATGACATCGAAGCTGCCGTTGAGCGTGCGGGTTCCGGGGCCCTGATCGTCTTTGAGCACGATGTTTTTGAAGGAGCCCACGACCTTGTCACCGATGGCCTTCGGGCAGCTGGTCAGCTCAATGGAGCCCTGGCCCTGGCTGGAAAAGGTGGTCGTGGCCATCACGTCGAGCAGGCTCACGAAGGTGCCCTCGGGCGGGGTACCCACGGTAAAGGTGCTGTCGGCGTAGGTATTGAGCGAGGTGTCGACCGTGGTGGAGATGGCCACGCCGGTGTCGTTTTGCATCAGGATGGTGATGACGCCGTTGGCGATGGCGGCGCCCCAGGTCTCGTCGGAGGCCTGGTCGTTATCCTGAGAGCCGCTGACCTGCGTGGACTGGCCCTCGCCACTGACCTCCACGTCGAAGCTGCTGGTCTGAGGGTCGCCCTGGGTGTCATCGACCGCGGGAGCGTCGGCGTTGGTGTCGGAGCCGCAGGCGCTCAGGGCCAGGGAGCCGGCAACGAGAAGGGACAGAAGGGTGGTCGGGGCAAAGCGCCCATGCATCCATGTCATAGGGTGTCTCCATGTCATTGTCATCATGTCGTACGCCGTGGTCATCGATGTGTGTTCACGACGTCGTGAGCAGCACCATGCTGCGTCATTCATGAAGCTCCTGGAGATCCCGGGTGCTCGCCAGCGCTCCAGCGGCTACGTACGCAGGAGGCGGCGCGTTGATTCAAAAAGTTTCGGGGGGGCTGGTCTGGAGGGCGGGACGCTTACCAGCGGTTGGCGGCTTCTTCGGCCCAGCCGACCAGGCTTTCAAGGTCGTGGCGCTGGTCGTGGGCATCGAGCGCCCAGCCGCTCCAGTGGCCAAAGGCCTGGCGAGTGCGCGAGGCGATGAGGAGGGCGTTGGTGTCGGCGCGGCGCTCTCGACTTCGCAGCCGGTGAGAGCCATATCGATTTGCAGGTGGGGGGGATAAGGAGGGCGTTGGTGTTGGCGCGGCGCTGGTAAGTAAGCCGGAGTGTGCATGTAATTGAGGGTAGAGGTTTTTAGAAAAAAGCCCTCCAATGCCTTTGTGACGGCCTTGGGGGGCTTTGGGTGTGGTTTTGATGTAGGTGTTGTTTTTACATTAATGCACGCATGGATTGTTCAATCTTCTTTCGGCTGAGGATGCCCGTTTGGCAGAAGATTGACAGGTTGAAGTGTTCAGATTTTGCAGAGTCTTTCCATGTTTCTGAGAGCCATTTTAGATCTTCTGCAGAAATCACGGCGACATCTGCGTTGTGTTGGGTTTCAAACTTGAGTTTGAGGCAGTTCTCTTCGGCGTCTGGGCTGACAGACGGAACAATGATTAGAAAGCAGTTTACGCGCGGCTCCAGGGTGTCTCTAAGGTAGCGTTTAAACTGGCGGAGGTGGTTGTTAGGGAAGGTGTATACGCTTTCTGTGGACTTGTTATCCCAAAACAACTGACCTCCGTCGGGCATCATGACGCAGCCGTCGGGATGTTCGGTGCCGTTAAGTTTGACGATCTCAGTTTGGAGCTTTTCACGAAAAATGAAATGCGTTGCTTTCTCGAATGCTCGTTCGATGTCAATGTCTTTAGATATGACGTTGTTGGCGAGAAGGTTCTCCCTGTCGCGTTCTGCGAGTTCTGTAAAGTACTCGTAGTAGCGAACGTCGGGGTCGGCATCGTCTGGCACATCGCGGATGAGTAGATTGTCGAAATAGGCAATGATTCGATTGATGCGTTCGAGTTTGGAGCCGCTTACTTTGACGCCAGGAAGGCTTTGGCAAATGTCGTAGAGATCATTGTTTGACAAGGATGCCAGTCCTTCACTGGGCTTGATTTCTGCTGACATGAGCCTTTCGACCATTTCCTCTTTTGAGCCAGAGGATGGGAGGTGTTGTGCTTTTAATATGTCTTTTAGTTGTGTGTTTTTGAGTTTCGACCAGAGGAGGTTTTGGGCATTCTCGCTGAGGTCGATGCCAAGTGTGAGTTTCACACCTCGGTGCATTTCTTCCGGGAGGACAATGGAGCGGCCATCATCGACTTTGTTGCAATAAAATAGAACCCCTTGCTTTTGTAAATGACTGACGGCATCGCTAATGTCGGAGTGAGCGTGTAGGGTGCCATCTTGTTTTGGGAAGACGCCCATGCTTGCTTCGATAAGTCGTTGTTGTTTACGTGTGATGTGTAGTGTTTGTCGTAGCTTTTCGATGAGAGCGTATTCGTCTTGAGAAATGCGTTTGTCATCAAAGGCGACTTGGAGGACGGTTCTGAGTATGTCAACGGAACGTTCGTCGGCATACTGGGGGGAACCAGAGAGCTGTGCTTCATCCAGGACGCGTTGCTCGCGTTCCTGCACGGATTCGGTGAGTTCGCGCTCACCAATGCGACCATCCATGGAGTTCAAAATCGCTTCGAGGATGTAGTGAATAAGTGCTCGCATATGGTGATCAACATCGAATAGGTCCAGACGGCGTTGTACATTGTCTGGTTTCGAAAGTTCTTCTGCATTGCGAACGATGTAGTCACGGGATTCATGCTCGTTGAGCTTGCCAATATCACGCGTAAAGCTATTGAGAACGCGTGTTAAATATTGAGTCGTCATGAATTTCGTGGCTTCTTCAATCTTCATGGCACTAATTCTCCCCGAATAAAGGTTGTTGAATTTTAGTATTGGGAGGGTAACAAATGATATCAGTGCTGGGAAGGGGTTGGTGTACGAATTGTTACTGCGGTGAATAGGACTTACCAGCGGTTGGCGGCTTCTTCGGCCCAGCCGACCAGGCTTTCAAGGTCGTGGCGCTGGTCGTGGGCATCGAGCGCCCAGCCGCTCCAGTGGCCAAAGGCCTGGCGAGTGCGCGAGGCGATGAGGAGGGCGTTGGTGTCGGCGCGGCGCAGGTGAAAGGGGGTGAGGGTGGCGTCGAGGCGCGGGCCGTGCACGCGCCAGGGGGCGGTGGGGTCGTCGCGCTGGTACTCCCAGGTGAGCTCGTGGCCGATGTAGCTGAGGCGGCCATCGACCAGGAGGGCGTTTTCGGTGCCGGGGGTGTGGGCGGTCCATTTGCCGCCGAGCTGCAGGCCCAGGGTGTGGTCGCCCCGGCGCCCGAAGCCGGCGCCCCAGTTCCAGGTCATGGTGTAGGGCCAGCGGCCGCGGCCCCGGTCGAGCACGCCGAAGCTGGTGGCGGGGCGCAGGTCAAAGGATTCGTCATCGACCTGAAGGCGTCCGCGCAGCTGACGCGCGACGTCTTTGAGGGTGTACTGAAAGCGGGTGGGGGACCAGGGGATGACCACGCCCAGGGCGTCGCCGTGGGCCGGGGCGTCGAGCTCAAAGCGCACGCGGGGGGAGCGCAGGCGCAGGTGCGCGTGGTGAGGGGTGTAGGCAAAGCTCAGCGAGAGGTCGCGGTGGCGGCCGTGGGCTTCAAAGGTGGCGGCCAGGTCGGGCAGGACCACGCCCCGGGCCAGGGGGAGGAGCGCGTCCTGGACGATGGGGGGCGCGTGGGGGTGGCGGCGGTCGTAGAGGTAGAGCTGCAAGAGGCCGGCGTAGTCCAGGCTGGCGATGGTCACGCCGATGACGTGTTCGGGGGTGACGATGCCCCAGTACTCCCAGCGTTTGTTGCGCCCCCACCAGCCGGGACCGCCCCGGAGGTTGGGGCGAATCAAGGGGCGCCGCGCGAAGCCGGCGGCCGCCGGGTTGAGGCGGCCGTCGGGTCGGCAGAGGTCCACGGCCGAGGTGAGTTCGGGGTAGGGGGCATCGCAGGGGCTCATGGCGGGGCTCGGGGCTGTGGGGAGGGGGCCGGCGGGTGCGCGCCAGCATAGAGCAGGGGGGCGCGTTTCCACAGGGTTTTCCACAGGGGCGGGAGCGCTTTGAGCAGGCCTGCGCGTTGGGCTCGGAGCGGGCGTGTGACCGCCCCTGCGGGGTGTGACGAGGGGCGGCGGGGGGGCTGTTCAGGGGAGTTTGGCCAGCGCGAGCTTCAGGGGGCAGCGCTCAGGGGTGTCGCGGCCCTGGCGGTAGCGCTGAAGAAGCGTTTTTGAGCGCTGGGCCAGCTCGCGGCGGACCTCTCGCCGCCGTCCTTTGACGCGGGCGATCTGCATGTCGTCGTAGGCGGTGGTCTGGTGGCGCATCCAGGCGATGGTGGCCGCGGCTGCGCGCTCCTCGATGGGGATGCGTTTGGTGCGGGCGACGGTGCCGCTGCCCACGGGGGTGGCGTGGGCGGCGATGGCGGCGGCCATGGTCCGGGCCAGGTCGAGGTAGCGGCTATGAAAGTCGAGGTAGTCGAAGACCGCGGTCTCAAAGTCTTCGGCGTATTCCTCCTGTTTTTTGGCGCGGCGCGCGCGGTCGGCGGCCAGGCGACGCTGGTAGGCGGGGGAGGCTTTCTCGGCCTCGCGACGCTGGGTTTCGCGCTCGATGATGTGGGCCGGGGCCCAGACACCGTGGGAGAAGGTCTTGCGGCCCTTCTTCTCCTGGACGGTCCAGGAGGGGCCGGCGGCTTTGACGCGGCGGGTCAGGGTGGCGTCGCCGGGTTTGAGCAGCGCCCAGCCTTCGGGGGGCTTTGTTTTGGTGCCGTCTTCCAGGCGGACCATGTCGTAGGGGAAGGTGGGGGCGACGATGCGGTTTTGTTCGCTCATAAGATCGGGGGGATAGCGGTGAGGGTGGGGCTCGGGGGTCAGTCGCGGAGCTCGTCGGGGAGGGTGGAGGTTTTGAGAAAGCGGGTCAGGGCCTGGCGCAGGATGGGTTCTTCGGGGAGTCCGGCGCCGATGAGGTTGCGCCGGGCCATGGGGTCCTGGCGCAGGTTGTAGAGCTCTTCGGTGCGGCCGCTCAGGTCGAGGATGAACTGGTAATCGCCCCGAATCACGGCGCGGGTGTGGCGCCGGGGCCGGGCGTAGGAGTTCTCCTGAAAGATCATTCGCTCCGGGTCGGCGGCATCGCCAAAGAGGGTGGGGACCTGACTGACCATGGTGGATTTGGCGGGGATGGGGACCCCGGCCAGCTCCAGGATGGTGGGGTAGAGGTCGTTGAGGGCGACCGGCTCCGCAACCCGGCCGGCGGCGATGTGGGGGCCGCGGGCGACCAGGGGCACGTGGGTGACGGCCCGGTAGAGGTTGCGGGCGTGGGGATCGGGGCCGTGTTCGTTGAAGGCCTCGCCATGATCGGCGCCGAAGAAGGTGTAGATGGGGCGTTGCTGGCCGAGCGTGTCGATGAGGTCGAGAAGCGGGGCGATGTGCTCATCGGTGTAGCGGAGTTCTTCGTCGTAGTGGTCGAGGGGACGATCTCCGAAATCGGTGTCGGGGTGATCGAAGTAGGGAGCGTGGGGATCGTAGTAGTGGAGCCACAGGAAGAAGGGCTCTTTGTGGGTGGCCAGGCGGCGCAGGGTTTTTTTGCCCTCGCGGGTGACCAGGGGGGCCAGGCGCGCGGGGCGCTTGCCGCAGACGTTCTCAAAACGCTCAAAACCGCGGCGGATGGTCCAGCGGGGGCTGTCAAAGACGCTGGCGCAGAGGACGGCTTCGGCGTTGTAGTCGGCGGCGACCAGGGCTTCGGTGAGCAGGGTTTCGTCGTCGGCGATGCGCGGGGGGAAGCGATCGGCGTGGGTGAGGGAGACCTGGAAGGGGGTCTGGCCGGCGAAGAGGGACCAGAGGCTGGGGCCGGTGCCGGAGTCCTGGCTAAAGGCGCGCTCAAAGACCAGGGCGTCTTCGGCCCAGCGGTCGAGGTTGGGCGAGGTGGGGCGCGGGCCGCCCAGAAAGCCCAGGCGTTCGGCGCGGACCGAGTCCCAGGTGATGAGGATGAACGAGGGGGCCTGCGGGAGCTCGGGGGCCTGGAAGTCGGGGCGTCGCGCCTGGGCGGTGGGGCGATCGAATTGAGGGTCGGCGCAGGCGGCCAGGTAAGCGTCGAGCTCGTCGGGGGAGAGGAGCCCGGGGACGGGGCAGTCGCCGCTCATAAAGAGGCGGTCGAGGTGGAGGTAGCGCTGGGAGAGGTCGAGGGCGAAGCGGGAGGCCTGGGTGTGGAAGACCAGGGTGCGCCGGGTCTGTGGGGGTTGGCTGGCGAGTCCGGCGATGGGGATGGCCAAAAGCGGGAGCGCGATGGCCAGAGCCGGGGCCAGGCGATGGGAGGTGTGCGGGGTGAGAAAGCGCGCGCAGAAGGGGTGGAGGACGAGACTCAGGGTAAGGAGGGCCAGCGAGGGGCCTTCGATGGAGCGCAGCGTGTCGCGCAGGAGCCAGGTGGCGGCCAGGGCAGCGACAAGCCCCAGGGCACCCAGGGCGGTGGTGAGGTAGGCGGTGTTGAAGACGCGCCCCAGGGAGGGCCAGCGGGAGAGGATGGCGCAAAGGAGGCGGCGCAGCGAAGCGCCGGCGACGAGGAGCCCCAGGGCGCTGGCGAGCTGGGCGGCGAGCGAGGCGGTGGCGATGAGCAGGGGGCCGTTGCGGTGCTCGATGAGGTAGGCGGTCGTGCCGACGGAGGCCGCGGCGAAGAGGGGCAGGGTCAGGGTGGCGGCGACCAGGGTGGCGGTGCGTGGCGCGTCGTGGGGGGAGCCGCGTTGTTGCCAGACGCGGCGGCCAAAGCCCGCGAGGGTGTCCAGGAGGGGCGTGGCGGTGGGCCGCCCGGTGGCCGCGAAGAGGGCCAGGGCGCTCAAGAGGGCCCAGAGGGCGGCCCCGGGAGCCCAGAGGGCCAGGGTGCTCACCCAGGTCAGCAGGGCCGAAACGAGGCTGAACGAGGGGGAACTCAGCAAGGCGATCAGGGTATCGAGCGAGGCGCCGACCGAGGCGGCGCCCAGCGCGCCCAGGACCCAGGCGCTGAGATCTCGAGAGGTTGTGGGCTGGAAGGTACTCATGGGGCCGCAGGGGAACCTGGCATTGATGGGGCCGATACGGGTGGCCGGTTGATGTACATAGCGCGCTTTGGGGGGGAGGTGAAGCGTGCGGGGGATGAGGGGGGAAAGTGGAGTGCTAACCTACCGGTGAGGTCTGGGGGCGGTGCAGGGTTTTGCCAGCGGCGCGGCGCTCGCCAGGGTGCCAAAACAGGGGGGAAGGGGCGGGCGAAGGTCAAGGCTTGCGCCCATGCTCAACAACGACGCCGGGGTGGCGCGGCGCTGCGTCAAAAGTGGTGGGGTGGGGAGCGGGCTGGCACTGAAGGTGCAGAAGGGGGGAGGTCCTGATGTGACATATGACATGGGACGCACCCCTGGCCGGGTCAGGCTCATGAGGAGCGGGCACGGCGCGTCCAGAGAATGTGATGGAGGACCTGATGTTGAATCTGATGTCGAAGCGAATGAGTTTGATGATGTTGGTAGGGGCGCTGGCCTGCGGGATGGTGGCGTGTCCCAGCGAAGAAGATGAGTATCCGAATACCGAGGTGCCCGATGCCGGGGATTCGGATGCGGAGCTGGACGCGGACCCGCTGCCCGATACGGAGCCCGATGGCGGGGGGCAGGTGGAGACCCGGGCGATGCCCCTCTCGCTGAAGGTGCAGGATGAGGCGGGGATGCCGATTGTCGGCGCCAGCGTGATCTATCAGGGGGAAGCGCACCTCACCGACCTGGGCGGCCAGGTGCTGATTGCACCGGCCGAGGGGGCGGCGTCGATGATCGTGCAGATTGAGGCCGAAGGCTACGCGCCCTCCAGTGCCGAGCGCCCCGTGGTGGAAGCGGCCGAGGGGCAGGAGATGAGCGCGCTGGTGCGTCTGCTCAAGCTGGGAGAGGCGCAGACCTTTGATGCCGAGGCCGACGCGCTGCTGGAGGTTCGAGGCGTCAAGATTAGCCTCCCGGCCAACGCCCTGGTCGATGGCGCGGGGAATCCGGTGGCTGGCCAGGCCGAGATGACCTTTGCGGGCATTGAGCCCTCCAGCGATGACCTGCGCTTTATGCCCGGACCGCTGATCGGGGTGCCCGCCGAGGGCGACCCGGTGGATCTTTTGAGCGTCTATATGGCCGACATCAGCTTCTGGAAGAATGGCGAAAAGCTGCAGCTGGCCGAGGGCATCGAGGCCGATCTGGAGTTTCCGATCTCGGAGGCTTTCTCGGGCTATGCGGCCGGGGACACGATCCCCTTCTGGAGCTTTGATCTGGAGCAGGCCCGCTGGATCTATGAGAGCGAGTGCGAGGTTGTTGCCGGCGATGGCCTGATAGCCTCCTGTAAGGCCGGGCACTTCAGCTGGTGGAACGTCGATAAGCCTCTGGAGACGCGTAACTGCGTGGAGGTCACCGTCATCGACGCCGAGTCTGGCGAGCCCATCCCCGGCGCGACCATTGAGGGCGAGGCCCAGAGCTACCTGGGCCGCGTCGCTCCCTTTGGCGCCACCGACGCCCAGGGCAAGACCTGCGTGGACTTTATGCGGGCGGGAACGATCGAGCTCAGCGCGCTGCACTCCTACTACTACCAGGATGCCGACGGACCGCTGACGGTGGTCGGCAACGAGACGGCCGCCAGCTGCCAGTCGGAGGAGGGCGGAGAATGCCTCCAGGTGACTATCGAGATGAGCGATACGCGCAGCTGCCTGAGCGGGACGGTGGTCGATGAGGACGCGGCGCCGGTGGCCGGGGCTCCGGTCTACGGGCTCTATGAGATGATGAACGGCCCGGGCTCGGTGGTCGCTGAGTCGGGCGCCGACGGCAGCTACTGCCTGGAGATCCCGCCGGTGGACGAGGTGGAGCTGCTCTCGGTGCATAATGACGCGGTGGGCCAGGCGGTGGTGAGCCTGGACAGCGACGCCTTTGGCGAGGCGGCCTGCGGCTCCGATGGCTGTGAGGATACTGGCGAGCTGGTGCTGGAGAGCGGACCGACGACGTGTGTGGAGGGCATCTCGAACTCCTACATGGTGGTGAACGATGAGTACATCGCGGTGCCGCGCCCCGGGCAGCCGGTGTACGTGTATCTCGGTGACGTCGATCGTAGCTGTGAGCCTGGCGAGGGCCCCGAAGATCGGGGACAGATCCTGGCTGAGGGCATCACCGACGCCAACGGAGGCTTCGCCCTGGATCTGCCGCTGATGACGGATGTGCAGGTGACCGTGATCATCGGGGAGTGCCACGAGGAGTGGGGCCCGGAGTGTCTGGCGTTTCTCAATGAAGCGTCGGGGTCCGTGGTCTTTGAGCTGGAGGGGATCGAGGCCAGCGTGGCGGCAGGAGGCTGCCAGAACCTTGGCGAGTTCAACACGCCGCCGATGTGCTTTGAGGAGTAAGAGCTGACGCGTGTCTGGCGCCGCCCGAAAGCGGGCGGCCAGGCGCCGTGGTGAGGTGAGGAGGCGCCCCCCGAGTACGGGGGGCGCTTTTTTTGTGGGGGGGCAGAATGGAGCCCTCCACTCCCGCTTCTCGGGTCCCGGTATCCGATGCCTGTGTTCCTTTCCGATCGTTTTTTGGAGTGTTTGGTTTCGGAGGGGGAGAGGGGAAGAAGACGTAGGAGCGGGAATTGGGGAGCGGGGGAGTGGAGTCGGGGTGAGGGGGTGGACAGGCGTTTTACCAGGCGGGTGAGGTGTGTTGACCGCAAGGTCAGGATGGCGCGGAGAAGGGTTACTCCGATCAAGGGCGGGGCCGGCGACGTGGCGACGGGTAGATTTATTCAGTGGTGAGTTTTTCTTGTTTAATTGCAGGGGGATAGGTGGGTGTTTGGCCTGGCGAGGAAAGGCTGGCATCGGCCGTGCAATGGGGAAGGCGTATGGAACCAACCTGCCCCCCGGGCCGACTCGCTGTGCTGATGAAGGATGCATGGAGAGGTAGCGCGAGCGGCCCTGATTTTGAGGAGATGTGATGAACGCGAAGATGATGCGACGCCTGTTGATGTTGATGTTGGCCACAGGGATGAGCGCCGGTGGTGTGCTGGGGTGTTCGGATGAAAACCCGGATGGGCCGGTGCAAGAGATTCCGGACGGCGGGGAGCCCGATGGTGAGGAGCCCGACGCCGAGCCTGATGGCGAGGAGCCCGACGCGGAGCCTGACGCGGAACCCGACGCGGAGCCCGACGGTGGTGAGGTTGACGGTCGGCGAGCGATGCCCTTGCAGGTGCAGGTGCTCAACCGCCAGGGGCTGCCGATTGTGGGGGCAGCGGTGATGCACGCGGGGGTGGAGCATATCAGCGATGGGGAGGGCCGGGTGCTCCTGAGCGCGCCGGAGGATGCCGAGCGCTTTGTGGCGCGGATTGACGCCGAAGGGTTTGCGCCCTCAAGCCTGGACTACCCGGTGCAGCGAGCCACCGACGACCACACCGCTCACGCGATTGTCCGCCTCCTTCCGCTGGGCTCGCCGATCGTGTTTAACCACGACGAGGCTGCGACGATTTCGCGCGGGCGGATCCGGGTGGAGCTCGCGGCCAACAGCCTGGTGGATGGGCAGGGCAACGCGGTGACGGGGGAGGTGGAGGCGACGATCGCGTCGCTGGATCCGACCGAGGATGCGCGCTTTATGCCGGGGCCGCTGGTGGGCCTGCCGGAGGGTGGTGGTGAAGAGACGCCGATTTTGAGCGTGATGATGGGGGATATCTCGTTCTGGCAGCATGGCGAGAAGCTGCAGCTGGCCGAAGGGGAGCAGGCCCGGTTGGAGTTCTTCATTCCGGAGGCGTTTGAGGCCTATCAGGAAGGGGATCTGATCGAGTTCTGGCATTTTGACCTCTCGCAGGCGCGCTGGGTGCAGGAGGGGAACTGCACGGTGGCGTTGGCGGGAGGCCAGCGCCTGGCCCAGTGTGCGCCGACGCACTTCAGCTGGTGGAACGCGGATAAACCGGTGTCGCTGCGCAACTGCGTGAACATCAAGGTGATCGACGGGGAGACTGGCGAGCCGATCCCGGGAGCGGCGCTGGAGGGGATGGGGCTGGATTTTGAAGGGGCGCTGGTGGGCCAGGGCCTGACCGATGGTGAGGGGCGTTCGTGCATGAACTTCCTGCTCGACGGTACGCTGGACGTCGGGGCGTTCCACGCCGACTACCTCTACCAGGAAGGCGGGCCGGTGCAGGTGGTCGGTAACAGCGTGCCCGCGGATTGCTCGGGCGCTGGCGAGGGGGCGTGCCAGGAGGTGGTCGTGGAGCTCCTGAATCGCGGGACCTGCCTCACGGGCAAAGTGTTGGATGAGACGTACAACGTGTTGGAAGGGGCGTCGGTGTACGCGGTGCACGAGGGGGCGCTGGGCGCGCAGTACTTCAGCGCGGTGAGCGACGCGTCGGGCAATTATTGCGTGGAGGTTCCCCAGGATGTGGAGCTCTCGTTGTATGCGCTGGACGGCGAAGGGTCGGTCGCGGTGGAGACGGCCAGCACCGCCGGGGCGGAGTCGCTGCAGTGTGGCGACGAGGGCTGTGCCGAGGCCACGGCGATGGTGATGGGGACGGGATCGATGGCCTGCCTGAAGAGTTATGTGGCGGTGAACGGGTACTCGACGCCGGCGCCGGGGATGCCGGTGTATGTGTACTCGGAGCATCCCACGCGCAGCTGTGAGCCCGGCCAGGATGACCCGGCGAGCTGGGGAGCGATGGTGGCGCAGACGGTGTCGGATGCGTCGGGGAACTGGGCGGTGGAGGTGCCGCTGGATATGGCCGGCACCCTTTATGTGAGCGTGGGGAGCTGCGTGGATACGCTGGGCGTGGAGTGCCTCAACGGGGATCGGCTGATGCCGGTCCAGGTCGCGGAGCTGGAAGGCTCGATCGATCAGGGGCCCTGCCAGGAGGTGCACCCGACGCCCCTGCCCGACGCCTGCCTGGAGTAAGCAGGAGGGAAGCCGGCGCGCGCTTGCGGGATGGGGGGGAGCGCGCCGGTGGGGTTGTGAAGAGACGAGGAGCCCCGGCCGCGCAGCGGCCGGGGTTTTGTTTTGCGTGACGCGTGTGTGTGGGCAGGTTCGGGTTGCCGGGGGGGCCGGGGGCCGGGGAGGAGTCGCGCGGGGATTAAGAGGGGAGTGGGTGGAAGGTGGGGCTCCGAGTCTTGCTCCGGGGGGCAAAGTTCTATAGATGCCGGACGATCGCGCCGGGTCGCGTTCGAAACACAGATCTTGTGCAAGTGAGGGCAGAGGGTGCAGGCAGCGATTCGACACTCGTGGGCGCTATTTGTGGGGATCGCGCTGATCATGCTGGGCAACGGGCTGCAGACCAGTCTGCTGGGGCTGCGGGCCACGCTGGAGGGGTTTGATACGACGGCGACCGGCGTGATTATGTCGGCGTTTTACGTGGGTTTTTTGGCGGGCTCGAAGTTGACGCCGGGCATCGTCAAGAATGTGGGGCATATCCGGGTGTTTGCGGCGTGGTCGTCGATGGCTTCGGCGGCGATTTTGCTGCACGGGTTGATCGTGGAGCCGTGGTTCTGGGTGGTGATGCGGGCGCTGACCGGCTTTTGCTACGCGGGGGTGTACGTGGTGGCGGAGAGCTGGCTCAACGATCGCGCGGATAATCGCACCCGGGGTCAGTTGCTGGCGGTGTACATGGTGGTCCAGTACGTGGGGCTGAGCGGGGGGCAGCTCTTGCTCAATGTGGGACCGCCCTCGGAGATGGTGCTCTTTGTGCTGACCTCGGTGCTGATCTCGCTGGCGTTGGTGCCGATCTCGCTGACGACCAGCGCCCCGCAACCAAGCGAAGCCCAGGAAGCGTTGCGGCTTCGGGAGCTCTTTAAGATCTCGCCGCTGGGGGTGTTGACGTGTGGGGGAGCGGGGCTGTCGGCGGGGGCGCTGCTGGGGATGGGGGCGGTGTTTGCCGAGGAGGTGGGCCTGAGCGTGGGGGAGGTGTCGATCTATATGGCGGTGTTGATCGCCGGGGCGGCGTTGTTGGAGTTTCCGATCGGTCGGTTGAGCGATCGTTTTGAGCGACGCGTGTTGATCGTGGTGACGAGTGTGCTCACGGTGCTCACCGCGCTGGGAGGCTGGGCGGCGATGGGGGCGAGCAGTGCGGTGGTGCTGACGATGGCGTTTTTGCTGGGTGGGTTTAGCCTGCCGGTGTACGCGCTGGGGGTGGCGCATACCAACGATGTGTTGCGGCCGGGGCAGCGGGTGGCCGCGAGCAGCGCGCTGGTGATGGTGTTCGGGCTGGGGGCGAGCCTGGGGCCGGTGGGGGTGGCGCTGGTGATGGGAGCGATGGGGCCGGGCGGTTTTTATGTGGGGGTTGCCGGGGTGCATGTGGCGATCGGGGTGTTCGGGCTCTATCGCTTCGCGAGCCATGAGGGCCCGGATGTGCAGCTACCTTACCGGCCGATCGGGGTGGGGCGTCCTTTTTGGCGGCGGCGCCCCTGAGCGCGAGAGGGCGTGTGGAGGGGGAAGGGCTTTGTGGCCGGCAAGAGAATCTGTCAGAAAAGAGCGCAAGGCGCCCGAGAGCCGGGCGATATCAAAGATCAGGACACGATGAGGTTGGTATGGGTTGTATGAAGATGATTCGGATGTCGGTGTTGGCGCTTCTGGTGGGGGGGCTGGTGGTGGGGTGTAGCGCGGATGCGGATGTGCCGGAGGAGTCCGATGCCGAGGTGCTCAACGATGCGTCCGGGGAGCCGGATGGGGGCGATGCGGATCAGCAGGATACCTGCCTGGCGCTGCCGAGCTGCCAGGAGGGGTATGAAGAGGTTGCCACGTGTGAGGGGGTAGAGGGCTGCGTGGAGGAGACGCTCTGTGGGGAGTCGATCGCGTGCGCGCCGGCGGCCGGCTGCACCGCGGAGCCCACGTGCGCGGAGTACGAGGATGAGGTGGATGCGTGTGGGGAGTCGGCCACGTGTCGGGAGGTGAGTGAGTGTGGCAAGACCATCGTCTGTGAGACGCATGATACGTGCGCGGCGTTGCCGGAATGCCAGAGCGGCAGCGAAGAGGTGGATAGCTGTGAGGGGCGCGAGTCGTGTGAGGCGGTGACGGTCTGCGACACCACGATTTACTGTGCCGAGGTGGAGAGCGGGGGCTGTAACCCGGCGGACTACCTGTGCCCGATGGGGATGGAGCGGGTGGAGGGCAGTGAGTGCATCGTGGATCTGGGGCTGGATAGCGACATGATGTGCTTTACGAGCAAGGCGTGCCCCGGGGAGGACGTGTTCTGCCGGGGGTCGGTGGTGGATTGCACTCAGAGCTACGAGGTGTGCCCGGCCGGATTCGGGCTGGCGGATGCGTGTGAGGCCACCGACGGCAGCTGTGGCGTGAGCGTGGTCTGCCAGGATGTGAGCGCCTGTGAGCGTCTGTGAGCAAGGCGCAGGCTAAGCCTGCGTGGGGAGGAGCGATGCACAACCAAGGGCGGCCCCCCGGGCCGCCCTTGGTTGTGCGTGGAAGGCGCCGATGAGGGGCGGCAGGCGTGGGGATGCGACAGGTTGTCGTCTTGCGTCGGGCGCAAATTCTGCGAAGGTGGGCCGGCGGCGGCGTCAGTTGCCCGCGGAGGATTTCTGGAAACCACGAGAGGCGTAGTGATGTCAGCCGAGATGTTGCCCCTGTTGAAGTTTGTGAAGTACGCCGGTCTGCTGCTCTTTGCGGCCGGGGCGGCGGTCACCTTTCTGGGGCGAGAGCAGCGCCTGCGGCAGCGGGCGGCGTACTTTGGGGCGGCGCCCGGGTATATGGCGACCTGGGGCGGGGGCATGCTGATGGTGGGGGCTTACGGGCACGCGCTCTTCAGCGGCTGGATCGTGGTGAGTTTTTTGCTGATCACGGCGGTGGTCAACGCGGTGATGTGGTCGGCGGCCCGTGCGGAGCGGCGCAGCCCGGGGCTGGGGCTGGTGAGTCTGGTGGCGATGGTCGCCAGTGTGGGGCTGATGGTGTTTCGGCCCTTTTAGCCCGGGAGTGTGGGGAGGGGCGGAGGTGGATGTGGAGTGGTCGTGAAGACGCGCGAGAGGATCGGGGCGTCGGAAGAGGTGAGAGAGATGAAGAAGGTACTGTCGTTAAAAACCCTGGGGCTGATTGAGGGCGTCTCGATGGTGGTGTTGCTCTTTGTGGCGATGCCGCTGAAGTACCTGGCGGACCAGCCGATGATGGTGCGCTACGTGGGGATGGTCCACGGGGTGTTGTTTATGGCGTTTGTGGGGTGGGTTCTGGTGGAGGCGTTCCGCAGCAAGTGGACGCTGGAGAAGACCGCGGGGGCGCTGGCGGCGTCGGTGATTCCCTTTGCGCCCTTTGTGGTGGATTTGCAGGAAGGGGCCGAGGCGCCGACGGCCTGAGCTCGGGTGTGGCTTAAGGCGCGGTAAGGCCCCGGCGCCCTGCAGGGCGCCGGGGGGGGGGCGGCCAGGCTCAGGGCTGAGCCTGGGGGGAGAGGGGCGCCGTGGGCTCGGCGGCGGGCTCGGTGACGCCGAGGCGGTCGAGGATGAAGGCGTAGGTGAACGCTGTCTCGCGGTACCAGCCGTAGCGACCGGAGGCGCCGCCGTGGCCGGCGCCCATGTTGGTTTGCAAGAGCGTGAGGTTGGTGTCGGTGCGGGTCGCGCGCAGTTTTGCGACCCATTTGGCCGGCTCCCAGTAGTGCACGCGGGGGTCGTTGAGGCCGGCGGTGACCAGGAGGTCGGGGTAGTCCTGGGCGCGCACGTTATCGTAGGGGGAGTAGGCGTAGATGGTCTCGAAGGCCTGCGGGTCGTTGGGGTTTCCCCACTCCGCGTACTCGACGACAGTGAGCGGGAGGGAGGCGTCGAGCATGGTGTTGACGACGTCGACGAAGGGAACGTCGGCGATGGCGGCCTGGAAGAGGTCGGGGCGCTGGTTGAGGACCGCACCCATGAGCAGACCGCCGGCGGAGCCGCCGTTGATGGCCAGGCGATTGGCCGAGGTGTAGCCCCGGGCGATGAGGTGCTCGGAGGCGGCGATGAAGTCATCGAAGGTGTTCTGCTTCCGCTCCAGTTTACCGTCCAGATACCAGGGGCGTCCCAACTCGCCGCCGCCGCGGATGTGCGCAATGGCGAAGATCACGCCACGCTCCAGCAGGGCGACGCGGGAGGCCGAGAAGTAGGGGTCGTAGTTCATGCCGTAGGAGCCGTAGCCCAGGAGCAGGAGGGGGTGGCTCGAATCGAGCGCGATGCCCTTTTTATGAACGATGGAGATGGGGACCTGGACGCCATCGGAGGAGGGGGCGTAGATGCGCTGACTGACGTAGTTGGTGCGATCGTAGTGGTGGACGGCGCTTTCTTTTTTGAGCTCGGTCTGGCGGGCCTGGAGGTCGTAGTCGAAGACCGACTGCGGGGTGATGAGGGAGCTGTAGTTGAAGCGAATGGTGGCGGTGTCGAAGGAGGGGTTTTCGGCAAAGCGAAGCGAGTAGACGGGCTCGGGCATCTCGATGACGTGGTCGAGGCCGGTGGCGAGCTCCAGGGCGCGCAGCCGTGGCGAGCCCTCGGCGCGCTCTTCAAAGATCCACCAGTCCTTAAAGGCGTGGACCGCGCGCAGCATGACGTCGGGGCGATGGGGGAGGAGTTCTTCCCAGTGGTCGCGGGCGACGTTGGTGGTGGGGGCGCGCATCAGCTTGAAGTTGATGGCGTCTTCGTTGGTGACGATGAGGAAGTGATCGCCGTGGTGAGCGACGCGATATTCCACGCCGGGCGCTCGGGGGGCCAGGATCTGGAAGTCTTCTTCGGGAGCGTCGGCCGGGAGAAAGCGGGATTCGCCGCTGGCGTTGCTCCACAGGGTCATCATGATGAAATCGCCGCTACGACTCCGGGAGACGTAGGCGTAGAAGGCTTCGTCGCGTTCGTGGTGAAGCTCGCTGTCCTGTGCGGGGTCCTGGCCCAGGGTGTGACGAAAGACTTTGGAGGGGCGATTGGCGTGATCGAGGGTGGTGTAGAAAAGGGTTTTGTTGTCATTGGCCCAGGCCACCGAGGAGGTGTTTTCGATGGGACCGGCGAGGATTTCATCGCTGTGAAGGTCGACGACGTAGAGGGCGTAACGTTCGTTGCCCCGGGTGTCGATGGAGTAGGCCAGGAGACGTTGATCATCGCTGACTTCGAAGGCGCCTACCGCGAAGTAATCATGACCCTGGGCCAGGGCGTTCTGGTCGAGGATGATCTCTTCGTCGGCGTCCATGGTCGCGAGTTTTCGACATGAGGTGGGGTAGTCTTTGCCCTCTTCGGTGCGCGAGTAATAGAAGTAGTCGCCGCGTTTGACCGGGACCGAGAGGTCGGTCTCATCGATGCGGGAGAGGAGCTCCTGGTAGAGGGTTTCTTGAAGCTCGGCGGTGTGGGCCATGGCGCTGGCGGCGTAGGCGTTTTCGGCCTCCAGGTAGGCGATGGTGTCGGGGTTGTCGCGATCGCGCAGCCAGGCGTAGGGGTCGACCAGGGTGCGGCCGTGGATCTCGGTGAGGGTGTCGACGCGGGGCGCCACCGGCGCCCCGGGCAAGGTCTGGGAGGCGGGGGTGGTGGCGGGGGTGGTGGCGCAGGCGGCAAGGCTCAGCGCAAGGGTGGTGCCGAGGACTTGGAGGCGGTGAAGGTGCATAGGGAGCTCGAGGTTGGGGGGCTGAAGGCGTTGATTGATTCGGACGATGAAGGGATGGAGAGTATAGAGAGGTAAGAAATGGGGACAACCCGGGGATTGGGAGAGGTGATACAGGACGCTGGTGCTGTGTGGAAGAAACGATTATCGTATTAACCCAATTTTGCCAATGTATGTAGATTGTTGCCATTCAGGGTGCACTTCAACCAAAATATGTGTGCAGGACGATGCGTCTATGCTGATCGTACGTCTGTCTCGTCGAGATGCACGCGACGATGTTTCGGAATAAGGGGAATGTTATGGTTTTGTTAAGGCGATTGATGTTAATTTTGTTGGTGTTTTCCGCATCTTTAGCATGCAGCGGTGATGCACCGGGCTCCGATTCATCTGTAGTGGATGTGGGGGGGGATGCGGATGTGGCGCAGGAGACTCCTTCGGAGCCCGACACGGCTAATTCTCCTGATGCTGCGGAGGCGGATACGGCGTCAGGGCTCACTCCTTGCCCGGAGGGGGAGTCGCCGGTAGTGCTCGCGGTGCATGGAGAGCTCACCCACGGGGGGACGCTGCGAATTGAAGGATGTCGCTTCGGCGAGAAGGCGCAGGCAGCGCCGCGCCTTTATGATACCGTGGATAATCAGCCTGCCTACGAAGGTTTGGCAGCCGGAGAGCGCGTTCCGACCGAGCGGGAAGACGCGCCGTGGATGGAGAACTCCGATATCTGGAGCGAGTATGTTCGGCTTGCCAGTGACGCTCCTCGACCGCACCGCAGCACATTCTATCGGGTCAGTGGCGGTGAGTCTGGCGGTGATGGTTCGTTGGGCTGGCCTCGCGCGCTTGGTGGCACAAGCCCACCAACAAACCAGCGTGTGCTCTACGTAAGCTGGTGGTACCGGCCTTCGATGGACCCCGGTGGCGGGGATCCGCCGGGATCCAATAAGTTTATTCGTGTGTGGGATGAGTCCAGTGGCGAGGGCACACGCGTCAGCTGGACGCAAATGCACATCGATTATAGCGGTGGCGAGCATCTGGGCTGGCGGAGTTGGACGACTGATGGAAAAATCGGCGATTGGAACCGCATGGAGATCATCATCGACGCCGATCGTGGAACGATTCGTCATTATGTTAATGGAATCTATCAGCAGGTAAGTCACAGCTCGGTGGGGACGTTTGAAGTTGAGGACTTTGAGAAAGTGCCTGAGTACGATCATATTGGTCTTAATGTTAAAGTGTTAGGGTTTGATCACGGACTGGAATCCTATAGTGATATGACCACCGATTTTGGGGATGTGTACATCGATACGACTCGGGCGCGCGTTGAAATTGGAGATGCGCCGCGCTGGTCGGAGACACGTCATCGGGAGGTTCAGCCTCCTACGTTTTGGGAGGATGATGGGGTGGAGGTGACGCTGGAGGCGGGGGCTTTTGAGGCGTTTCGTGGTCGGTATCTGTATGTAGTCGACGCCGAAGGCAACGTGAATGAAGAAGGGTTTGCGCTTTAAGAGGGGGGCCGAGAGTGAAGTGGGAAGGGGGGGAGGCGGGAGTTGGGAAGGGGAGAGATTGATTGGTTGTGGGGGGGGGGCGCCCTGCCGCAGGGGATCTTCGTGTAAAGCGCGTTGTATTGTGCATGGTTGTGTCTAAGTGAGAGTGGGGCCGGCGCGATGGACGCCGGGATAAGTTGAGATTTAGGCAAGGGAGATGCGATGTCATTGTTGAGTGCGATTAAGGGGCGCGGGCCCAGCGGATATGGGTACGGTTCGACGGCGGAGGAGGTGTGTGCCGGGGTGGACCTGAGCGGGAAAACCGTGCTGATCACCGGCTGCAACTCCGGGATTGGCAAAGAGAGTTTTCGGGTGTTGGCGGCCCGGGGGGCGCATGTGATCGCAGCGGCGCGCACGGTCGAAAAGGCGCAGGCGACCGCCGAGGAGTTGGGGTTCGCCGGGCAGGCCAGCGCGGTGGCCTGTGAGCTTTCGGAGCCGGCGTCGGTGTTTGAATGCGTGACGCAGGTAAAGGGGCTGGGGCGGTCGATCGATGTGTTGATGCTCAACGCCGGGATCATGGCGTTGCCGACGCTGACATTGAAGTGTGGTTATGAGCTTCAGTTTTTTACCAATCACATCGGTCATTTCATTCTGGCGACCGGCTTGCTTGACACGTTGAGCGAGGATGCCCGAGTGGTTGTGCTGAGTAGCGCCGGTCATCAGATGACCCCCAGAGGTGGCATTGATTTTGAGAACCTGGATGGGTCAAAGGGCTACGATGCCTGGAAGTTTTACGGGCAGTCGAAGCTGGCCAATTTGCTCTTTGCCCGAGAGCTTGCGCGTAAGTTTGAGGGGACTAAGCGCACCGCGAATGCGGTGCATCCGGGGGTGATTAACACCAACCTGACGCGTCATATGCATCCTTTTTTGACGCGTGTTTTTGGTCTTTTTGAGTCGATTACGCTAAAGAGCGTCGCGCAGGGCGCAGCGACGCAATGTTATGTCGCTGTGCATCCGGATGTGACGCAGTCCGGCAAGTACTTTGCGGACTGTGATGTTGCGGGCACCAGTCGGTATGGACAGGACATGGAACTGGCCGCGCGGCTCTGGGATGAGAGCGAGCGCATTGTCGAGGGGCTATAAATGGGATTTTGGTTAGGGTTTGCGGCTCTGGCGGGGCAGGGAATGGACGGGGACACGCCAGATCCAGGCGATGATCCAGAGTGCGGCGGCGTTGCTGATGCCGTCGCATTCCAGGGTCCACTGAGGGAAGAGCGCGGCGGCGAAGCCGCCGGCGAGGAAGGCAAGTCCGGCGGGCCAGAGGCGAGCGTCGAGGGAGGTGGCCATCATCAGGAGGGCAAAGCCGAAGAGGCCGTTCTCCAGGGCGATGCAACCGGCGACATCGAGCCCGAGGACAAATCCCATCAGGCGCATGATCAGGGCGCCGAGCAGGATGACGAAGATGCTGATGATGATGCGGGTGTTGATCGCGTTGCTTAGCAGTCGGCGTCGCATCAGAAAGACGATGAGCCCGGAGCCTGTGATCACGCCCAGGTATTGAAGGAAGTATTCGGGGAAGGTCATCGTCGCCAGGCCCTGGCGGACCATCAGGCTGTTGATAAGGGGGATGACGCCGAGGATGATGCCGAGCACGAAGCTCATTTTGCTGCGTGCCGCGCTGCTGAGTCCGAGGTCGACGTCGCGGGAGAGTTGTTTGAGCTGGTGGAACTCGTGTTTTTCTCGTTGCAGGCGTTCGCGCAGTGCGGTGAGGCGAGCGAGGTAGGGGGCGCGTTCGCCGGTGAAGTCGTCGAGAAGGAGGGCGGCGGCTTTGTCGTCGCCCTGGCGGAGCTCGAAGTCGAGCATCAGCTCAATGGCTTCGGTGAGTCCCCGGGTGGCGGTGTGGTTGTCGTTCCAGATGGCCAGAGCTTGTTCGAAACCAAAGCGGCATTCGGCGTAGAGGCGGTAGATCGCCCGTGGGGCGTCGTCGGGTGCGGCGGCTGTGTGGTCGAGGCGCGGGAGATGGTCGTTTAAGTGGTCGCGCAGGGTGCGGAGTCGGCAGTGGGCTTCATCGGCCAGGCGTCGGGAGTCGCGGTGGCGCTGGTAGCCGGTCAGGGCCAGGCGGAAGTCTTCGGCGGAGGCGAAGCGTTGGGCGGGCTCGGCGGCGGTGGCCTGATTGCAGATCAGGGCGAGTTCGCGGGGGACGTCGGGGCCGTAGTCGACGGGTTGTGAGCGGTAGGCGTGGACAAGCGCGGCCATCACGGAGTTTCCGGGGTGGCGCGGGGTGCCGGTGACCAGCTCGTGGAGGATGGCGCCAAGCAGGTAGACGTCGCTGCGTTGATCGATGGCGGCGCCGTCGCCGCGGGCCATTTCGGGGGCGAGGTAGGAGGGGGTGCCGGCGACTTCGTTGACGTTGCGGGCCAGGGGGATGCGTTCGGTGCCATCGTCGCGCAGGCTGACGGCGATGCCCCAGTCGACCAGGTAGACTTCGCCGAAGTCACCGAGCATGACGTTTTCGGGTTTGAGATCGCGGTGAATCACGCCGTGGCTGTGCGCGAAATGGATGGCATCGCAGACCTGGGTCAGGATGTCGAGGTGGGCGTCGAGGGGCTCCTGGTAGTCGGAGAAGCGTCGGGGCAGCAGATCGGGGCGGGTGAGGGTGTCGCTCCAGGGGCGGCCTTCCACGCGCTTCATCACCATCATGGGAGCGCCCTGAGCGTCGACGCCCAGGGCGTGCACGGGGATGATGTTGGGGTGCTCCAGCATCCCGGTGACCCAGGCTTCTTTGAGGAGTCCGCGGGGCGCGTCGGGGTTGCGGTTGTCGGGGCGGATGGTTTTGATGGCGACCTCTCGCCAGAGCGAGCGTTGGTCGGCCAGATGAATCACGCCCATGCCGCCCTGGCCGAGCACGTCTTTGAGGGAGAAGTCGGCGTTGTCGACGTGTCGGGTATCGGTTTCGATTAAGGGCAGCGCGCCCAGGGCCTGCTGGCGCTCAAAGGTGTCCAGGGGGTTGCGCGGCGCGATGGTCTGGCCGGCATCTACCAAGGTGGCCTGGTTGGCGGGAGCGAGGGTGAGGGTTTTCCAGCTGGCGAGGAGGGCGGGAGTGGGGGCGTCGGTCTCGCTCATAGGAGCTTCCTGGTGGCGGTGCGAGGACGTCAGGGGGGCCGAGAAGAGGGGCGTGATAAGCGCGGCGCGTCGGCGACATGTAACGTTTCTGCGTGGTGACAGTTATATCACGGCTGCGCTAGGGTTGGCATATCGACGTGACTGTGCCCACAGAGAGAAAGGAGTATGAACATGCGTTGGATGAAGTGGACGAAGCGCGGCCTGTGTGCCGGCGCGCTCCTGTTGGCGGTGCCGGCGGTGGCTCAGGAAGAAGCCCAGCCGGAGGGAAATCAGCGCGCGGCTGAGATTCTGGAGGCGTTGGCGCTTCCGGAGGTGGCCCATGAGCTGGCCGTCGAGGGCGTGGAGAACGCTCAGATTGAGCGAGCGTTGGAAGCGTTGAAGAAGGGCCCGAAGGGCGACGAGAAAGGCGCCGGTGAAGGCGAAGAAGCCGTCGCTGATGGCGAGGGTGAAGAAGGCCAGGCCCGCTCGGCGGGCCGTGCGGCGGCCGAAGCTGCGCGCACGTTGAAGGCCGAGGCCGAAGCGGCCCGAGAGCATGGCCCGATGGAAGGGTTCGGGGAGTACGTGCGCGAGCAGGTGGAGTCGGGCGTGCGCGGCCAGGCGTTGGCGGCGCAGATCCGGGAGGAGCGTGAGCGCCGTCGTCCGCGTCCGGAGCGCGGTCAGGCTGGTGAGCGCGGTCAAGCTGGCGAGCGCGGTCAGGCTGGCGAGCGCGGTCAGGCTGGCGAGCGCGGTCAGGCTGGTGAGCGTGGTCAGGCTGGCGAGCGCGGTCAGGCTGGTGAGCGTGGTCAGGCTGGTGAGCGCGGTCAGGCTGGCGAGCGCGGTCAGGCTGGTGAGCGTGGTCAGGCTGGTGAGCGCGGTCAGGCTGGCGAGCGTGGCGAGAAAGGGAAAGCCGCGCGTGCCGGTGAGGCTGGCGAAGGTGAAGAAGCTCAGGCCGGTGAGCGCGGTCAGGGGCGTCGTCCGGCGGTCGCTGGCGGCAAAGCTAAAAACCCCAACGCTGATCAGTAAGGAAGGAGACGATGATGAATCGCATGAAGTTGATCCCGCTGCTTGCCGCGCTGTGCCTGATCTTTGTGGCCGCCTGCGAGAAGCCCGCTGAAGAAGAGGCCGCGTCGGCCGCCCCGGAAGAGACGGCTCAGGTGGAGGAAGCTCCGGTTGAGGAGGCTGCCCCGGAGTCGCCGCTGGTGAAGGAGGCGCGCGAGCTCGCGGCGCTGCGCGCCAAGATCGAGGCGAACCCCGATCAAGTCGAGGCGCTCCTGGCCGAGGCGAAGATGACGGAGGAAGAGCTGGCGGCGAAGATCTTTGAGATCAGCGCCGATCCCGCCGCCCGCGCCGCCTACGCCGAGTCCGCCAACTAAGGCGCTCACGGGGCGAACGCCGAGCCTAAAAAAAGCCCGCGACCTTAACGGTCGCGGGCTTTTTTGCGTGTGCGCCGGGTCTGCGGCGCGGTGCCTCGCTGGCGAGTCCGCTTAGCGGTAGATCGCCTCCGGGGAGTAGGGCGAGCCGTGCGCGGCGAAGAAGGCGCCGTCGAGGTAGCGGTAATGCTTGTCGAGGCCGGCGATCGTGTCGAGGTGGGCCGGGCTCAACGCGACCTTGAGCGCCGCGAAGTTTTGCTGGATGCGCGCGCGGTTGACCGACTTGGGAATGACCACGGTGTCGCGGGCCAGCGCCCAGGCAATCAGCACCTGGGCCGGGGAGGCGTTGAGCTCCTCGGCGATGGCTTCGATGGTCGGATGGTTGAGCAGCGGGGGCTCGTCGTCTTTGCGGTGCTCGCGATCGGTGGAGCCCAGTGGCGAGTAGGCGGTGAGCACGATGCCCAGCTCGTTGCAGCGCTCCAGAAGCTCCCGCTGCTGCAAGTGCGGGTGGCATTCGACCTGATTGACCTCGGGGAGCTCACCAACCTGGCGGAACTCCTCCAGGCGGAGCGGTCCCATGTTGGAGACGCCGATGGCGCGGGTCTTTTGCGCGGCTTTGGTCTGGAGCATCGCCTCCCAGGTGGCGCTCAAGGGCGCCTGCTCCAGCGTGAGCCAGTCGGAGGGCTGGCGGGGGAAGGAGACCTCGGGCTTCCAGGCGATGGGCCAGTGGATCAGGTAGAGATCCAGGTAGTCGAGCTGGAGATCGCGCAGGGTCTGGTCCAGGGCCGGGGCCACGTCGTCTTTGAGGTGGGCGTTGTTCCAGAGTTTGGAGGTGACCCAGAGCTCCTCGCGGGAGACGTCGCCGGCTTTGATGGCGTCGGTGATGGCCTGTCCGACCTCGTGCTCGTTTCCGTACACCGCGGCGCAATCCAGGTGTCGGTAGCCGATCTCCAGGGCGGCGCGCACCGCGTCGTACACCTCGCCGGGTTTGGATTTCCAGGTGCCCAGGCCCAGGGCCGGAAAGCTAAGACCGCTGCGAAGTTTCAGGGATTTGTACGAGGACATGACGACTCCTTGACGGCGAAACGTGGCGGAAGGGCGAGGGGAGCGACGCCGGCTGTGATGGCGTCGCGGAGGTATCGGACACCAGGGATACTCACCTTCAGGCGGGCGTGTCGAGCGTTCAGCGCGCGAAGAGGAAGTCTTCGGCGGGGCGCGGGGCCTGGAGCACGCCGACGGCGGTGAGAGTGTCGATGACGCGGGAGAGCTCGGGGAGATCGATGCCGGGGTGTTCGGCCCAGCGGGTCTGCTCCAGCCAGAGTCGGGCGTCGTCGGGGCGCTGGCCAAAGCGAGAGACGACCTCGGCGATGGTGGCCTCGGGCTGCTCGTGGAGCTCGGCGGTGAGCGCGCGCAACGTGGTGAAGAGGGCGTTGAGGTCGGCCTGACGCTCGGTGGCAAAGCCTTTGCGGCTGATGATCACAAAAGGCGCCCAGGGCGTGGCGCAGGTGCCCACCCGTCGCCACTCGCCGGAGTCGACCAGGGGCTTGGTGGTGAACTTCTCCCACATGAACGCGGTGCCACGGCCCTGGGCCAGGGCCTGGCGCGCGCCGCTGAGATCGCCGACCTGCTCAAAGCGCATCTCGCTTTGAGGATCCCAGCCCAGATCCCGCGCCAGCACGTAGGACATGATGTGGGAGCCGGAGCGGGGGCGGCTGATGGCAAAGGATTCCCCACGCAGCTCTTCGAGGCGCTCAAAGGGAGTGTCGGCGTGCACGTGCACGCCCCAGATCAGCGGGGAGGTGACGTAAGTGCCCAGGATCGTGGCGTCGCCGCCGGAGGCGATATGTGTGACCACGCCCTCGGTCAGCAACACGGCCACGTCGAGTTCGCCCTGGTCCAGGGCAGCGAGCATCTGGCCGGTACCTCCGGGGTACTCGGTGAAGCTGAAGTCAAAGTCGTGATCGGCGAAGCTCCCGCGCTCGGCCGCGCGGTAAAAGGGGATGTTGAAATGTTCGGGGACGCCGCCGACGCGGAGGGGGTTGTTCATGGACTGCTCGTTGCTCAGGGCTAATGATCGAGGTGCGAAAACATTCGGCATCTCGTAACGCGCGCGCGTCGGTCAAGGCAAATACGAAGAACGATGCTAAAAGAACGCCCCCTCCCGGGGCAAAATGCCGGGAGGGGGCGAGGTCTGCAAAGGGGGGGCTGCCCTCGTGGAGCGCGCGCGCCCGGGGGGCGTTACCAGTCGGTGGGTTTGTAGTCTTTGAGGAAGAGCCCCCAGACGTGGTCGCCCGTGTTGATGCCGTTGAAGATGGGGTCGATGATGCGCGCGGCCCCGTCGACGATGTCCAGCGGGGGATGAAAGCGATGCATTTCGCGCTTGGCCCGGGCGTGGTCGGCCGGATCCTCGTCGGTGACCCACCCGGTATCGACCGAGTTCATGTGGATGCCGCTCTCGATGTAGTCGGTGGCCGAGGTGCGGGTCATCATGTTGAGCGCGGCCTTGGCCATGTTGGTGTGCGGGTGCCGGTCGGTCTTGAAGATCCGGTAGAACTGGCCCTCCATCGCGCTGACATTGACGATGTGTTTGTCGCGGGTGGGGACGGCCTCCATCAGCGGCTTGAGGCGCGCGTTGAGGATGAAGGGGGCCACGGCATTGACGAGCTGGACCTCCAGGAGTTCGACCGCGGAGACTTCCTGGAGCTTGAGGCGCCAGGAGTTGACCTTGCGCAGGTCGACCTGCTGCAGGTCGGCGTCGAGCTGACCTCTGGGAAAGAGGTGATGGCCGCGCTCAGCGTCTTCGTCGAGGAGCTCCACCTGGCTCAGGAGCGCGGAGCTGGCGCCGGGGCGGGTGAGGGTGGCGCCGTCGGCGTTGTTCGCAACTTCCACGCGTCCCACCAGCTGGCGCGCGGTGTCGGGCACGCCCTCGCCATGGAGCTCGCCCTGCATCAGGTGGTCGTAAAATCCGGAGGGGCGACGCACGGTCTGGCAGGCGTTGTTGACGATGAAATCCAGCCGGGGCAGGTGCTGATTAAGGTGGCGGCAGAAGACCTCCACGCCCGGGGTGTGGCGCAGATCCAGACCGTAGATCTCCAGACGATGCTTCCAGTCGTCGAAGTCGGCTTCGGCGGCGTAGCGGCGCGCGGCGTCGTTGGGGAAGCGGGTCAGGGCGATGACGCGGGCCCCGGCGCGCAGGAGCATGATGGCGGCCTGATAGCCGATCTTGACGCGGGCCCCGGTGATGAGCGCCACGCGTCCGTGCAGGTCGGCGGTCTGGGAACGCTTGGCAAAGTTGAAGTCGCCACAGCTCAGGCACATCTGGTCGTAGAAGTGGTGCACCTGGCCAAAGCTCTCACGGCACACGTAGCAGATGCGCTCCTGATGGGTGTGGCCGATGGGCTCGGTGCGCACCAGCTCAAAGGGTTCGGGGAGCTGGTGGGGCGTGCCTTCGAATTCGGCGCGGCGCTTGGGGGTCTCGAAGATCGGTTTGTCGCGAAGCTGGCGAATCCCGGTCTGATCCATGAGCGCCTGGTCTTCGTCGCGCTCCCGGTCGCGTTTGTCGCGCTGACGAGCCCGAGCCAGCGCCCGGCGCGCGTGCTTGGAAGGGTGGGAGACGCGGCCCGCGGCGATCAGAAAGCGGCGCTGGGTCGGTTCGTCGATGTTGGCGAGGAGGCCGCGATCTTCAATGATCTGCTCCATGAGAGCGGAGGCGGCGTCGAGTTTTTTCTTTAGATCGTCCATGGGCGCGGTCTTAGCCGATCGCCCGCGGGCAGGCAAGGTTCGTGTGCCGACGGGAGGCGCTTTGTGCGCGGGGTAAGTGCTTGAAAGCGCGCGTGAATTGAGGGTCCTGCATGGAGGTGGTGGGAGGGGAGGCCGGGTGACCGGGGAGAGGAGGTGCCAAGATTCAGGCAGACACCCCCACTTTGCTTCAGGAGGCGAGGATGGCCAAACAGCCCTCAAAGGCGTGCGACCCGAGCGACTGGGACTTCTCAGATCTGCGAGCGATGTTTATCTGCTGCACGCTCAAACGCTCGCCGCGTCGCTCCAACACCGACACGTTGATGGAGGTCTCGCGCCAGATCATGCGTAACGCCGGCGTGCAGGTGGAGAGCGTGCGAGCCGTGGATCACGCCATCGCCCCCGGCGTGTACCCGGATATGACCGAGTACGGCTGGGAGGAGGATGCCTGGCCCGAGATCTTCGAAGCGGTGATGGCGGCCGATATCCTGGTGCTGGGCACGCCGATCTGGCTGGGAGAGCGCTCCTCGGTGTGTTCCACGGTGATCGAGCGCCTCTACTCGATGTCGGGGATGACCAACGAGAAGGGGCAGTACCTCTATTATGGCAAGGTGGGCGGGTGCCTGATCACGGGCAACGAAGACGGCATGAAGCATTGCTCAAGCGGCATCCTCTACGCCTTGCAGCACCTGGGGTATCTGGTCGGTCCGCAGGCCGACGCCGGGTGGGTGGGCGAGGCCGGCCCGGGGCTCTCGTACGGCGATGAGGGCTCGGGTGGGCCGCAGAACGCGTTTACCCAGCGCAACACCACCTTCATGACGTGGAACCTCTTGCATCTGGCGCGGATGCTCAAAGAGGCCGGGGGGATTCCGGCCTGGGGCAACCTGCGCGATGAGTGGGATGAAGGGTGTGATTTTGGCCACCCCAACCCCGAGTACCGCCGCTGACCGCATCAGGACGGCGCTGGCTGCGTCGTCCGGGATTCGCAGTAGCGTTGCTACAGCGTCTGTCCCGGCCTCCTTGCCAATCGCCGAGCTGACCGCATCAGGACAAAGCCAGCGGCGTCGCTGCGGACTCGCGGTGGCGCTGCCACAGCTTCGTCCTGGCTCCTTGCTGGACTTCGCCCTGATGCGGTCAGATCTGTGGGGATGCGGGGGAGGTATGCGGTACAAAAAAATATGTGCGGACGTCTGGTGGGGCGCATTGGTGTTGGGGAATGTTCGTGTCTCGGACGGTTCAGGGGGTACCGCCGCTGACCGCATCAGGACGGCGCTGGCTGCGTCGTCCGGGATTCGCAGTAGCGTTGCTACAGCGTCTGTCCCGGCCTCCTTGCCAATCGCCGCCCTGAGTGCGGTCAGATCTGTGGGGATGGGGGGGAGGTATGCGGTGTGGGGAGGTTTGTGCGCGGGTTGGGTGGGGCGCGTGAGTGTTGGGGATGTTCGTCTCTCGGACAGTTCAGGGGATTCAGGGGGGGGACATGCCTTCCCAGAAGAAGGCGTCTTCGTCGGGGGTGATGTCGAAGTAGGGATCTTCGGAGCGGGGAGGCTCCGAGCCATCCCAGTTGGGGTCGGGGGTGACCGGTGTCTGCGCCCGTTTGCCCAGGGCCGGGGCGTGGGCCGGGGGGCCGCCGGGGGTGGTGGAGGATTCGGAGGAGAGCGTCTGCATGGCGAGCGTGGTGTTAAGGGGCGTGCCCGCCTGGTAGAGCGCCGGGCCCTGGGGGTGCTGGTGGCCCGTCCAGCGGTAGGCCGAGGTGGAGGTGTTTCGGTAGGAGAAGCCCCACATCATTCGGCTGGGCTCGTCAAAATAGCGCAGGTACCACCACTCGCCATCGTTGGGGTGATGAAAGGCCAGGGCGGCGTGAGACGCGCCGGGGATGCGCACCCGCAGGCCGGTTTGCGGGTCGCGAAAGCGCAGCGAGGCGTGGTGGCGGCCGATGCGATCGCCCTCCGAATCCAGGCGGTCGATGGCGTTGCCTCCCAGGTGCAGGTCGTGGAAGGAGTTGGCGCGCATCAGCGGGGCGTTGATCTCGGTGTAGGCGCCCAGCACCGTGGCCGAGCTGGCGGAGCTGTCGAGCGTAAGAGCGTCGACGGTGGTGGAGTTGATGGTCGGCGAGATGTAGGTGTTGCCCAAAAAGGACGAGTCGAGGATGCCGTTTCCGGCGCGGACCTCCAGGCCGGTAAAGAGGCCGGCGTTGGTGTCGCCGCCGGCCAGGTGCATGGCGTGCTCGTGGCATTCCCAGAAGACCAGGCGGCTCCACTGCTGGATGTTGAGGTTGGCGTGCTGGCCGTCGACGATGGAGTGGGCGCGAATGCCGGTGCCCATGCGATCGAAGAAGAGGTTGTCCAGGCGGAGCCCGTGGGCGCGCACGTCGATGCCGATGCCCTGATGGGGCTGGGAGGGGGTGGTGGGCACAAAGCTCAAGTCGCGCACCGAAGACCAGTCGGCGGGCGCGGAGATGCGAAGGGCGATGACGCCGTTTTCGACCACCAGCTCCGAGCCCTGCCCCTGCAGGATGATGGGGTTGGTGACCTGCAGCGCGATCCCGTCACCGTCGGGGTCGTCGAGGCGCAGGCGCGCGTTGGGAGGCAGCTCGTAGGGAACCCCCAGGCCCACGGCGGTCGGGAGGTTATCGAAGTCGGCCTGGAGGGCCGCCGTGGCCGAGACCTGCCCGGTCGGATCGACGCAGTGGCCGCCCTGCGTGCACACAAAGCCCTGGTGGCAGGACTGAGGCCGGTTGCAGGTGGTGAGGGCCTGCCCGGGTTCGAGTGTCGCAGACGTGACCCTGGCGCGTTCTGAGGGCGGCGACTCCGTGTTGAAACAGGCGGTGCTGAATACGATGGCGGGCGAAAGAAAGGTCAGCAGGTAAAGGCATGATCGTCGCATGGTGCTCCTCGGGAGAGAGTCGATCCCGGCGAATGAGCACGGCTCAGGAGGCTCGCCGCATAGCCCGGGCGGGTAGCGCTCCCCTGAAGCTCCCTGGGGTCTGATGTGGTGGGCAGAGAAAAGGCCCGGGCGGCGCGCTAAAGCTGCGCCGTCTCGGGCCTGAGGCAAGGTGGGCCGGGAGATTCCCGCGTTAGCCGAGTTCGGCCATGACCTGGGGCGCGACCACGTGGCGCAGGTAGGTGGCGAGCTCCTCCATGCCGTGAATGCCCATCTGGCGGCCGAGGGTCTGGTTGTAGTTGGTGGTGCCGTTGATGTCGTAGGTGTAGCGGTGGCCGTGGGCGTCTTCGACGAACTCGATGCCGGCCAGCTCAATGCCGCTGGCAGCGCACATGGCCAGGTACTTGAGGACGAGCGGGTCGTCGGCTTTGAGCGGCGATTGGGAGAATTTGGCGCCGCCGTCGATCGGGCAATTGTCGGCGAGGGCTGCGGCCTGGGCTTTCTCTCGCTGCAACTCGACCTGGCAGACGTCGGAGGGGCAGAGTTGGAAGCCCTCATCGGTGGCCGAGCGCATGGCGAAGATCATGCGTTGGCCGACGATCTCGACGCGGGTGATGAAGGGTTCGGGGGCCTGGATGTACTGCTGGATGAGGACCTGGTGGTCGGGGCCGAGGTCGAAGTCGCCCTGAGCCAGGCGGTCCTGGAGCTCGTCGGCGTTCTCAAAACGCTCGATGCCCAGGCCTTTGCCGCCGCGGTTATGTTTGGTGATGAAGGGGCCTTCGAAGGTCCGGGCCAGGCTGACCAGGTGTTCGGTGCCGACGGCCAGGGCGGTGCGCGGGGTGCGGATGCCAAAGCGCTGCAAGGTGAGGTGCTGGCGCAGCTTGCTCATCTCGAGCTCAAAGGCGGCCAGGCCGTTGACCACCCGGGCGCCGTGGGCCTGAAGGTGCGCCAAAATCTCGCGGGTGAGCGCCACGGAGGTGAGGTGGCCGCGGGTGTGCGAGGAGGGGCTCATGCGGTTGAGGTAGATGCCCGGGGCGGGGGGGCCGCTGATGATGCCGTGGTGAACCGGGATCTCGGTGTACTCGAAGCCTTCTTTGTGGAGCGCGTCGCGCAGGGGCGGGAGCCAGTCGGGGTTTTCAAAGAGGATATGGACGGGGGGAAGCGTAGACATCAAAAAGCTCCAGCGGGGCGTTGAGATTCGGTGCGGGGGGCGCAAAAGCTGCGGGTTCGGGGCGAAAAAGAGCAATAAAGTGGGAGCGGGTCAAGCGTGGAGGCACGCAAAAGGGCCGCCTTTGGGCGGCCCCGGGACCGGCACATGCTCTCCATGTGCCGGTAGAGTGGTGCGAAGGTGCGGCAGACCTCAGTGAAGCATCGAGGGGCCCGGAGAGGGGGTCGAGACCCGTTCGACGACCTCGCCGGTGAGCTCGTGGCTGGCCTGGCGAGCGATGTCGGCCTGGGAGATGACGCCGCTGACCTCGTCGTTGTCGTTGACGACCACGATGCGGCGCAGCTGGTTGCTCTCCATCAGGTTCAGCGCGTTGGTCAGCGGTGCGGCGTGCTCGATGGTGATGACGGTGTCGGTCATGGCGTCGGCCACCGTGCACTTCTGGAGGTCTTTGCCCTGGGCGATCAGGCGGCAGACGATGTCGCGGTCGGTGATCACGCCGATGGGGTTGGGGGAGCCGTTTTTGTTGACGACCGGGACCAGGCCGCAGTCGAAGTCCTGCATCTTTTTGGCCACGGATTCGATGGAGTCGCCGGGTGAGCAGGTGACGGGATCGGCGGTCATGGCTTCGTAGACGTTCATGGGTGCTCCTGTGTGTTTTGCCTTAGGTTACAGCCGCTTAACCGGGGCTGTGAGGGCAAAGCTAAGAGCACACTGGCGAGCACCAAGGTCATCATCGTTCGAAGCGTTTGACGTTGTCGTAGATGAGCTGCATGAGTTCGTGATCGCCGGAGCGGGAGGCGTGAATCTGGGCGGTGCTCAGGGCCCGGTAGGCGGCGTCCTGCTCGTTGAGAAGGAGGTGGGCGCTGGCGCGCAGGTTAAAGGAGTGGGCCAGGGTGGTGTAGTCGCGGAGCTCGGTGGCCAGGGGGTTGAGGCGATCGAGGGTGGCCAGGGTGCCGTAAGACTCTTTGAGCTTGAGCTGAAGCTGGGCCAGCTGCATGAGCAGGGCGATTTCGCTGCGGCGGTAGTCGGTGCTCCGGGGTTCCTCCGCGGTGGCCAGAACCCGGAGGCCCTTCTCCAGGGCGTCTCGGGCCTCGTCGCCGCGATCGGGCAGGGCGGCCAGGGTGGCGCCCAGGCGAAGGTAGGCGTCGGAGGCGATGTTCAGATGGGGAGCGGGGAGCGCCATGGCGAGTTCGGCGGCGGTGGCCAGGAGGTCGAGCGCGCGCTCGGCGTTGTTTTCCTGGAGGGCGGCCATGCCGGCGGAATGGATGACGCTGGCCAGGATGAGGGGGCGTTGGTGGTCGTCTTCATCGGCGGGCAGGGCTTGGAGGCGGGTGCGGGCCTCCAGGCAGCTGGAGAGGGCGCCGGTGGCGTTCAGGCGGGTGTTGACCTGGCAGAGGTTGGCGTACTGGTTGGCCAGCGAGGAGGCGTAGAGTTCGCGGCCGCGGGGCAGGGCTTCGGTCAGCTCAATGGCCTGGCGGTAGTTGGTGCGGGCGCCTTCCAGGCGGTTGGAGAGCTGGAGAGCGCGCGCCAGCGAGGCGTGAGCGCGCACGCGGTAGGTGGCGAGGTGGCCGGCGGTGAAGGTGGAGATGGCGCGCTCGCAGTGTTGGAGCGAGCCGGTGGTGATGAGCTCGCAGAGGGCCAGGTGGACGCGGCCTTCGAGCAGGGGGTTGTCGGTGGCGTCAGCCACCGCGAGGGCGCGGCGGTAAAGGGGGAGCGCCTGCTCGGGGTGGTTGAGGTCCAGGGCGATGTCGGCCTTGAGCCCCAGTGCGTGCACGATCATGGGGCGGTTGTTCATGGACTCAAAAAGAGGCAGAGCTTTGTCGAGGAGCGCCGAGGCCTCCTGAAAGTCGCCGCCGGCCTTCAGGAGCTGGGCCAGGCGCAGGTGATGGCGAGCCCGGGCGGGCACGCTCTCGGAGGCCTCGATGTGGCGGCGGGCTTCGTCGAGGAGCTGGCGAGCCTGAGCCAGGTCGCCGTTGTCCTGGTAGAGGTCGGCGGTTCGGGTCAGGGCGGTGCCGATGGCCAGCAGGGAGTCGGTGTTCTGGAGGGTGGTGATGTCGGCGCGCAGGTCGCTCTGGCTGCCGGGGTCTTTGCCCAGGAGGGTGCGCACCACCCGGCGATTCATCCGGCAGAGGGCGCGGTAGACCGCGTCGTCGTGTTCGCCGGTGAGCTGCACGCAGATGTTGAGGGTGTCTTCGGCGCCCTGGACGTTGCCGGTGGCGCTCTCGATATGGCCCAGGGTCAAGAGGAGCTGGCCGATGGGGGCGGTGAGTTCCAGCTCCCGGGCCAGGTTCAGCGCGAGGGAGACCTTCTGGCGAGCGCGCGCGTAGCGGCCCTGTTCCCAGAGGAGGGAGCCGCCTTCCAGGGCGGCGGCCACGCGGAGTTCGGAGCGTGCGGGGGCGAGTTCAAAGGCGCGTTCAAAGGCCGCGGCGGCGTCGTCCCAGTGCCCGGCCTGGTAGAGGGCGCGGGCGTCTTCCAGGTGGGCGCCGGCGGCTGCGGGAGTGGCGGCAGAGTCGGCAGAGTCGGCAGAGTCGGCGGCGGGAGTGGCCGCGGCCGCGGGCTCTTCGGGCGCGCTCTGGGCAAAGGCGGAGGGGAGGGGGGCGGCTGCGAGGAGCGCGATGAGCAGGAGTAAGGAGCGCATAGAGAACTCGGTGTCGAATGAGAAAGGAAGCTAAAGAGAGATAAGCGAGACGCCGGACCAGGTCTAGGGTGTGGCGAGCGCCGGGGGTTCGAGGCAGTGGGGGCGCAGCTCGCTGGCCAGTTCTTGCAGGGGGGGCGGGGTGCCCAGGGCCTGGGCGGCGCGCAGCGCGGAGCAGGCGCGCTCGGGCTCCTGGAGGGCCAGGTGGGCCTGGGCGCGACGCATCAGGGCGGTGGCCCCGAGCACCGGATCGGAGGTGGTGCGCGCCAGCAGGTAGGCCTTCTGGGCGCGGGTCAACAGGTCTTCCCAGAGCTTGAGCGCGGCCAGGCTGGCGAGCCAGCGGGTGTGCAGGCGCGCGAGCTGGGCCGGGGAGATCACCTGGTCGTGGGCCGAGCGCTCGGGGCTCTGGGCGGCGCGTTGGGCCAGGGCCAGGGCTTCGGCGAAGTAGGCCGGGGCGTCGGCCGGCGTGGGGGAGCGACGAGCGTAGAGATCGGCGCGGTCCAGGGCGGCGACGGCCGCCAGCCCGTAGAGGGGGCGATCGCCGGCCAGCGCCAGGTCGATGGCCAGGCGCAGGTGGTCTGAGGGGGTGGCCCGCGCGGTGCTCTGCGGGGGGGCGTGGGCCAGGGCCTGGTGAATCAGGATCAGGCCGGGGCGCAGCGCCCAGGTGTCGAGGTCGGTGGGGAGGTCGGCCAGACCGGTGAGCGCCTGCGTGCAGGCCTGGTAGGTATGCGCGGAGCGGGCGCGCTCATGGAGGTGGCAGCGATCGACCAGCAGGGGGGCCGGGAGCGCGGGGGCGGGGCCGATAAAGTCCTCCAGCCCCTGGAGGGCGTCGCGGGCCAGCGCGGGTTGAAAGCGTTCCAGGTGGATCTGGGCGCGGGTCAGGGTGGCCCGGGCGCGCCGCTCGGGCGGCCCCAGGGTCTGGGCGTGGGCGCACAGGGGCAGGGCGGCCGGGCCCAGCGCCGGGTCGCAGTGCTGGTGCCAGGGGATCTGGGGCAGGAGCTCGGGGGGGAGCGTGGTCAGGGCGGTGAGCTCGGCGGCGGTGTCGCCGCACGAGGCCGGGGAGCGCTCCTGAAGGCAGCTCTGGGCCTGCAGGGCGGTGAGGCGCAGGCCGGCGAAGTCATCCTGGAGCGCGGGGAGGAGCTCGGCGGCCCGCGCCAGGGCGTGCGCGGCCAGCTCGGGGGCGGCCTCGCTCTGGAGGAGCTGGCGAGCGCGGGCCAGCTGCAGGCGGAGCTCGGCGGCGTTGTCGTTTCGGGTTCGGGCCTCGTTGAGGAGGGCGTCCAGGGTGTGGGCCGGGGCCTGCCGGGCCCGCAGGCGCGCGAGGGTCAGGGGCTCCACGACGAAGCGCTGGCGTGCCAGGTGCGTGTCGCGGGCGTCGTCCAGGGGGCGATGGAGGAGGGCGGCGACGAAGAACTCCCGGCGCAAGAGCGCGGCGGGGGGCAGCGCCGTGTCGGGGGTGCAGAGGGCGGCCAGGGCCTGGTTGTGCTCTGGCGAGGAGGGGCAGTCCAGAAGCTGGCGCGCGCGTTCGGGGCGGTGGTCCAAAAGCTCGCGGCCGGCCTCAAAGAGGTCCAGGCTCTGCAGGAGGGTGCGCGACTCGCCGGCCAGGCGTCGGGCGCGGGCCAGGGTCTGGTCGGCCTGCTCGGGGCGATCGCGGTAGAGGTGCAGCGCGGCCAGCTGGAGCTGCAGGGCGATGCGAAAGCCGGAGGTGGTGGACTCGTCGTCGATCACGCGCTGGAGGGTCTGGCGCGCCGCGGCGTCGTCGTCGGTGCCCGGGTCGGTGAGCGCGGCGTAGAGCGCCTGACGGGCCTGCTCTCGGAGCGCGGCGCGGGTGGCGCGCAGCCGGGCTTCGGCCTCGGCTTCCTGAGAGGGGAGCGAGCCGCCGATGCGTACGGTGGGACCAAACCCGCGGGGGGCCGACTGGGCGGAGGCGCTCGGGGCGCTCCCCAGGACGAGGGCGCCGAGCAGGAGAATGGCGGTGATGCGCTGGAGCATACGGGGCCGAGGACGAAGGAGGGCAGGCTCAAGCCCGTGGAGACGAGATGCGAGGATAGCCCCGGCGCCCCCCGGGCGGCAAGGCAGGGTCGGGGCCGGGCGGTGGACGGCTTAAGTGGTGGAGCTGGATGTGCAGAACGTGAGGTCAGGGGTCCGAGTAGGCGTTCTGTGGTCAACAGAAGGTGAGGTCAGGGGTCTGAGTAGGCGTTCTGTGGTCAACAGAAGGTGAGGTCAGGGGTCTGAGTAGGCGTTCTGTGGTCAACAGAACGTGAGGTCAGGGGTCCGAGTAGGCGTTCTGTGGTCAACAGAAGGTGAGGTCAGGGGTCTGAGTAGGCGTTCTGTGGTCAACAGAAGGTGAGGTCAGGGGTCCGAGTAGGCGTTCTGTGGTCAACAGAACGTGAGGTCAGGGGGCTTAAGTGGTGGATCTGGATGTGCAGAACGCGAGGTCAGGGGGCTTAAGTGGTGGATCTGTGGTCGAGAGTCGGCCATGGCGAGCGCTTGAGCGGGTGAGAACGACGTTTGCGCGCTGGCTGGCAATGCCCCACACTGTCGCGGCTTAGATGGATCGAGACGTTTTTTTGGGGCGCGTGAGACACCCCGGAGGAGGGCCTATGGGCGTGATTTATTTGCTGATCTATGTCTTCGGTTCCGTCATTGTGTCGACTGGCTCATGGCGCGTGTTCACCGCTGTGCTCGAGGGCGATCCGATCATGGCGGGCCTTCGAATCCTGGGCTTTGGGACGCTGATGATTGTGATGGCGGCTGTGCTTCACGCGGTGGTGCTCTTGCGCCATGAGGATGGCGGCCTGCGCGAAGGGCGGAACCCGGTTGGACCGCGGTGGCTCGTCCTGGGGCTGATGGGCTGGTGGGGGCCGACGCTGGCGGCCTGGATCCAGTTTGAGTGTTTTCTCGATCCGATTCGCATGTTCCCCCTGGTCACGTTGGGGGGAGCCTGCGCTGTGGCGCTGTGGGGGGTGTTTCGGGGGCTACCCGGGCGCACATACCAGGGGCCTGTGGGGATGGTGGCGATGAGCCTGGTGGGGATTCCGATGGGGCTTATGACGTTATCGGTGCCGGTCAAGCACTTCACGTACCATTTGAGTGCGGTGGACATCGGCTCCTATAGCACCGGCGCGCTCTACGGTGAGCGAAGCAGGGCCATTCTCAACGCGGATGATGTGACCTACCTCGAGACGTCTGCGCCGATCTTCGGTGAGGAGAGCCAGCCCTTTCTCGAGGTGTTGGCCAGCGCACGTACGATCAACGTAGCTGAGGAGATCGCCGCCGGGCGTATGCGCGAGCTGGAGGATGGCACCTGGATTAAGATTCACGACGATGGGCGCGAAGAAGTGCTCGAGGAGCTTGAGAACTTTGGGGAGCGTTTGGACGTGGCGCTGGCGGCCGACGCGGCGACGGCCGCGGAGGCCGCGGCCCGGGAGCGGGCGGCCTGGGAGGCTTACGTGGAGGAGCGTCGCCAGGGAGGGCGGATTTTTGGGTTTGGGAGAGCATGGATACGAAGGTCAGCGGACGCATCCTGAATGCGGGAAGAGCGTTCACAAAAAAGCCCCGGCGTAGCTGCCGGGGCTTTTTTATTGGCGAGGAGCGGGCGCGCTCCGCTCATGCGCACCAAGCACCGGGACCGGTTGGCGCAGCAGGGCTTTGAGGTAGAGCGCCACCGGCACCAGCTCGTGGTCGCGCTGGACGTCGGGGGGGGGGGCCTTTGTGGCGGCGTTGTGCTTGAGCGCGCGCGATGTCGAGGGATTTTGCCGGTGAGAACGACGTTTGCGTGCCGGACGGGAATGCCTAAAACTGTCGCACTCCGGTGGTACCGAGAAATTTTTGGCGAAGTCAGACACCCGGGAGGTGGTCAGATGGGCGTGATTTATTTGCTGGTTTATATCTTCGGTTCGCTCAGCGTGTGGCTCGGATCGAGGAACGTGATCTCGGCTGCGCTCGATGGCGAGTCCATCCTGGGAGCGATGCAATTTGTGGGTTTCGGGGTGTGGATGATCGTGCTGGCGGCGATTCTCCACGCGGTGGTGCTCAAAAGGCGTGAGGATGCCGGCGTGCTCGAGGGGCTGAACCCGAGCCGGTGGAAGTTGCTCATCGGGGGGATGCTGGCCTGGTGGGTGCCGACGGTGGCGGCCTGGATTCAGTTTGAGCTTTATATCGATCCGATCCGCATGTTCCCCTTTGTCACGGTGGTGGGAGCCGGAGCTGTGGTTCTGTGGCTGGCGTTTCGGGTGTTGCCTCAAACCAAGATGATGTGGCCGCTGGCCACGGTGGCGGTGACGCTGCTGGGGATTCCGCTGGGGCTGTTGACGGTGTCGGTGCCGATCAAGCACTTCAACCACCATTTGAGTTCGGTGAAGATCCGCGCCTTTGAGAACAGCGGCTACGCCCGCTCCTACGAGGGCATCATCGCCGCCCATGATGACACCTACATTGGGGGGCCTGCGCCGCTCATTGGCGAGGAGGGCCTGGGGGTCCTCGGCGAGCTGGCTGACGCCAGGGAGGTCGATGTGGAGGCGGAGATCGCCGCCGGACGCCTGCGCGAGGCGGAGGATGGCACCCTGATCAAGATCAACGAAGACGGCAGCGAAGAGAAGGTCGGTACGTTGGAGACCTTCGACGACGTTTTTCAGGAGGCGCTGGAGGCCGATCGCAAGGTGGCCTCGGAGGAGGAGGCTCGGAAGCGGGCGGCCTGGGAAGCGGAGATGGAGGAGCGTCGGCGAGGAGGGCGCTTCCTCGGGTTGCGCGAGGCGCCGGCTGTTGAGAGCGCGGACGCGTCCTGAATGTGGGGAGAGCGTTCCTAAAAAAAGCCCCGGCGTAGCTGCCGGGGCTTTTTTGTTGGCGAGGAGCGGAGCGGGCTCAGCTCACGCGCACCAGCACTCGGGCCGGTTGGCGGAGCAGGTCTTTGAGGTAGATCTCCATCGGCACCAGCTCGCGTTGATGGCCGGTGCGGCTTAAGCCGGTGACCCACTGGCAGATCGTCTTGTCGCGGGTCGTGTGCTTCCAGGTGGTCTCGCCGGGTTTTTGGGCCCCGTAGACATGGCGGGTGCGCATGGTGCCGGTGGCCACGATCTCGTGCTCCAGCCCGGCCTCGGGGTGGGCGATGGCGAAGCAGACCAGGTCGCGCAGGGTGGCCGGCTGAAGCGAGGCGTTCTCAAGGTGCTCAAAGAGGGCGTCGTCCAGGGCGTCGGTGGGGTGGTCGTAGGGGAGCAGAGCCAGGCAGATCGTGTCGCCCTTCGCGTCATCCTCCTCAATGGCCCGGGAGGAGATGGCCTCGTCGATGAAGAAATGCACGCGGTCGAGGCCGGCGTCTTCGACGAGCTCCGCGAGTGAGCGCTGCGGGTGGGCGGGCACCTCAAAGGGAGATCCGAGCGGGCCGATCTGGGGCGATGCCTGGGTCATGATGCGCTCCTTTGGCGAGCAGTGGATGTGGGAAAGGCTGAGGCGCTCGGTTTTGCCACGACGCGCGCCGGGCTGTCAAAACCCCGCCGGGGAAGGAGGGGCTGGCTCAGCGGGCCTGATAGCGATCGCCGTCAAGCGCCCGGGCCAGCCCCTGTTCGACCAGGTGGATCAGGTGGGCCAGGAGGCTGCGCTCGGCCAGGGGCCAGATCTGTGGCGGCAGCTCGGGGTAGACCCCGGGGACGAGCTCGGCGGCGGTGGCCCGGGGGTGGGCGCGGAGCGCGTCGAGGACCTTGGCCTCGCGTTCAAAGCGGTGGTCGATGTAGCCGGTGAGCAGCGCGCGGGTGGCCACGATGGGCAGGCCGTGGGCCGGCCAGATGATGTCGGGATTGAAGGTCAGGAGGGTGTGCAGGCTGCGCAGGTAGTCGCCCATGTGTCCGCGGGGCGGGTTGACGATGATGGTGCCCCTGGAGGCCACCAGGTCGCCGGCAAACACGCTGCGGGTGGGGGCGTGGACGAGCGCCAGATGGCCGGGGGCGTGGCCCGGGGTGTGCCAGGCTTCGAGTTCGCCAAAGGCTCCCAGCTCCAGGCGCTGACCGTGGGTCAGGTGGGTGGCGCCCAGCGCCGGGAGGATCTCGGCGGTGCGCGGGTGCGCCAGGATCTGCAGGTGAAAGCGCTCGGCCAGCGCCCGGGCGCCCCCGACGTGGTCGGGGTGATGGTGGGTGAGCAGGATGGCGGTCGGGGTGTGGCCGCGGGCTCGGCGCGCGTCGATCAGGGCGATGAGGCGCGCCAGTTCGTCGGCGTCGTCGGGGCCGGGGTCGACGATCAAGAATCGCTCTCGGCCGATGAGGTAGGTGTTGGTGTGGGTGGCCGGGGGCAGGGTGGCGGTGCGCAGGGGCAGGGCGACGATGCCGCCGAGGTACTCGATGGCCTCGGCGGTGGGGGCCGGGTGGCCTGTCGGGCCCAGGGTCGGGTGGCCGGGTTGGCTGGCGAGCTGCGCGAGGAGGGCGGTGAGCGGGGTGGTTAAGAGGGCCAGGCCGTGGTGCCAGGCGTGCAGGGCCTGCTCCGGGGTGATCCACTGGCCCCACTCAAGCTCGTCGGGGTCGAGATGCTCAGCCAGGGTGTCGAGGGTGCGGGCCTCGGCGTGGGTGAGCGTCAGGGTGAAGAAGGTCGTGCAGGTGGGGGGCATCCAGGAGGGGGTGCGCCAGGTGCCCGCACAGTGCAGGCGCGCGGTGTCCAGGGGGGCCGGGAGATGCTCGGAGAGCTGGTGGGCGGGGTCGCGCGCCAGCGTGCCGGGGGCGAGGAGGCCGGTGGCACAGAAGAGTGCGCCGCACTCCTCGAAGCACTCTCGGAGCGCGGCGGTGCGCAGGTGAAGGTCGGCCGGAGCGCGCTCGTTTGGGGGCGCCCCGGTGGTGGGGAGCGCGGCGTCGGTGGGCTCCACCGAGCCGGCAAAGAAGGAAAAAAAGCCACCAAGAAACGCGCGATCCGCCCGACGCCGCGCCCAGAAGATTTCGGGGCGGCCGCGATCGGTGCGGATCAGGGTGAGCGAGGCGGTCTGAGTGTTGATGTCGGTGTGAATCATGACTCCAGACCGCCTCGCCAGGTGAGGCGGTGTACGGCGCGTTAGAGGGACTCGGCGAAGGGGTTGCCCTTTTGCGAGAGGCCGATCTGCATGGCCGGCTCGCGCAGGCAGTGTTCCATCATCATGGAGGCCCCGTAGCCGCCGGCGTTGAGCATGGCCAGGATGTCGCCTTCTTGGATGCGAGGCATGGGCCGGTCGCTGGCGAAGACGTCGATGACCTCGTTGATGTTGCCGACGATGGTCACCTGGTGTTCGGGGCTGAAGTCGGCGCGCGTGGTGTGCACAAACTCCTGGTAGAGGTTGTAGTGGCTGGCGCCGGTATGGACGTTAAAGCCGGTGTTTACGCCCACAAACTCGGTGCCGCCCTTCTCCTCGACCATCACGACCTCGGAGAGGAGCACACCGGTGTCTTTGACGATGTAGTCGCCGGGCTCCACGCAGACCTTGATGCCCAGGCCCAGCTGGCGCACCCGCTCGACGATGCCCCGGGCGTAGAGGTTGACGTCGACCGAGCCGTCGCCGGCGGTCAGGGGGACGCCCAGGCCACCGCCGAAGTTTAAGTACTCCAGCGGGCCGTGGGTGTCGATGACCTGGCGCGCGATCGCGGTGAGGCGGTCGACGGCCTGGAAGTACTGGGTGATGGCCGAGCCGGTCCAGCCGCAGCCCACGTGCATGTGCAGGCCCTGGAGGCGCAGCCCGTGCTTCTCGATCAGCGCCAGGGCTTCGGGCAGGCGATCGAGGTAGATGCCGAACTTGGTGGCGCGTTGTCCGGCGTAGGTCAGGTTTTCGTTGATGCCCACCCCGACCTGGGGGTTGATGCGCAGGCCGATGGCCCGGCCGGGATCGACCTGGGCGACCTTCTCGATGACGCTCAGCGAGTCGCAGTTGAGCATGATCGGCAGCCCTTTGAGCTGCTCGAGGTCGCGTTTGCTGACGCTGACATTGGTGAACGTGATTTTCTCAGCGGGAAAGCCCATCTCCAACGCATACAAGACCTCGCGGGGACTGGCAGCGTCGATTCCGGCGACGCCGGTGGCGCGCAGGGTCTCGAGGATCGGCCGGAAGCGATTGGCTTTGACCGCATAGAACACCTGGAAGGGGTGTCCGTGGCGAGCAAAGGCCTGATGGAGCCGCATAAAGTTGTCTTCGACCCGGTCGAGGTCGTAGGCGAAGAGCGGTCTATCAGCGCGTCTGGCAAGGGTCTCGGCGTCGTGGCCGGCGATCTGGAGGCGATGAGTTTCGGGGCGAAGGCCGTCGCGGACCCACCAGTTCTGGTGAGCAGGATCGAGGGCAGCCGGTCGGATCTGAGGAAATCTGTTCACTGCATGTGATCTCCATTGGATGTTGGCACAAGCCCGACAGAGGAGTCGGGGGACGAAGTCAGCGCGAAACGGGCGTAGGAAAGGGGGGGGGAGGGCGCCCGAAAATGCCTGCGCTGACAGGGGGCGAATCTCTAATGAAAGACGCGCAAAAAATCAAGTCTGAGCGTGGCTTTGCGGGGTGTTTTTCGCCTGGCGAAGCGCCGCCATGGAGGCGGCCCCCAGGGTGCCGGCTTCTTCGCCGAGCGTGGGGGTCAGGGGGGTGAGATCGCGGCGAGCGACTTCGAGGACCAGGGGGAGGGTTTTATCGAGGGTTAATCGGTGGAGGTAGGGGCAGTGTTCGAGCACGCCGCCACCGAGCAACAGGGCGGCCGGATTGAGCAGGGTGCAGGCGTTGGCCAGGCTCAGCGCGAGCAGGTCGCTGGTCTCCTCCCAGAGGTCGTTGAGCGGGGGGTGATCGGCGGCGACCGGGTCGATGGCGGAGAGGCGCAGTCCGGCGCCGTTGGCGGAGGCGGCCAGGGCACCCAGGGTGGGGTGGGCGCTGAGCACCTCCTGGACGCGGGTCTCCAGGTGGAGGCCGCCGGCGTAGGCCTCCAGGCAGCCGCGCTGGCCGCAGCCGCAGCGCCGGCCCCGGGGCACGACTTTGACGTGGCCTATCTCGGCGGCGTTGTTGCCGGCGCCCTCCAGGAGGCGACCGCCGGCGATGATGGCGCCGCCGACGCCGGTGCCCACGTAGACGGCGAGCACATCATCCAGGCCGACCAGCGCGCCGCGCAGGTGTTCGCCGGCGACCAGGGCGTTGAGGTCGTTGAAGAGGTGGAGCGGAGCGCGGACGTGGGCCTGGTCGGCCAGGGTGCGTTCCAGGAGGTCGGCCACCTCGACGTCGCGCCAGCCCAGGTTGGGGGCGTTGAGCACGCGGCGTCCGTCGGCGGAGAGTTGGCCGGCCAGGCCCACGCCCACCTGGCGGATATGCTCTGGCGAGAGGTGGGCCTGGCGGCAGCAATCGGTGAGGAGGGCTGCCAGGGTGGAGGCGACCTGCTCCGGGGTGCACTCCCCGCGGATTTGCTGGCGAGCCTGGGCGATGGGGTGGAGGGCATCGTTGAAGACCTGCAGGCGGGCGTTGGTGCCCCCCAGGTCGATGCCGACGCTTAGGGTGGGGTCCACAGCGGGCCTCCGGGCGCGGGTGTTGGAGTCGAGGGATCAAAGTTGTATGGTCGCTGCCATCGGAGTCAACCGATGGACCCGGGCGCCCGGCCAGGCGACCCTGGCCGGGTCGCGCCCTCGGGGACGCGACGATGCCTGATGCGGTGACGAAACGTTTTGGTGATGAGGTGGTGATGAAGCTCGCTCAGATGGCGATGGTGGCGGGAGTGATGGGATGGATGCTGGCGAGCGCGCCGGCCACGGCGGAGGCCTTTGACCTGGAGATTGCGGTCGGCGCCAAAGGCGGCATCAATATGGTGGCCGGGCAGGGCATTCCCGACGACTCCCGGATGACCAGCGACCAGGGAAACCAGGTCTATTTCGCCAAGCCCGAGTACTACGGGCACTTTGGTGTGGGGCCCAAGGCGGGCTTGAGCCTGGAGCTGCGGGCACTGGATTTTGTGGGGCTGGAGACCGGATTTTATTACTCGGTGGACCAGGCCTCGGGGTACGTGGATAAAAACGACGCGCTCAGCGGGCGCACCGTCGCGCGTATCCACAGCGATCAGGTCTCCCGGGCCTACCACCTGCCGGTGCTCTTGAAGTTTCGGGTGCCCACTTCGCGGGTGAGCCCGGTGTTCGGGGTGGGGGCGGAGTTCATCTTCCAGACCGAGAGCGAGCTGGAGTACCGCGAGGAGCGTCGCGCCGGGTCGATGGGCAGCCTCACCGACCAGCTCAACGCCCGCAATCAGATCGCGCCCTCCAACTACATCTTGCTCACCCTGAGCGCGGGCATGGAGATTAAGGCCGGTCCGGTGCGCATTCCGGTGGAGCTGCGGATGGGCTACAACCTGGGCTTTGACCAGGCGATGAGCCAGCGGGCCACCTACGACGAGAGCACTGGCGAGATCACCTACGACGGCATCTACCAGGGGCATGTCGGGGTGTTTACCGGCGTGCTTTACGAGTTTGACCTGCTGCTGTAATGCTTCTGCGCCAGCGCCTTTAGAGGTTTACAGATGACGTTTCTACGCGCGCTTAAACGCGCACTTTTCAAGGGAGCTACCATGAACCAGCTGAAGCAATTTAATGAAGTCCCCTCCGATTACGTGGGCGGCGAGGGTGAGCTGCACGCGATCGTTCACACCAACCACGGTGTGATCGACATCAAACTCTTTGAGAAGCGCGCGCCCAAGACCGTGGCCAACTTCGTGGGTCTGGCCACCGGGAAGCGCCCCTACACCGACCTGGAGACCTTTGAGGAGACCACCGGCGCGTTTTACGACGGGGTGATCTTCCACCGGGTGATCCCGGGCTTCATGATCCAGGGCGGCGACCCGCTGGGTCAGGGCACCGGGGGACCGGGCTACAAGTTTGCCGATGAGTTCCACCCGGAGCTCAAGCACACCAAAGCCGGGATGCTCTCGATGGCCAACGCCGGTCCGAACACCAACGGCAGCCAGTTCTTCATCACGCTGGGACCGACGCCGCACCTGGACAATCGCCACGCGGTCTTCGGGGAGGTGGTCTCGGGGATGGATGTGGTCGAGGCGATCGGCAACCTGCCGCGTGACCGCCGCGATCGTCCCCACGAAGACGCCGTGATGCAGAAGGTGGAGATCAAGCGCGTATGAACATCCCGAGGCCCGGCACATGGAGGGGGGCCTGGCGAGCCAGCGCGCTGATGTGTGGAGCGCTGGCTTGCCTGCTGGGCCCGGTGGAGGCCTCGGCGCTGGAGTGGGGTCAGGCCGAGGTGGGCGCCCGGGTCGGCGGGAGTTTTGGGTGGCTTTACCGCCCGGTCGATCCGGTGGGGGCGCCCACGCTGCTTTACGGCACGGCGTTTCGGGGCATGGGGCTGGTCGTTGGCCCCACCCTGCGCCAGCCCCTCTGGGAGGGGTCCGGGGCCCGGGTGAGTCTGGTGGCCGATGCGCTCTACGGCTATCAGAGCGGGCGTGGTCACGCCGAAGACGTCGACAGCGGTGAGCGCCTGGAGATGCGGATGGCAGCGCATAGCCTGCGCGTGCCCCTGCTGCTGGAGCTTTCCAACGGTCGGGAGGCCGGTGGGTTGAGCCTGGGTGTGGGGCCCGAGCTGCTGGTCGGGCTGGCCAGCCAGGCCACCCTTGAGGAGAGCAGCCCTGAGGGCAGCTCCTCCACTCCGATGAACTCCCGCGCGCCCTCGGCGCTGGGGGCGGCCCTGGCGCTGGGCTACACCCTGGATCGTGGCGAGTTCAAGGTGCCCTTGATGCTCTCGGCCAGCTGGAATCCCTTTGTGGCCGAGTCGACCTTTGAGCGTTTTGAGGGCTACCAGAGTTTTGCCAGCCCGGGGCGCTACACCGTGGCCTTTAACTGGCAGCTCTTTATGAGCGCGGGCGTGCGCTGGTCGCTCGACGAACTCACCCGATAGCCCGGCGGCGCGCTTCGCAGGGGGGCATGTCTGCTCGGGGTGAGCGCGCCTGGAGGTGGTGTGGCACTCTCGATAGTGCATCTTCTGGCATCCGCTTCTGCTTACGGCATCGTACTTTCTTTTTGCCCCGAATGGGGCATCTTCGGGGACACCGGATAGGCCGGCGCTTTGAGCGACCCTCGTCAGGGGCCGCGCCGCCGGGGTCTGCGCTCGACTCTTCATGTCTCTATTTTTTCTGGGTGATACCGATGGCAAAGAGCATCTCGCTTCGTGATCCGGGCCTCTACCTCAACCGTGAGCTGAACTGGCTGGCGTTTAATGAGCGCGTGCTGGCCATGGCCCAGGATGAGCGCGTGCCCCTGCTGGAACGCCTCAAATTCCTCTGCATCTCCAGCACCAATCTCGATGAGTTCTTTGAGATTCGTGTCGCTCGCCTCAAACACGAGATCGCGCTGGATGCCGAGCAGATCGGCCCCGATGGGATGCGCCCCCGTGAGGTGCTCGGGGAGATCGGGGAGCGCTGCTCGGCCTTTGTGCAGGAGCAGTACCGCCTGCTCAACGAGGTGATCATCCCGGAGCTGGCCGAGCAGGGAGTGCGCTTTTTGAAGCGGGCCGACTGGAGCGCGCGTCAGCGCGCGTGGGTGGAGCGCTACTTTGAGGAGGAGGTCTTGCCGGTGCTCAGCCCGATGGGCATCGACCCGGTTCACCCCTTCCCCCGGGTGGTCAATAAGAGCCTCAACTTCGTGGTCTCGTTGGAGGGCAAGGATGCCTTCGGGCGCGCCAGCCGCATGGCGGTGGTGCCTGCCCCCCGGTGCCTGCCCCGGCTGATTCAGGTGCCCCGGGAGGTCAGCGGAGGGGCGCACGACTACGTGTTTTTGTCGTCGGTGATTCATGCGCACGTCGACGAGCTCTTTGCCGGCATGAGCGTGACCGGCTGCTACCAGTTTCGCATCACCCGCAACAGCGAGCTCTACGTCGACGAGGAAGAGGTCGAAGACCTGATGATCGCCCTGGAAGACGAGCTCTACGCCCGCAACTACGGGGAGGCCGTGCGTCTGGAGGTGGCCGATAACTGCCCGATGGACGTGGCGCGCTTTCTGCTGGAGCAGTGCGAACTGGGGGAGGCCGACCTCTACCAGGTGATGGGACCGGTGAACCTCAACCGCCTGATGATGATCCCGGCCGATCTGGAGCGGGCCGACCTGAAGTACCCGGGGTTTATGCCGGCGATGCCCACCGGGCCGATCCGCCATGGCGAGGTCTTTGAGGCCATCGGCCAGGGCACGGTGCTGATGCATCACCCCTATCAGTCGTTTTTCCCGGTGCTGGAGTTTATCCGGCAGGCCGCCGCCGACCCCAACGTGCTGGCGATCAAGCAGACGCTCTACCGCTCCGATCCCGAGTCGCCGATCCCCCAGGCCCTGGCCGAGGCGGCCCGCGCGGGCAAGGAGGTCACCGCGGTGGTTGAGCTGCGGGCGCGCTTTGACGAGGCCTTTAATATCGCCATCGCCAACCGCCTCCAGGACGCCGGGGCCCACGTGCTCTACGGGGTAATGGGCCATAAGACCCACGCCAAGATGTCGCTGGTGGTGCGGCGAGAGGCCGGGGGCTTGAAGCGCTACGTGCACCTGTCGACGGGGAATTACAACCCGCGGACCGCGCGCCACTACACCGACTTCGGGCTGATGACGGCCGATGAGACCATCACCGCCGATGTGCACCGGGTCTTTCAGCAGCTCACCGGCCTGGGCAAGGCGCTCAAGCTCAAGAAGGTGGTTCAGGCGCCCTTTCATCTGCACAAGCGTTTGCTGCGCCTGATTCGTCACGAGATCAAGGCGGCCAAGGCCGGGGAGCCGGCGCTGATCCGCGCCAAGATGAACCAGCTCACCGAGCCCCGGCTCATTCGTGAGCTCTACAAGGCCTCGCAGGCCGGCGTGCAGATCGAGCTGGTGGTTCGGGGCATTTGCTGCCTGCGCCCCGGGGTGCCCGGGGTCAGCGAGAACATCCGGTTGCGCTCGATCCTGGGGCGCTTTCTGGAGCACTCCCGGGTCTACTACTTCCATCACGGCGGCGACCCGAAGGTGTACCTGGCCAGCGCCGACTGGATGCAGCGCAACATGTTCCGACGCATCGAGGTGGCTTTCCCGATCGAGGATGAGGCGCTCCGGGCTCGGGTCATCGAAGAAGGCCTCGATGTGCATTTTCGCGACACCGCCAACGCCTGGGATCTGGGCCCCGAGGGGGATTATCGGCGGGTGGGGCCCGGAGAGGAGGAGAAGGCCTTTGTCTCGCAGCAGGGGCTTTTGAAGAGTCTGAGCGAGGGGTGAGGCCTGAGGCCTGAGGGCCAGACTCAGTCCAGCGGGGTCTCGATGGTCGTGGAGGCCTGATCGCCGGTGATGGAGCTCGGGGGGGCGAAGACGATCGCCCCGACCAGCACCAGGAGCAACAACACCCAGAGCGAGATCGCGTAGCGCCTCAGTTTTCGGGCCTTTTCTTCGCCGTACCAGGTCATCGGGCGGATGCCCTGGATCCAGAAGGTGATGATGCCGGCCAGGTTGATGGCCACCAGGTTGGTCAGGGTGAGCATGGCGGCGCCGTAGGCGCCGCTCCAGTGGGCGGTGCCCATCAGCAGCCCGGTGGCCACCAGTGGGGGGAGCAGAGCCACGGCGACCATCACGCCGATCAGCGCGGTGGAGACGCCCCGGGTTACCGAGAGCACGCCGGCGGAGCCGGCGGCCAGCGCCAGGACCACGTCGGCCAGCCCCACCCGGGTGCGGCTGGCGATCTCGGCGACGGTGACGTCGACCGGAAACAGAAAGCCCCCGAGCACCGCCAGCCCCAGCCCCAGCACCAATCCCAGCAGGTTGACCAGGGCCGCGCGGCGAATCAGCGTCCAGTCGGCCAGGGTGGCTCCCAGCGCCAGCGCGATGTTCGGGCCGATCAGGGGCGCGATGACCATCGCGCCGATCACCACCGCCGTGCTGTCGCGCAGCATGCCCCCGGCGGCCACGATGGTGGAGAGGGCTACCAGCGCGTAGTGCACCGAGGTCACGCGGATCGACTCGGTCACATCCTGATAGACCTCCTCCCGGCTCACCGTGGCCGCGGCGCCCCGGGGCTCCTCCTCCTCTTCTTCCGGCTCCTCGGGCCCGGTGTCGCCCGCAGACTCATCGAGGGCCCCCAGCTCGTCGACGCTCGTCTCTCCCTCCTCCTCGCCCTGGCGCGGCAGGGTGGCCAGCACCTCGAGCACCACGATGCGATGCCCCTCGATCTGTCCGACCTGCTTATGCAGCCACTCCAGCAGCGCGTCGGCGTCGCCGGTCTCCAGCACGATGGAGGTGAGCTGCGCGCCATCCTCCAGCGTGAGATCATGGCGTGAGAGCACGCTGGGGGCATCCTCCATCTCTCCCAGCGCCTCCGGGCCCGGGGGCAGGTAGATGTCGATCTGTCGAAGGGCCATGCGGAGGGCTCAGGTCAGGAGAGGCTGGCGGGAGTCTCCGGAGCCTAAGGGCTTACGCGCCGGGTGGCCAGGGGGGCAGGCGTGGGTCGCTCATGGATTACCCCTGGTGGGGTGGTGATTTGAGTGCTAACCATGGCTTATCCCAACAGTTGAAGTAGGACCGTCGAGCATGGGGTTCGGCGGGGCCTTCGACGCGTGAGAGTACGGAGAGATGATGTTGTACGCACGCACGCGTTTATGCCGAGGGCTCAAGTAGGGGTTGGTGCCCTGTTTTGTTTTTAGGAGATATGATGAACAACCACGCTAACATGGTGATGGCAATGCTTGGCGCCACGTTCCTACTCACATCATGCGGGGATCCTGAGCCGGTGCTACATCCCTCGCCGGACTCCTGTCTGATCGCCCAAAGTGAAGCGCGGGATTGCGACATGCAGCCCTTTCATGTCGACGAGTTTGATTTGGAGGTTCTTTTTCAGGAGGTGTCCGATCTGGATCTCGGCTGCGAACAGCGCTGTTCCAGGGTATCTCGGACGATGGCGTTTTTTCTTCTGGAAGGTCTGGGAAAGCTCGAAGGGTTTCATTTTGTGGAGTCGGTTAAGGGGCTGAGGTTCTCGTCGATGCATGATCTTCGGGAGATTGATGCCTTTCATGGTCTGACCACGATCGAGCAGGGGATTTCTATTTATGAAAATTGGGGGCTGGAGACGATCGAGCCCTTTGCGAGTCTGGAACATGTGGGGTTTGCGGTGGGGTTTGAGAATAATTATAAACTCAAAGATCTTCGCCTGTTGGCAAATGTTCGACAGATCGGAGAGATCGGGGGAAGCTATGAGCAGGGGCTCTATCTGTCATCGAATAAGGGGCTTAAAGATATGACCGGTCTGGAGTCTCTAGAAAGAATCGGAGGGAGATTTCGCATTTCGTACGAGACAGGGCTGGAGTCGATGCGGGGGTTGGAGTCGTTAAAAGAGGTGGACACGCTGAGGATCAATTACGCTGTTGAGTTGAGTTCACTGGAAGGGTTGGAGAACCTGCAGCGGGTTAATGAAGTGTTGAGCATCGAAAACTCCCCCAAACTCAGGCGTTGTGAGGTCGAGGCCCTGGTCGCGCAGCTGGAAGAGCCACCGGAGCGAGTGCTTTTGTCGGGGCTGAGTGAGGCGCCCTGCGATTGAGGGGATTCGGTTCCCGGGGGGAGAAGGGGAGGGGCGGAGTGTGTATGAATCGGGGGATGCCGCTAGCCGCCTTCGGGGTTTCGGGCGCCGTGGTTGAACTGCAGGTGTGCGGTGAGGGGAGGGGCGTTGAGCTATGCCAACGAGGCGCCGGGCGCGGTCATCGGGTGGCGCGAGGGAGGGGAGGGAGGGTGGTGAGTGCCCGCGTGAGGGTAGAGGGAAGGGGCGAGGCGGTTTTGGAGTGGCGGCCGAAAGGGTAGAGGGGGGGGGCGGAATATGGGGACTCCGCCCTTCCCCTCTCCACGCGCCCCATCGTTGCTGGCGGCCCTCGCCACCTTTGGCCTCGGCCGGATGATAATGCGGAAACGTTAAGCCCGGCCTTTGAGCATGCCGTGCCAGTACATCTCGGGGAGCATGTAGGCTTTGAGGGCGTACATGCTGTAGCGCTCCTGAGCCTGGTCGAAGGGGAAGCTCTCGACGGGGTTTCCGTCGTAGTCGAATTCGGCCAGGATCAGGCGGCCGTAGCCGGTGACCAGGGGGCAGGAGGTGTAGCCGTGGTAGGCGGCCGTCAGGGGGCGGCCCTGGCGCCTGGCGAGCAGGTTTGCGACGAGGACGGGGACCTGTTTGCGGATGGCGGCGCCGGTTTTGGCGGTGGGCAGGCTGCTGGCGTCGCCGGCGGAGAAGACGTCGGGGAAGCGGGTATGCTGGAGGGTGTGGCGGTCGACCTCGACCCAACCGCCGGCGTCGGCCAGGGGGCTGGTTTTGATGAAGTCCGGCGCGCTCTGAGGCGGGGTGATATGGAGCATCTCGTAGGGGAGTTCCAGGGGGGCTTCGCCATGGAGGCTCTCAAAGACGGCGAGCTTCTCGTCGGGGCGCACCTCAATGAGGTTGCGGCCGAAGTGGGTGTGGATGTCGCGTTCGGCGACGAGTTTTTGCAGGGCCTTTTTGTACTTTTCGACGCCGAAGATTGCGCCGCCGGAGCTTACGAAGTGCACATCGGCCCGGTCGCGGAGCCCCTGTTTTTGGAGGTAGTGCTCGGAGATCCACATGATTTTTTGGGGTGCGCCGCCGCATTTGACGGTGCCTCTGGGGAAGGTGAAGAGGGCGTTGCCAGCGCGGAAGTTTTGGAGGGCCTCCCAGGTGGAGTTGACGGTGTCGTAGGCGTAGTTGGAGCAGATGCCACCCTGGCCCATGTGGCCGTCGAGGCCTTTGATCTTGTGCCAGTCGAGCTGGAGGCCGGGGGCGACGATGAGCTGGTCGTAGGAGTAGGTGCGGCCTTCGGCGGTGGTGACGCTGTGGGCGTCGGGAGCGAAGGTGGCGGCGGGCTCTTTGAGCCAGGTGACGCCGGGAGGGATCACCTCGCTCATGGGCTTGCGGGTGTGCTCGCGGGTAAATACGCCGCCGCCGACCAGGGTCCACAGGGGCTGGTAGTAGTGCCAGTCGGCGGGCTCAAGGATGGCCACGTGCAGGGGGGCGTCTCCCGAGGAGAGGCGCGCGGCGGCGGAGATGCCGGCGGCGCCGCCGCCGACGATGAGGATGTCGTAGTGGGAGGTCATCAGGGGCTCCTGTGGGGGCAAGCGTGGGAAAAGACGGTGGCGAGGCGTTTAGCCGGGGAGCTGGCGCGGAGCGTCGGCGTCGGCCAGGGCGGCACCGAAGGCGCGGGCGACTTCCAGGGCGAAGCCGAGCGCGCGGCGCACGTT
>NZ_QHKO01000015.1 GCF_003260125.1 Lujinxingia litoralis
ACGTTGATCACCTGATCGTCCACCTTCAAAATCCCGTTATGCAGCGTCCATCCGCCGTGCGATTTGGAGGCGTGAAAGATGTAGGTGCCCCGGGCCCGGCTGCCGGCCACGGGTATGGTCCAGTTGGCGTGACCGCTGGCGCTCGCAAACGAGGTCGAGCCCTTCTGGCAGCCGAGCACCGGCAGCTCAATCGCCTCGCCAAGGAGCGCCCGGGCCTCGGCGCACTGGCGCAGAGGCTCAAACACGGTCGCTTCGTAACCCGCGACTTTCGCGCTGAAGCGCCCGCAGTTGCTGATCAAGAGCGCCATGGCCAGCACCCCGATCACCGTCGGCAAGAGCCCCCACCCCGAGCGCGAGGGGCTCGGCGAGGACTTCGAGCTCACCGAGCTCGTCACCGACATCGACACCGACGAGGATGACGTGGGCTCGAGAAGCCCGGCGCGCTTAAGGCGTTCCAGCGAGAGCACCAGGGCCCGGGCGGTCAGCAGCTCCACCAGCGCCTGGCGCTCCTGCTGCACTTCCTCCGGCGTATCGAAGTGCCGGGCGGCGGGCCCGGGGCTCAGGGGGGCGGGCCCGCCGCCGGGGTCGAGGCCCCGGGCGTAGGGCTCCACCAGAAAAAAGCGTTCGCCGCCCCACCCATCATCCAGCGAGAAGGCCTCCGTGGTGGCCGAAGCTCCCCCCCTGGCGAGCGCCCGGCGCTCTTGCTCAAAGAGCTCGCGGGCCCGCTCCGGCTCCCCCGCCGGCAGGGTGAGTTCCCGGAGCGCCACCGAGCGGCCCTCGGAGTTTTGGGCCAGATAGGTCGTGCCCTGGTCGCCCTCCTTGAGCACCCGCAGCACGCGGTAGCGCCCGAGCAGCAGGCGGTTGAGTTCGTGGAGGCTCGCTTCTACGTCATACATCTACCCGACTCCCTCGCGTCGTTCGGCGCCCGGACTTCAGGGCCGGCGCGCACCAGCGTCGGGGCGTGCTCTGGCGATCTTACGCCGGGAGCGCCGCGCCCTGAGGGGCGGGAGAGTAACGCCCGGGCCCCGGCCTCCCAACGTGTTTTTGGCGAGCTTTTTCACAAAACATGTTGCGGAGGGGAAACCTCGGTGTTACGAACCCGCCAGAACGTAACACGACCCCCTTTTGAGTGAGGGGCCTTCCGGAGTCTGAACCATGTCTGAACTCACCCGCGCCAGCATCGCCGTCGACGCCGAGTTGATGGAGCGCTTCGATCGTCGAATCGCCGAGGGCGGTCATTCCAACCGCTCCGAGGCGCTCCGCGACCTGATTCGCACCCACCTGGCCGAAGATGACTGGGAGCAGGCCGAGGAGGCGGTGGCCACCGTCACCCTGCTCTACGACCACCACAAACGCGGCCTGAGCAAGCAGGTCGAAGACGTGGGCCACGTGCACCACCACAGCATCATCGCCTCGATGCACGTGCACTTAGATGCCGATCACTGCCTGGAGGTCGTCACGCTGCGCGGGACGCCGGCCGAGCTTCGCCACGTCTCCGACCACCTCATCGGGCTCAAGGGCGTGCTCCACGGCCAGGCCGTCTTCAGCGCGATGCCTCAAGCCCTCGCGGAGGCCCCATGATGTCGTATGGCAAACGCTCCTTCTCGCTCCCCATGCTGGCCGCGCTCCTGCTCCTGGGCGGGTGCGGCGAACCCGAGGAAGCTCCCCGGGTCGACCTGGGCGTGGTGGTCGATGGCCAGGGCCTGACCGGCACCACCACCGATCTGGGCTACACCATCGAGCTGCGCGAGGCGCGCCTGGCCCCGGGTGAGCTGCACTTCACGGTGGCCGGCGATGCCCATATGGCCTCGCTCGGTCGACGCGTGGGCGATCTCCTCATCCCCTTAGCCCACGCGCATCCCGGCCATTTTGAGGGCGGCGAGGTCACTGGCGAGCTGGAGGGCAGCCATGAGGTGGACTGGGCCAGCGAGCAGGGCCGGGAGATGGGGCGCGCCACGCTCCTGCCGGGCGACTACCGCTCGGCCGACTTTACCTTTCATCGCCTGGCCGACGCCCCGCACCTGAGCGCTCGCCTGGCCGGCACGGCCACGCGCCAGGGCCAGAGCGTGGACTTCACCTTTGAGATCGCCGCTCCCCCGGGGCGCCGGCTCACCGGGGCGCCCTTTGAGGCCACGGTCCGCGCCGAGACCCGTGGCGAGCTGGGCTTTCGCCTCACGCTCGTCGACCCCTCCGAGGGCGATCACCTCTTTGACGGCGTGGACTTTGAGGCCCTGGCCACCGACGCCACCCTCTCCTTTTCGGCAGACACCGACGACGACACCTATTTCAGCGTGCGCCGTCGCCTGCTTTCTCATGACCATTACGAACTTCACCTGGAGGACCACTGAGATGCCTACCACCCTGCTGCGTCACCGCGCCCTGAGCGCTCTGCTCCTACTCCCCCTGACCGCCGCCTGCGGCGGCGACGCTGGCCCTGACGTCGACACCCCAAAGGGGCCGGGCTCGCTCCAGGTGCACATCTACGGCGAATCCTTCATCGAAGAGGGCATCCCGGCCGATGAGTTCAGCGACGGCTGGAGCGTGAGCTTTGAGCGCTTTGAGGTCACGCTGAACTCGCTGACGATCATGGGCGACACCACCGAGGTGGGGCAGAGCTTCGACCTGAGCCAGGCCTCCGAGGGCCAGGGCCAGCAGGTCACCACCCTGGAGCTGGATCAGGGCGCCTTCTCCGGGCTCGACTACCAGCTGGGCACGCTGGAGGTGGTCGGCCAGGCCGAGAAAGATGGCGTGACCAAGACCTTTGCCTGGACCTTCGAGCTGCCCACCGACTACGAGTCCTGCGACAGCCCCTTTGAAATCTATCCGGGGGAGACGGCCGCCGTGGAGCTGACGATCCACGGCGACCACCTCTTCTTTGACAGCCTGGCCACGGGCGCCGAGGCCCCCTCGCTGATCTTTGATCACCTGGCCGGCGCCGACGCCAACGACGATGGCGACATCACCCGGGCCGAGCTGGAAGCCACCGGGGTGGGCGCGCTGGATGTGGGCAACTACGCCATCGACGATCTCTGGAACTGGCTCGACGCGCAGAGCATGCAGGTCGGCCACGTCAACGGCGAAGCCCATTGCCACTGATGCATCGGGCGCTGGCCGGGGTGCTTGTGGGCATCGGGGTGCTCTGGAGCGCCCCGGCGCCCCGCGCCCAGGAGCCGCCCCCTCCTCCCACCACCGCCGCCGCGGCCCCGGCCCCGGCACCCGCTGCCGAGACCCCGGACGCCGAGCCGGACACGCTCCGGGTGCGGGTGACCGCCACCGTGCGCACCACGCCCACCTCCAGCGCCATGACCCTGGGGCGTCAGGAGCTGGAGGCCGCCCCGGCCCGCAACGCCGAGGAGCTGCTGCGCCAGGTGCCCGGGCTCACCCTCACCCAGCACGGCAGCGAGGGCAAAGGCCACCAGTTCTTTTTGCGGGGGTTTGACGCCATTCACGGCGCCGATCTGGAGCTGACCCTGGGCGGCGTGGGGCTCAACGAGCTCTCCAACATTCACGCCCAGGGCTACATCGATCTGGGGGTGATCCTGCCCGAGGCCGTGGAGAGCATGCGGGTGACCAAGGGGCCCTTCTCCATCGACCAGGGGCTCTTCGGGATGGCCGGCTCCGTGGACTTTAAGCTGGGGATCCGCCCCGAGGTCGTGGCCTCCCGGGTGCGTCCTCATCGCGTCTCAACGACCCTGGGCACCTCCGGGCGCCTGCGCCTCTTTGCGCGCCGCAGCGACCCGGAGGGCCGCCGCTTCGCGGCGGCCGAAGCCCTGACCGACCCGGGCTACGGCCAGCAGCGCGGCATCGACCGCCTCACCTTCAACGCCGCCGCCCGGGAGCTGGCGCTGGCCGGCGGCACCCTGGAGGCCTGGGTGGCCACCGGCGCCGCGCGCTTTGAGCTGCCGGCCACCCTGCGCCTGGACGACGTCAACGCCGGGCGCATCGGCTTCTACGATGCCTACAGCGCCAGCGGCCGGGGGAGCTCCGCCCGCGCCATCGGCGCGGCCACCTGGCGCGGCCGCAACCTGCGCCGCTCAGGCGACCTGCTGCGCGTGCGCCTGAGCGCCTCGCTGCGCGACCTGGTGCTCTTTGAAAACTTCACCGGCGCCCTCTTCGACCCCCTCCAGGGCGACCGCACCCGCCAGGCCCACCGCACCTTCGGCGGCGGCGCGGACCTCTTTTACTTAACGCCGCTGACCCGGCGAGTGAGCCTGGTGGCGGGGGGGCACGTGGGCTCGGAGGTGTTGAGGCAGAGCGAGGCGCCGGTGGATGACGCCCTGACCCCGGGCGCCCCCACGCGCCGGCTCGACGCCACCCAGAGCATCGCCGGGCTGCGCGCGAGCCTGCGCCTGCAACCCACCCCGGCGCTCCGCCTGGACCTGGGCGCGCGCCAGGACGCCCTGCACTTTAACACCCGCGATCACCTGGCCCCCGAATCCCCCAAAGCCTCCTCTCCGCTTTTGACGGCCTTCTCCCCGCGCCTGAGCGCACGCTACCAGCCCCACGATCGCTGGATGCTCTTCGCCACCTACGGGCGCGGCGTCCGCCCCCCCGAGGCCCGCGCCTTCTCCAGCTTTGAGCCCGAGCATGAGAGCCTGGCCAGCGAGCTGGCCGGCAACGCCCCGGCGCTCACCCAATCCGACGCCGCCGAGCTGGGCGTGCGCTTCTTTGCCACCGACTGGCTGGGCATCACCCTCTCGGCCTTTGGCACCCACCTCGACAACGAGGCGGTCTTCGACCACCTCTCCGGCATCACCCTTCAACTCAACGCCACGCGTCGGGCCGGCGCCGAGGTCTTTTTTGACATCCACCCGACCAGCTGGATGCACCTGAGCTTTGACGCCACCTATACCCACGCCCGCTTCGTGGGCTCGGGCGACCAGGTGCCCAACGTGCCCTGGCTTGTGGGCGGCATGCACTGGGTGGCCAACCACCCCGCGGGATGGAGCGCCGGGCTGCGCTTTTTGGGCGTGTCCAGCCGCCCCCTCCCCTTTGGAGCGACCGCCGGCGCCCTCACCCGCTTCGACGCCACCCTGGGCTACCGCTGGCGCACCCTGCATCTGGGGCTGGAGGTGGAAAACCTCCTCCACCAGCGCCTGCGCGAGGGCACCTACCATTACGCCAGCCACTGGCTGCCCGAGCGCCCCATAAGTCGGCTGCCCGCCCTGCATATCAGCGCCGGCCCCCCGCTGGGCGCGCGCCTGACCTTGAGCGCCGACTTCTAAACCCCCGCCTTCCCCCGACTCCGGGGCCCGCTAAACATGCGAAGCCCTTGTTGATTCTGACCGGCGCTCGCATTAGGTTGTGCGCCGAAGTCGCCGGTGATTTTTCTCTCATCTGTACCCCGGAAGTCCCCCATGCCCACCACCGCACTTATCCCCGCCGCCGGCCGCGGCGCTCGCCTCGATCGCCCCGACACCCCCAAACCCCTGGTGCACGTGGGAGGCAAGCCCCTGCTCCTCTCGCTGCTGCAGCGCCTGGAAAAGGCCGGCATTGAGCGGGCCGTGGTGGTCACCGGGTTTGGCTCCGAACGCGTGATCCGGGAGCTCACCAACCACCCCGATCTCTCGCTCAAGGTCGAGTTCATCGAGCATCGCGGATGGCAGCAGGGCCTGGCCTCCACGCTCCTGGCCGCCAAATCCGCCATCGCCGAAAACTTCGTCATCGCCATGCCCGATCACGTCTTTGAACAGACGCTGGTCCACGACATCGTGCAGGCCGAGCTTGGCGAGGATCAGGGCGTGGCGCTGATCGACCGCCAACCCGACCAGGTGTACGAGCTGGAGCAGGCCGTCAAAGTGCAGCTCAAAGGCGACCGGGTCACCACCGCCTCGCGCACCCTCAACGACGCCGACGGGGTCGACGCCGGCCTCTTCGCGTTCACCCCGGCGCTCTTTGAAGCCCTGGAAGAGGTGCTGGTCAGCCATGAGCCGGCCAGCCTCACCGACGCCCTGGCGCTGCTTGGCGAGCGCGGGCAGGTGCGCGCCCTGGCCACCGAGGGGCGCCCCTGGCATGACATCGACACGCCCCAGTCGCTGATTCGCGCCGAGATGGCCCACCGCGCCGGCATCCGCAAAGCCGCCGTGCACCGCCCCAATTTTGAGCTCGACCACGGCAACACCACCCACGCCTACGATTTCGTGGCCGGCAAGCCGGTAAAGACCGAGATCTTTGTCCAGCGCGGCTTTGTCCGTAACCCCGAGCGTCTCCAGCTCATCCCCGACGAGAGCGCCTCCTCGCCCATCTACGTGTTCACCGACACCAAGGTGAACAGCATCTACGGCGACGACTTCGTCGGCGGGCTCGACCGCATGGGCTACGACGTGCGCCGCATCGTCATGGCCGAGGGCGAAGAGTCCAAGTCCATGGCCAACTACGTCAAACTCGTCGATCAGATCCTGGCCGAGGGCATCGATGAGCGCTCCGTGCTCATCTCGCTGGGCGGCGGCGCCGTGGCCAACATCTGCGGCTTCATCGCCTCGACCCTCTACCGCGGCATCGGCCTGGTGCACGTGCCCACCACGCTGATGGCCCAGTGCGACGCCTCGATCAGCCACAAGCAGGGCATCAACGGCTCGCGCGGCAAGAACCTGGTCGGCTCCTACTACTCCCCCCTGGCCATCGCCGTCGACGTCGAGGTGCTCGCCACGCTCGAAGACTGGCTGATCCCCGACGGGTTGAGCGAGGTCATCAAACACGCTCTGGGCCAGGACCGCGCCTACCTGGACTACCTCCTCGACTACCAGGGAGCCATCGACGATCCGGACTTCCTGGAGTACGTCGTGCGCAAAAACATCGAGCTCAAATGCGAGCTGGTGGCCATCGACCCCAAAGAGCATCGCGAGGGCATGGTCCTGCAGTACGGCCACAGCGTGGGGCACCCGGTGGAGTACCTCTCGGGCTATGACTTGAATCACGGCCAGTCGGTGGCCATCGGCATGATGGTCGCCGCCCGGGTCGCGCGCCTGCTCGGCGCCTGCGACGACGCGATGGTCGAGCTTCACCGCCAGGTCATCGAAAAGTTCACGCTCCCCACCCACATCCCGGCCCACCTTAAGGTCGACGATATCCTGGCGGCGATGCGCTACAACAAGCGCTACCTCACCGAGGGCACCCGCATGGCCCTGCTCGACGGCCCGGGCAGCCTCTGGCAGGTCGACGGCGACTGGGCCATCCCGGTGCCCGACGAGGTGTTGGTGGAAGCCATCCGCCAGAGCTTCTAAGCCCCTCCCCATCCGCCCCCCCGCCTCGCCAGGACGCCTCGCCGCCTGGCGAGGCCGGGGGGCTTTTCTCGATCCCAAAGGCATTCGCCATGACTCAGACCGTCGTCATCACCGGGGGCTCCAGCGGCATCGGCCTGGAGAGCGCTCGCCAGTTTGTGCGCCAGGGCCACCGCGTGGTGCTCTGCGCCCGCGACCCCGAGAAACTCGCCAGCGCCCGGGCCCAACTCCACGCCGAGGCCACCGAAGCCGGCGCGAGGGTGGAAACCCACGTGCTCGATGTCGTCGACCAGCAGGCCGTCGAGACCCTCTTTGAGCGCCTGGGCCCCATCGATGTGCTGGTGGCCAACGCCGGCATCTGCCGCCAGGCCCGCCTGGACGACCCGCACTCCGACCAGGTCTGGAAGACCACCTTCGACATCAACGTGCACGGCGCCTACCACTGCATCAAAGCCGCCGCCAAAACGATGCCCGAGGGCGCTCGCATCGTCACCGTCTCGTCCAACCTGGGCAAAAACGCCCGCGCCGGCTACGAAGCCTACACCGCCAGCAAACACGCGGTGCTCGGCCTGACCAAGAGCGTCGCCCTGGAGCTGGCCAGCCGCCAGATCCGGGTCAACGCCGTGTGCCCCGGCTGGGTAAATACCCCCATGGCCATGGCCGACTCCGCCTACACCGCCGAGCAGCAGGGCCAGGCCCCCGACGAGTTCCGCCGCCGGGCCATCGCCCAGATCCCGCTGGGCCGCATGGTCGAGCCCGGGGAGGTCGCCGCGCTCATCGCCTTTCTGGCCAGCGACGCCGCCAGCGCCATCACCGGGCAGAGCTACAACGTGAGCAATGGCGAGTTTTTTAACTGATGAGTCTTCCGCGCACATTGGTGGTGGGCCACGTCACCCACGATCGCTACCAGGGGGGCTTTAAAGCCGGCGGCTGCGCCTATTACGGCGCCGAGGTCCACCGCCGTCTCCCGGGCCACACCCACCTCTTAAGCCTGGTCGGCGAGGACTTTGAGTGCGACCCGGCGCTGGCCCCCATCGAGCACACCCGGGTGCGCCGCGGCCAGACCACGGTCTTTGCCAACTACTACCCCCCGCACGCCCCCCGGGTGCAGCTGCTGGAGGCCCTGGCCCCCTCGGTCGGCCCCGAACATGCCCCCCCGGGCTGGCTCGACGCCGACCTCATCCACCTGGCCCCGGTCCTGGGAGAGGTGGACCTGGAAGCCTGGCTCCACGCCTCGCGCGCGCGCCTGGTCGCCATCAATGTGCAGGGTTGGATTAAGGTCCCCGGCGAGCCGGTCCAGGAGGCCCGGGCGCTGGAGGAGCTTCAGGATCGGGGCGTGGCGCCGGGGGCTCGCCAGGTGGTTCAGCGCCCCTGGGACATCACCCCCGAGGCGCTCCGAGGCGTCGACGTCGCCTGCCTCAGCGAAGAAGACCTCATCGATCAGGGCGACCTCCTCGAACGCCTGCTGGCCGCCATCCCCATCGTCGCGCTGACCCTGGGCGAAGCCGGCAGCCGCATCTACCACCACGGGCGCATCAGCGAGGTGGGCATCTACCCCACTCGCCCCCTCGACCCCACCGGCGCCGGCGACGTCTTCGCCGCCACCTTCACCCACCAGCTCATCGCCGGCTTGAGCCCGGTCGAGGCCGCACGCCAGGCCAGCGCCGCGGCCTCCATCGTCGTCGAAGGTCTGGGGCCTCAGGCGCTCCACCGCCTCGACGAGGCCCCGGCGCGCGCGGCCCACGTGCCGATCCTGCGCGACTGACGCTCAGGCGACGCTCAGCGGTACACCCGCACCAGCTCGCCACCGCGGGGAGGCTCTTCGGCTTGTCCGGCTTTTCCGAGTTCTTTTTGATAGCAGTGCCGGGGCTTCTCGGCCCCCGAGACCACCCCGCGCGCCTCGCTCTGAGCCCGGGTGTACACGTAGCCCTGCGCGCGCAGCTCGTTGTCGCGGATGGCGTTCTCCTGGTGCAGGCAGACCCGGTGCACCAGGTACTCCGTCTTGCCCTGGGCCAGCGCCTGGCTGCGCGCCCGGCTCTCCGTCCACTCCTGCCAGCCCCACAGCCCCAGCGCCGCGAGCGCGACCCCAAAGAGCCCCAGGATCACCATCCCCCCCAACGCCCGGCGCTCCACCCCCGCGTCCTTCTCCGGCGGCAGGGGTTCCTGGCAGTGCAGGCAGTTGTAGGTTCCCGGAGGGTTCTTCTCATCGCATGCTTTGCAAATCATCGCCGCTCCACGGCGCTCAGCATCACTGGCGAGCGCGGCTCATCGGGGGAATCGTCTGGACGTAGTACGCCGTGCAGCTAAGCGATTTACCGCCCCCGCTGTCAACCCTGCACCGGGCCGGCCGCCTCCTGCCCCAGGGCCTCCAGACCGGGCACCGCGGCGAGCACCGCGCGCATCGCCCACACCGAGAGGCTGTTGCCAATGAGCTTGTAGCGCTGGCGCAGGCTCACGTGCTCCGGAAACCCAAACGCCGGGCCAAAGCCCATCAGCCTCAGGATCTCCGGCGGCGTAAAGCGCCGCACTCGCCCCTGGCCCAGGCGCAGGTAGGCGCCGGCGGCCTGCCAGGTCTTGCCGTAAGCCCCGGTAAAGGTGTTGGCCACCAGGCCCGGCTCCGCCTCCAGATCAAAGATGCGCATCCCCGGGCCGTGTTTCTCCAGCATCGGCCCCGGCACCAGATAGGGGGTGAGCGCCTCGCCAGTCGGGGCAGCGAGAAAGTCCGCCAGCGGGCGCATCGGCCCCGACGTTCCCTCGGACCAGGGGTGAAGCCCTCGCCGGCTGGCGATCAGATAGTAGCGCTCACGCTGGGCGGGGATCCCCAGCTCCGTGGGGCAGAGCAGGCGCTCGGCCACCTGATAGCCGGCTTCCCGCAGCGTCTCCAACACCAGCGCGTGGGCCTGCGAGCCCCGAAAGCCCGGCACGTTCTCCAGCCCCACCACCTGCGGGCCGCGCCGCCCGATGATCTCCATCAGGCGCACCAGGCTGCGGGCCCGGTGGTCTTCCAGATCCCGCTGCTTGCCCCGGGTCGTGTAGGGCTGGCAGGGCGGCGACATCCACCACAGGTCGGCCTCGTAGCCCAGGAGTTCCTCTTCACCGAGATGCTCCAGATGGGCCTGACGCCCCCCGTGATCCGCAAAATTATGGCGGTAGACCTCCATGGCGTGCCCCGAGAGGTCGAGCGCCCCCACCACCTGCGCGTGCCCGGCCACCGCCGCGGCAAACCCGCCGATCCCGCAAAAGAGCTCCAGACAGCGCAGCGACGCTCCCTGGCGGTTTGAAGACTCCATCAACCCGCGACCTCGCAAAGGCTCTCCAGCAGGCGACCATCCTCCACCAGCCCCATCAGGCGGTGGCCGCCGGCGTCGACCGCGTGCAGGGGCAGCCCCAGCTGTTCGGAGAGCGCCTGGCTATCCTCCAGCGGCACGGTGTCGTCGCTCGGATCGTGAAAAATCAGCGTCGACCCGGGCTCCAAGCCCGCCAGACGCCCCACCGGGTCGAGCCCCATGGCCCGATGCACCTTATGAAAGGCCGGCGCCAGCAACACCGCCGGCCCCTGCCAGTGCCCGCGCAGCATCAGCTCCAGGGTGATGGCCCCGCCCCAGCTCGACCCCAGCACCACGTCGGGCTCAAAGCGCGCGATCGCCTCGCGCTGCACCTCCACGCAGCGCCGATAGCTCGCCATGATCGCCTGCCGGGTCAGCGCCTCGCCGCGCCCCGACCACCAGGCCCCCAGCGCCACCCCGGCCAGTCCCACCGGCCACACCGAACGCCGCCCCAACCCCAGGCCCACCAGCGCCGCGCTCACCACCCCGGCCGCCTGCACCTCCGGGGTCCGCAAGAGGTTGCGCGACACCGAATTACAACGGTCCAGGCGCTTGAGCGACATCTGCATATCGGCGGCGACCACCTCCAGCCCCTGCGCCCGCAGCCCCTGCACCTTCTCCCCCGACGGGCCGCTCTCCAGCCCGTGCACAAACATCACCCTCGGCCTGCTCTCCACCTTCAAACTCCCGGCTCATCAACCCTCGCGGCTCCACCGGCCGCCGTCGCCCCCCTCCTACGTCACAGGGCGCTTGGGGGCAAGGGCTGGGGGGGCACGCGGCGAGCGAACCCTGGCGAGCGCCGGGCGCCAACCGCGTCGGAGATGGGGCGACGCTGACGAGCATTCTTCGGGCTCGTCAGGGCTGGCGAAACCTGCAAAGAGTCGCCCGGAATCCATCCGCCCGCCCCGCTCGGAGGGCCATCCTGTTGGTGTTTCCCTCCCGGCGCCAACCTTCGATCTACAGCGCCCCTCCCGGCGCTGACCTGCTCACCCCCCGATCGACAGGGAGCCCCCGATGAACCCCAAAGCACTCGCCACACGCTCGGCCCGCGAAGTCCTGGAGGACCACTTAAACCTGGCCAAAGGCTGGGATTTTGAGACGGACCTGGCGCGCAACTTCGATCCCGACATCGTGTTGATGACCACCTACGGGCTCTTTCGCGGCGTGGAGGGCCTGCGCCAGAAGGTGCGCCTTCTGCAAGAGCAGCTCCCCGAGGGCGAGTGGACCTATCACACCATCATGGTGGAGCGGCACCTGGGCTTTTTGGAGTGGAGCGGCGTCGGCACCAACGGCGCCCGCGTCGAAGACGGCGCCGACTCCTACCTCATCGAAGACGGAAAGATCCGCGCGATGACCATTCACTACACGGTGCTCCCCGGCTCGCCATCTGAGGATTGAGGGGGGGGGAGGCGAACCCTCCTGGGCGCAGGCGTTGAGCTCTGGGGAGTCTCAACGCGCTGACCTGCGGGCTTCCCAGATCCCCCACTCTGCCCCCTTAGCTCCCGCTCTCGCCACCCTGATCCCCGACTCCGCTCGCTTAGCGCCCCTTGCTGGGTGGCCAGCCCCGCGACTAGGTGAGCTAACCTCCGCTTCTGGGTGACCGGCCCCACAACGAAGCGAAGAAGGACCGACCGAGAGACGCGCAACCTCCTTGATTCATGCGCCCCATCGCCACTTCCCCCCCTCATTCCCTCCTCGATCTACCCCTGATTCGGACCGATCAAACGCCGCGCCTCATCGCCCTCCTCGCCACGCGCCGCGCGCTTCTCCAGCGCCTCACGCCAGGTTCGACTCAGGGCCGAACACCCTGCAAGCAACGAGGCCGCCTCCCGATCCTCTCGGCGCAGGTAGCGCACCGCATGCACCTCGGCGATGCTCCACTGCGGGAAGGGACGCTCCACCAGTGTGAGCGCCTGTCCCGCCTCCACCAGCCCCCGCTCCACCACCCCGAAATACCAGCCGCAAAAGCCGGTCTGCTGCACCCAGAGCGCAAGCTTCTTCTCGCCATGCATCCGCGCGAGTTTCCAGCATGGCGAGCGCGGCTGAGTGACGCGCACAAGCGCGCTGCCCACTCTGTAGACATCCCCCACGCACACATCCTCCTCGACCAGCCCCTCCACACTCAGGTTCTCCCCAAACGCCCCCGGCCCCATCGCTCGCCACAGCCTCTTTGACCAGTACGCCAGATGAGCGGTCGAATACACACACACCGCCTTCTCCACCCCGCCGTGGTGCTTGCGATCGGCCTGACCATCCCCCTCAAAATTCTCCCAGTCCAGCCACAGCGCTCCGCGCACCTCCTCCTTCACAAACCCCGTGCGCCAGGGACGCTCCAGCGGGTCCTGGGCCCCGGCTCGCCCCAACTCCCGGGGCATCCCCACCCGCAATGAAACGATGCGCGCCTCGTTGACCATCACACCTCCAGAGCTGCCATGGCTTCCGCCGCCTTCTTTCAGGACCTCTGCGCCAACCGCTCAGGCGCAGCCCCCCCCTCCTACCACGCAGACGCCCCCCCGCGCGATCCAGGCGCGTTCACCTCGCCACCTTATGACCGGGCGCTCCCACGCTCAGGTGGCCATCGAAGGCAGCGCCGAGACTTCGCCGCGCACCACGACCTCGCCGCGGCGATTCTCCGCCCTAAAGGTGATCTCGATGATGCCCCCGTGGTTCGCGTGGCGACCGCTATCCTCGCCATCGGTCGCCAGAAGCTCCCAGGGGGATTGCGGCCCCTGGAAGTCCACGCGCAGCGCGCGCTCGGCACCCACCGGAATCACCCCCTCAAAGTCCACCGTGGCGCCCGGGGTCGTCACATCGCTGACCCCCATCAAGGGCAGCACCGCCTTCGAGACGCCGTTGGTGTCAAAGAGCTCAATGCGCGTGACCTGCACGCCGACCGCTGGCTCATCGCCCGTGTTGATCAGGCGCAACGTCACCTGGGCGTCCTCGCAATTCAAGAAGACGCCGCCACAATCCTCGGAGTCCTCCGCGCAATCGGCGGCAAAATCCTCCGCCGGCGCCCCCGCGGGCGCATCGCCCTCAGCCTCATCGCTGTAGCCATCCTCCGGACACGACTCGTAGTTCCCCAGATGCCCCGAGATAAACGTGCCCTTAAGCTCGGGATCGCCAGTCAACTCCGGGCAGCCCGTGCCCAGCAGAAGAAGCGAGCAGGCGAAGACGAACAACAGGTGAAATGGCATACGCATGGTGTGACCTCGTGTGAAAAACACAGTTAAAGGGATTGAAGGTAACTCAACAGATCGTCGCGCTCCTCAGCGCTTAACACCGCCCCGGTGGGGTGGCGCTCTTCCAGGACATCGCGCAGCTCAGCATGACGTCCGTCGTGCATAAAAGGGCCTCCCTGGCCGATGCCGACGAGCGAGGGGACTTTCATCATCCCCGTCCCCCGCATCGGACTCTCAGCCGCGGAGACGCCCCCACTCAAAAGCCAGCTCGGGATCAGATCGCCACTAAACCCCCGCTCGGGGTTATGGCAGCTGGCACATTGTTGCTCGAAGACCGCCCGGCCCGGATGCTCCGGCGCCACCGCAGGGCTTGTCGGCGACTCCAGCGAGAGCACGTACATCGCCAACGCCCAGGAGAGCACCCGGTTGGGCCGGGCTTCCAGGCCATGGCCGGGGATGTACTGCGTCTCAAAACGAATCGCGACCGAGGCCGGGTTGACCACGCGCACAATTCCGCTGGCGTTGAGGTAGGACTGATGGCGCGTGCCCCAGAGGTCGGGCACCCGCAGCGGGTCGTCGGCCGGGTCATCGGTAATATCCACTCGCCCCGGCCCCCAGGACGCAAAGCGCGATCCATCGATCCCGTGGGAGTCATTGAACAGCTGGCGCGCCCGCCCCAGATCGAGCGCGGTGTTCGTGCGCCCGGCCACCCCACCTCCCCCGTGGCAGAGCCCGCAGGTGACGCCCACCCGCATCTGACCGCGCACGTCTTTAAAGCGCACCAGGCCCCGCAACGAGCCGTCGGCGTTTCGCTCAAAGCCCGTCTCCTCAAGAAGCTCGGGCCTCGTCGCGATCCACTCCAGGTAGTTGTCGCGCCGCATCGGCATCTGCCAGAACACCTGCTCGCCAAGCGCCAGCCACTGCTCACGCGTTGTCGGCGCCTTCGTTGGAAACACGGTGGGAAGCGCCTCTTCGAGCCCCTGTGGCACAGCTTGCTCGGGAAACACCGGCCCGCTGCGCGCCAGTAACTCCGGGAGCAAATCCCAGCCCCCTTCGGAGAGCGCATAGCTCTTGAGCCGCTTTCGCGCGTAGGGCAGATCCGGGCTCCAGAGCGTCGCCTCAAGCTGGGTACGACGCCACGCGCGATCGCCGAGGTAGCGATCCTGGTAAGCCTCCATCCAGGCCAGCGTGTCGCCGGGATCAACCTCCGGCTCCGGCTCCGGCTCCTGCTCCAGCTCCCCGCATCCCATCCAGAGGGCGGTCATGGCGAGCAGTATGGTGAGTTCTCGTTTCATAGAGGGAGTATTTAGCAACGACCGTGCCACACGCCCCTGAGACGCTTAAAGCACAGAAAACCCGCGCGCTGAGCCGGATCACTGCTCAAGGCACGCGGGTTTTCTGAGGATCCTGGTTCGGTGGACGCGGAAATCTGAGCGCTAGCGGGGTTCGCGATGGTGGTCGATTCGTGCGCGCGTTCGGAGGGGCGCGCGTTGAGGTTGGGGGGGTGGGTGGTTGGGTGGTTGTGGGGCACCGGGGTTCGCGATGGTGGTCGATTCGTGCGCGCGTTCGGAGGGGGCGCGCCCGAGCCCGAGCCCGAGATCGAGCCCGAGTACGAGTACGAGTACGAGCCCGAGTACGAGTACGAGCTACCAGTACGAGTACGAGCTACCAGTACGAGTACGAGATCGAGGTCGAGCCCGAGATCGAGCCCGAGATCGAGCCCGAGCCCGAGCCCGAGTACGAGCCCGAGTACGAGTACGAGTACGAGCCCGAGTACGAGTACGAGCTACCAGTACGAGTACGAGCTACCAGTACGAGTACGAGCTACCAGTACGAGTACGAGCTACCAGTACGAGTACGAGCNGCCCGAGCCCGAGCCCGAGATCGAGCCCGAGTACGAGTACGAGTACGAGCCCGAGTACGAGTACGAGCTACCAGTACGAGTACGAGCTACCAGTACGAGTACGAGATCGAGGTCGAGCCCGAGATCGAGCCCGAGATCGAGCCCGAGCCCGAGCCCGAGTACGAGCCCGAGTACGAGTACGAGTACGAGCCCGAGTACGAGTACGAGCTACCAGTACGAGTACGAGCTACCAGTACGAGTACGAGCTACCAGTACGAGTACGAGCTACCAGTACGAGTACGAGCTACCAGTACGAGTACGAGCTACCAGTACGAGTACGAGCTACCAGTACGAGTACGAGCCCGAGCCCGAGCCCGAGCCCGAGCCCGAGCCCGAGCCCGAGCCCGAGATCGAGATCGAGCCCGGGATGAGTGGCCCACCGACGCCGAGGGCGGCCTGGTGATGTTCACAAAGCCGCTGAGTCTTGAGGGCTTGCTGGCGGAGTTGGCGGAGTAAGGGGGACGCGCACGTCTCGAAACCCCGCGCATCACGCATCCTCGTATCCCCCATCCGCTTCTCCCTCAGGTTGTGTTTAGGTCGAATAGTACCTACGTTTAAAGCGTTACTACGCCATGAGCCGAAGTTGCCCCTGGTGGATGCGAGATTGAGCGTGACGAAGCCGGACAGGCGCAAAACGCAGGCGATGCTTTAGTTTAGCATCGTCGAGGCTTTGCAACGCAGCCCGCGGTGCTCTTAATGCAGCAGACACCGCGTCAACGATAGCTCACGGCGTCATACACGCCTCGAACTTAACAATGAGGTCAACGATGGCTCGCAGCACAGCACATACATTTGAAGAGTCTGTACGTCAGATGACGCCCGTCACCGCACCACGCGATCAACGTGAGAGCGTAGCTGCCCTGCTGGATCTTCTCACTCACGTCGAGGCGCACCCGCAACAGCCAGCTGCCTACAAGTTGGTCAGTCCGTCCGGCGACGTGATCGACCTCCCCGAATCCGTATTCTTGCTGCTCGAGCGAATCATTGAGGTACTCGCCAGCGGCGACGCCATCACGGTGGTCCCCGTCGGCAAGGAGCTTACGACGCAGCAAGCCGCCAACATTCTCAACGTGTCGCGGCAGTACCTGGTGCGCCTTCTCAACGATGGACGGATTCCCTTCCGCAAAATCGGTACCCACCGGCGAGTACGTATGGAGGATCTTCTGGCCTACAAACGCCAGCGTGATCGCGACCGCATCGCATCACTCGACGACCTCTCTCAGCTCAGCCAGGATTTTGATGGCTATGATGAGATCCCCAACGAGGGATAGTCATGACAACACCTTTTCGTGTTGTTCTCGACGCCAACGTGCTTTTTCCTTTCTCAATCCGCACCGACCGTCCGAGAGACGGACATCAGCCTGTGTCTATGCGCCTCATCGCTCTTTTACTCCTCACCCAGATCCCCCGCTCAGCACCCTTACCTCCCGATCTCGCTACCCAGATCCCCAACTCCGCGACACCGACCGTCCGAGAGACGGACATCAGCCTGAGAGACGGACATCAGCCTGTGTCTATGCGCCTCATCGCTCTTTTGCTCCTCACCCAGATCCCCCGCTCGGCCCCCTTACCTCCCGATCTCGCTACCCAGATTCCCTACTCAGCACCCTTACCGGCCCCACTCAGCACCTGAGTCCCCCAACTCAGCCCCCTTAGCTCCCATTCTCGACACCCAGATCGCCAGCTCAGCCCCCTTAGCTCCCATTCTCGATACCCAGATCCGCGACTCAGCCCGCTCGGCTCCCCGATCTCGACACCCAGATCCGCGACTCAGTGCCCTTAGCTGCGCTTCTGGGTCTCCAGATCCGCAACTCAGCGCCCTTACCGGCCCTTCTCGGGTGCCAAGTCCCACGGCTAAGCCGGCTTACCTCCCCCGCTTCGACGCCGAACTCGCCGACCCGGCGCACTTAGCTCCCCAACCCACCCACAAAAAAACCCTCCGGGCTCACCGGAGGGTTTTCTCGCTCACACCTGCTTACGCGTTCTCACCACCCATCACGCGTCGACGGGCTCCACCACCGGCGCCGGGTCGGCCGAAGGCCCGTCGTTCACCACCACATCACTCGCCACGGGCGACGCGGGGTCGGCGAGCGCCGCGTCGGCCAGGGTGCGGGAGTCGTACATGGTGGTGATGGCCGGCATGAGCTGGCGAATGCTCGCATCGGCATCCAGCGAGAGCGCCGCGTCGACGAACTGACGCGCCGCCACGTAGGCCTGGCGAGCCTGGGCGCGCGCGGCAAAGAGCCTCTGCATGGCTTTTACGGAATCGGCCTTCTCAGAATCGGCGACTTTAAGCGCCTGAGAGAACGCCTCCTGCGCGCCCTGCGCCTCGACCACGACGGGGTGATCCGCGCCCAACGCCTCTTCGGCATAACCCAGCGCGGTGCCCATCACCGAACCCGTCCGGTCGACTCCCAGCGCCCGAAAGCCCGCTCACTGCGGACACTGCACATCATGCTCATTTAATACCCGAATCAACCCGTTCTCATCCTCTTGAGGCAACGCATCGCGAAGATACACTTCGTAGACTTTGCCATCCTCATCTTCCATCGCAATCCCAAACCTCCCGGAGCCGTACATCCCATTTATGAAGTCCTCGCGAAGACGGGCAAGCTCAACCGCCACCTCGCCAGTCACATAATGGGAGTCTCCTTCGCAGTAGCGCCCGTATTCTTCCTCGCTAAATACGTAAGACTGCAAATCAAATCCCACAGGCACCGGCGGCGCGTCAAAGTGCAACTCATGGGGTGCTTCTATGACCATGATTCGAAAAGCCTGCGGATTCGACTCCCCACTTTCATTCAGCTCCTGCAACCACTGGCGAGCGTTCTCGCGAATTTCTGTGGCATCCTGATTGCCAAACCAACGCGTGCAATCGGCGCTGCAGGAAAATGAGGAATCCGGACTCCAGAACACATGTACCGACGCGTGGGCATATTCCGGCTGCTGGTAAAAATCATCATCATAATTGACCCAGTCATTAACCGATAGATCTGCCGAAATCGCCGCGGCCTGTTCTTCAGTTAATGAGCCAGAGACAACAGGTGCCATATACCCGGACGTCTCATAACTCCAATAATTACACTCGCCGTCGATCATTAAAAAATCATAACCATGTTCGTTCATCAAGCGGTCCTCCGACGACATTAAGCCCGTTCCTACACCTTTATAAACAAGACGAAGATCCGAACTGCCATCGCAAATGTCGTAGTCTGAAGACGAATCAATGAGGCCACATCCCGCAGCATAAGATAACGACAAGCCAATGCCCCCGACGAACAAACAGATGCTTTTGGCTTTCTTATAATTAAAACTCATTACGTCTCCTTAAGTTGGTTTAGCGCATCCTTTACAAAAACTAATCGAGGATCAAATTTTGGGTATTCATGACCGCGTGCGTCCGGCCGCCCTCCACCAGCACCTCGTTCACCACCTTGGTGTAGGGTCTTAGATAGTTTTTCAACAGTTATCCAGCGCTTGCGAACCATGCGGATCATCGGACCTGGCCAGACAGCAATTCGCCTGTGAGACAACCGTCCGAGAGACGGACATCACCCACTATATATGCGCTCTATCGCCACATCCCCCCGGACACTCCTCAAACAGCCGCACCATCCTGTTCTCCCCCGCGGCGGGTTCTCCACCCACTCCCGCACCTGCGCCCGCACCGCCTCCACCTCCCCGGCGGCCTCGGCGGCCCGTATTGTGATCGCAAAGGCCAGGCGCCCATCGTTGGCCACGGCCTTATACCCGTGCCCCTCCACCTGCCAGCGCAGCGCCGCCAGCCCTGCCTGCACCGCAAACTTCGGCCGCTTTGAAGTCTCGGCCCGCGCCGCCCCGATGATCGCCGTCAGCTCCGCGATCGCCCGGTTCACGGTCCCGCCGATGGCTCCCGAGGAGCTATCCACCCGCTCCAGCGCTGGCGAGAGCTTTTCGATGAGAAGCACCGCCCCTTCTGCAGCGAGCGCGGGGTCGTGGGTGGCCACATCCTTGATCTCGGCGACCGCCTCCTTGATGCGTTGCATCGCCGGCTGAGAGCGCCAGCCGAAGGCGTTGCGGCGAAAGCGGGGGCGGAAGGTCCAGGGGTGGGTGGGCATGGGGGGGCCGGGGGGTGGGATGAGCGGTGCGGGGTGGAAACAACGTTCAGCGGAGATTGTGAACGCGGTGCGTTCACAATCTTCGCGGCGCGCCTGCAGCGAGCGCTCCCTCGACGAGATCATGGACAATGGAGGAGTGTGGGTCGCGCAAAATAAGCGATCGCTTCTTTTGCGCCCTTGAGAAGAAGCGATCGCTTATTCTCATCGCCCGGCACGAAACGACTTGAGTCCGGAACGCCCGCCGAGCTTCGGCCGGGACCGCGTCGGCACGGCGTCACGACATTGAAGCCGCGTTTTCGTTCATCAGCCGGTTAAGTGAGGCCGTCCCTCGGCTACTAACGTTTTCTTTCATAGCGGCTGGGCCTGATAAAGCACTCGTTATTAGCGACCGCGATTTTTGTCCGGGTGCGCGTTTTGGATGATTAGCGCTAAGCGACCAACCTCCTTTCAAATAGAGGATGGCAAAGACTGCGTTGACGCCTCCTGGCCACCCCGCCGATACTCCCCACCACCTCACCATCCCAGGGGTCTTCTGCACACCCAAGCCGTAGCCGTACCATGCCCAACGATCAGCCCACCTTCGCCCTCTACATCACCCCCCTGCTCGACCTGCTCGCCAGGCACCCCGACGGCCTGACCACCTCCGAGGTCTACGCCGCGTTGGCCGAGCGCTTGAATCTCTCCCAGGCTCAGGTCGAGGAGCTCCTTCCCAGTGGAAACCAGCCCGTTTACCAGAACCGCATCGGGTGGGCGCACCATCGCCTCAAGCGGGCGAACCTCTCGGAGAGCGTCAGGCACGGGGTGTGGGCGTTGACCGAGCGCGGTCGCGCATGCGCCGCGCATTTTGGCAGCGAGCTTCCGAAAGTGATCCTGACGGCCTTGGTGCATCCCGACGCTCATGAACTCGTGCTCGAAGAGCACGTCCCGGGACTCGCCGCCGTCCGAGCCGATGACGACCTCGGAGACAACGCCGACTTTGAGACCACATCTGGCGCGTTCACGGCGCTCGAAGCCACCAAAATTGTACTCGCCGACGCCGATGGTCCCCTCCACTACAGGGAGATCACGCGCCGCGTCTTAGAACGCGGCCTCTGGTCCACCACGGGCGCCACGCCCCATGAAACCATCGGCGCCCAGCTCGCTGTACATATTAAAAATAGGGGCGACTCGTCGGACTTTCGCCGCTCCTCACCCGGGCATTATGAGCTGAATCGCGATGGCCTGGAGAGCCCCTCCGAGGTCGAGATCGAGCCCGATGCACCTCCAAAACGCACGACCGTCACCCCCACGCAGCGCTCCGAAACCCTCTCCTTCACCGATGCCGCCGAACGCATCCTCCAGGTTTTCGCCGAACGCGAACCGATGCACCACGCCGACATCACCAGCCGCGCGCTGGACCTGCGCCTCATCGTGACCGAGAGCCAGAGCCCCGCGTCGACCATGTACGCCTCCATCTATCAGGAGACCCAGCGCCGAAAGGAGCGCGGCGACACCGCGCGCTTTGAGCTTCTGGGCGAGGGCATGATTGGCTTGTCCCGCTGGAGCCAGACCGGGCTGACCGCCTACATCCAGGCCCATAACGACAAAATCCGCACGCGCCTCCACGACCAACTCTTCGAGATGGACCCCACCGAATTCGAAGAGCTCGTCGGCCGCCTTCTCATCGCGCTGGGCTTTGGCGACGTCGACGTCACCAGCCGCTCCAACGACGGCGGCATCGACGTGCGCGGCACCCTGGTGGTCGGCGACGTGATCCGCACCCGCATGGCCGTCCAGGTCAAACGCTGGAAGAACAACATCAGCAGCCCCACCGTCCAGCAGGTCCGCGGCAGCCTCGGCTCCCACGAACAGGGACTCATCATTACCACCAGCGACTTCAGCTCCGGCGCCCGTCAGGAGGCCGAACGCCCCGACGCCACGCCGGTCGGGCTGATGGATGGGACGCAGCTTGTGAAGCTGCTCGTGGAGCATGGGATCGGGGTGGAGAAGGATGAGTTGAGTTTGTTGCGGTTGGGGTGAGGCAGTCGCCGCCGAAAAGCGTAGCGCTCTCCAACCTACCGTCCTGGGCACCCAGATCCCCAACTCAGCCTGCTCAACTCCCCATTCTGGACGCCCAGATCCACAACTCAGCACCCTTAGCTCCGGATCTCGCCATCCAGATCCCCAACTCAGCCTGCTCAACTCCCCATTCTGGACACCCAGATCCCCAACTCAGCGTGCTTAGTTGGCGATCTGGACGCCCACGTCCCGCCACTCAGCCTCCTTAGCTCTCGATCTCGACGCCCAGATCCGCAACTCAGCCCCCTTACCTCCTCGTCTCAGGCATGGCGCATTACCGCCCATCGGGACGTTTGTTGAAGCTGGATGTCGAATCCATCGCTGCCGCGAGCGAGGGTGACAGCATGTTCGAAGCCGCACCGGTAGCGCTGCGAAACGCCCCCGTGGTGCAGATGGTGCCGCAGGACGCGTCCTCAGGTGTGACTGCGTTCTTTGGTACCTGGCCGGGGGATGAGAGTGAGGAAGAGCTCCTCGAAGCGCCGCAGGCTATCGAATGAGCGACCCCTTCTATGTATTGGACACAACCATTGTCCTGACGCTGGTTCGTGGAAACACGCTCGCGAAGTTTATCGATAGCCAGTTCGGACTTCGAAGCTCGACGGTGCGCCCGGCTATTTCGATTGTCACCCATGGCGAGGTTCGCGTTCTGGCCCCCCTCAAGCTGGCTTGACGCCTACTACCGCCCCCTCCAGGCCGACTTCGACGCCTTCCTTCAGCGTCACAACCACTCCGACGACGCCCGGGCCTGCGTCGCCGAACACCAGCACGAGATCGAACTCTACGAGCGCTACCAGGCCTACTACAGCTACGGCTTCTACATCGCCCGCAAGGTATGAGCCGGCCTCCCCCTGCACACTAAAAAGATCCGCGCGCATCCAGGGCAAAGCCGCCAGCGTCGTCCTGGGGCGCTCACCACACCGCACACTAAAAAACCCGAGCGAAATCCAGGGCGGCGCCTGACAAGGAGCCAGGAGGAAGCTGTAGCTTTAGCTACCGCGACGACGCAGCGACACAGTCAGCGTCGTCCTGGGGGCGCTCGCCACACCGCACACCAAAAAAACCGAGTACATCACTCAATCGTAATATCCACCTCACGATACATCTCGACGACGATCCCTGACGCCCCCGCGCTACCAAAACTTACCTCACCGGCAACGCGTTTAAGACCGATTCGCGGAGTAGCACCGCGCTCCAACCACGCCGACGAAATCGCAAGCTCCTCCTGATCACCAACGCGGTTGGCGCGAGAGAGCATGCGACCATCAAGCAGCGCCTCGGCCATCACGCCCTGCTCAATCGGCTCAAACTCAATCGCAAGATCCTGATTGCGCGGGTAGGACTCACCCTCAACCGGCGACAGAAGCCGACCGAAAGGAATCAACTCCGTGGTCTTTTGGGCCGAGGGGACCCCGGGCGCTTCCATCTTCATCCGATACACGGCGGCCACCCCTTGAGCAGAGCCAGTGTAGATACCGCCCCCTTGATGGGTGAGATCGATCCAGTCAAAGTCCTCTTCATCAGACGCCCCCACATCACCAACGCCCACGAGCACCGTGCCGTCTTCAACCGGAATCTCATCGTCTTCGCTCGAGTCCTCATCGGGCCGCAGCGCAAATTCCGCGTGAAAGATCACGTCCACCTCGGCCGGATCGACGACCTCCATATTTCCGTTCATCGACGCATCATCATCAGGGCGCACCTGAACCCGCATCGAACTTTTCCGCCAGGTATAACCCTCCCGCTCGCTCCCATCAGACACCTCGCCATTGCCCCCGGAATCACTCCCGGCATCGGCGACAATGCCCTTCGGCTCCTCGCCGCCGCACGATAATCCAATCACCAGCGCAAGCAGCATAGCCACACGACCAACAATCAAACGATAGTTTCGACACATGAGCTCTCCCTTATTTTCAGCGTGATATTACCACACAGTGAGCAGACGTCGGCATCGATGGATGCGACATGGAAAACACCTCGGGCAACGTACCAAACGCAGGCGATGCTTTAGGCATCGTCCAGGCTTTGCAACGCAGTTCAAGGCGCTTTCAACGAAACACGCGCGACATCGACGTTAACTTACAGCGTACACATGAGCTGAGCTTCTACGCCAGAACTCTGCCGGCTTCAAGCACCTCTCTTTTCTCTCAACAGAGTCACGGGGCAGGACACACTTCGTCCCTTTTGTCCCTGCGAAGAGACAAGACAAGCCCCCCCGTACTACGCAGTGAGCAGAAACTGATGCCAGCGGATGCAACATTAAAATTCAGCCCCCCGGACTGCGGTGCTCTCGATGCAGCAGACATGACATCGACGAGAGTTCACGGCGTAATAAGTGCTTTAAAGTACTCCTCCCCCCGCACACCAAAAAACCCGAGCGAAATCCAGGGCGGCGCCTGACAAGGAGCCAGGAGGAAGCTGTAGCTTTAGCTACCGCGACGACGCAGCGACGACGCTGGCTTTGTCCTGGGGCGCTCGGCACACCGCACACCAAAAAACCCGAGCGAAATCCAGGGCAAAGTCCAGCAAGGAGCCAGGAGGAAGCTGTAGCAACGCTACCGCGACGACGCAGCGACGACGCTGGCTTTGTCCTGGGGGCGCTCGGCACCCCCTAACCCCTCACCCTCCCTATATCTTTTTCCCCTCCCACCCCCTCACCCGCCTTGATCGACCGGGCCTCCGTCGTTAAAAATTGCAACCCCAACCCGCTCGACCTCCCGGCACTCCCCCCCAACCCGCTCGACCTCCCGGCACTCCCCCCCCGACCCGCTCGACCTCCCAACCTTCCCCCTCGCGCTCCACCAGGCCCCTCCCCCCGCCCGCCGCCTGACCTGCCTTCGCCACAGACCCGACATATGCAGACGCTCCCCCCTTCGCTGGCCTCCCTCTCCCACGCCCCCACCATCGAAGGCGTGCGCCTGCACAAACCCATCGGGCGCGGCGCCGACTCGGTCGTGATTCTGGCCAGCCGCGGCGTCGACACCGTCGCGGTCAAGACCTCCCGGGAGCCCGGCGCCCACTTAAGCGACGACCGCCGCCGACGCTTTTTGCGCGAGGGCTGCCTGCTGGCCTGCCTCACCCACCCGGCGCTGCCGCGCATCTATGAGGTCGGGGAGTCCCACAAAACCCCTTACATCGTCCTGGAGTATGTGAAGGGCGAGACGCTCCAGGAGCGTGTGACCCGGGAGCCCTTGAGTGGGGAGCTCTTGCTGGCGCTGGCCACGGAGCTGGCCGACGCCCTGGCCCAGGTGCACGACCACGGCCTGATTCACCGCGACATTCACCCGGCCAACGTCCTCCTCGACGACGACCACCGCCCGCGCCTCATCGACTTTGGCCTGGCCGCCGACGTCGACGTCGACGACGCCCAACGCCTCGAGGGCACCCTGCACTACCTCTCCCCCGAGCAGGGCGGCATGCTTGAGCGCCTGGTCGACCACCGCTCCGACCTCTACAGCCTGGGTGCCCTCCTCTACTTCGCCGCCACCGGCGAACCTCCCTTCGAGGGCAAAGACCCCCGCGCCATCCTCTCGCAGCACGCCACCGCCCCCATCCCCGATCCGCGGGCGCGGCGAGTGGACCTCGACCCGGAGTTCGCCGGGATCATTCGGTGGCTGATGGCCAAAGACCCCTCCGACCGCCCGGGCTCGGCCGCCGCCCTGCTCAACCAGCTCCAGCACCTGGGGCAGCGCCCCACCTCGATGCCCCTGGACCACGGCGTCCATGAGCTCGTGGGCCGCCGCGCCGAGCTCCAGCAGCTCCTGGAAGCCTGGGACCGCTCCCAGCAACACCGCACCACCCTGGCCATGCTCGAGGGGCCCTCGGGCAGCGGAAAATCGCGCCTGATGCACGAGCTCGTCACCCGCGCCGGCGCCGAAGGCGCCGGCACCTTCTTCATCACCATCCAGGCCGAAGAATCCCACCCCTTCGCCCCCCTGCAACGCCTCTTCGACCCCATCTGCGACTACATCGACCGCCTGGAAGGCGACGAGCTCCGCGCCACCACCACCTTCTTCCTCGACATCGTCGATCACCGCCTCGACGCCCTGCATCTGGCCGTGCCTCGCCTGGCCCTCCAGCTCGATCAGAACACGGCGGCCGAAGCCTCCCCCGGGCTCGACCTGCGCTCCGACGTGGTCTACGACTCCCTGGCGGCCATCCTCCGCCAGATCGCCCGGGTGATGAAGGGCGCGCTGATCGCCATCGACAACGCCCAGTGGCTCGACGACGCCACCGAGCGCGTGCTCCAACGCCTGGATCTGGCCCGCGACCAGGCCCCGCTGCTCATCCTCCTGGGCGCCGACGACTCCCGACAGGCCTCCCCCCGCACCAACCAACTCGCCGGCTCCCTGCGCTCGATCCTCCACACCCGCATCACCCTGGCCCAGCTCTCGCTGCGGGAGGTCGACGCCCTGATCCGCGCGCGCCTGGCCGGCGCCGACGTCGACGTCGAACTCGTCGAGCGCATCTTCGCCGTGAGCGCCGGCAACGCCTACGCCGTCGAGTCCTTCATCCGCACCCTCCTCGACGCCGCCGTGCTCCGCCCCTTCTGGGGACGCTGGGTCCTTGATGCCGAACGCCTCCAGGGCCTCGACCTCCCCGACGACATGGCCGAGCTCTTGCACTTCCAGCTCGACCAGCTCCCCGAACAAACCCGCGAGGTCCTCTCCTGGATCGCCCTCTTCGGCGTGGTCGACCACCCCGAACAGCTCGCCAGCTGCGCCGGCCTGGCCCTGGCCAGCGTCGAAGACGCCTTCGCCCAGGCCTCGCTGGCCGGCCTGCTCCGCAACCTGAGCGACCAGGGCTACACCCTGATCCACAACTCCCTGCGCCAGCGCCTCCTCCAGAACCTCGACCCCGACGAGCGCGCCCGACGCCACCAGGAGATCGCCCGCACCCTCGACGACGACCAGGCCCACGCGCGCCTCTTCGACCTGGCCCGTCACTACGCCCTGGGCCAGCCCCACCTCAACCCGGCCCGCGCCCTGGAGATCAACCACCGCGCTGGCAAGCTGGCCGAAGCCAGCTTCGCCTACCTCCAGGCCTTCCAGTTCCTGCGCGACGCCGCCCGCATCGCCCACGAATTCAACGTCCCGCACCCCACCCTCGACGCCGACCTGGGGCGCATCGCCGCGCGCACCGGAAACCTGGTCCTGGCCCAGACCCACTTGACCCGCGCCATTGAACAGGCCTCCGACCCCTACCTGCGCGCCGAACTCCGCGGAGAACTGGCCAACGTCGACATCACTAACCTCGACATCGCCCGGGCGCGCCAGCAACTCCAGAAGGCCCTGGCCGAAATCGGCGAAACCATCCCTCGCCCCCGCCCCGCCGACCTGGCCACCAGCCTGGGCGCCTGGGCCCTGGGCGAACTCGCCACGCGCCAGCCTCGCCTGGGCCGCCTGCTGCGCAAACCTTTGAGCGAAGCTCAGCGCCGACACATGCGCGTCCTCTCCGATCTCTACGATTTCGGCTCGCGCATCGGCTACTTCACCTTCGAAGACGACCTCCTCCTCCAGATCGGCCTGCGCCAGCACGACGTCGCCGTCAAACTCCAGGACCACGCCCTGCTGGCTCGCACCCACAGCCTGCTGGGCTTTATCGCCGCGGCCGCCGGGCGCCCCTACTGGAGCAAAGACCACGCCCAACGCGCCATCGACCACGCCCGCACCACCCGGGACCGCACCACCATCACCATGGTCAACTTCATGAACGCCATGGTCGACGACCTCTCCGGACGCCCCCTGGAGGCCGCCAAGACCTTTGAGGCCTCCGTCATGGAACAGGGCCAGTGGCTCGACGCCTGGGAGTACGCCTCCGGCGCCACCCTCCTGGCGCAGACCTACGCCCTGCGCGGCCATCACCGCCGCTCCCTCTCGGTGGCTCGCCAGGCCATCCGCGCCCTGCGCGCCCGCCTGGGCGAAGACAACGCCGACCGCCAGTTCGCCACCACCCCCCTGGCCGCCACCGCCCTGGTTGGCATGGTCGCCACCGCCGACCCCGGCGACCGCCGCGCCCACGAAGACGCCATCCAGCGCTACTTTGAGCACACCAGCGATCGCCTCTACTACCACGCGCTCTTCCACCACGCGCTCCTCGTGTACAGCGTTGAGCGCCACCTCCTCGACGCCGAGGTCGACCGCCACATCGAGGGCTTTGAATCCCTCCCGATGAACTTCCCCCGCATCCCCTTCTACCTGCGCTCCTTCTACATCTGGAAGACCTGGCTCTACCTGCTGCGCGTGGAAGAGGCCCTCGACCAGGGCGCGCTCCCCTCCTTTGCCAACCTCGACCACGCCCTGGCGGAGCTCGACCAGGCCGCCAGCGTCCCGCTCTACCGCGCCTACCACGCCCTCTTTAGCGCCTTCGCCGCACTCCACCGCGGCCGCCTCCAGGAGGTCCCCCCCCTCCTCGACCAGGCCCGACACCTGGCCGACCAGGCCGATATCCCCCTGGTCCACTTCGAGATCGCCCGCTGCTTCGCCCTCCTGCACCGCCGGCAGAACTCCCCCGATGTCACCCTGCGCTACCTCCGCCACGCCCTCCAGCTCGCCCAGGACCAGGGCTGGGCGCCGCGCCTGCGCCGCCTGCGCGCCGACTTCTCCGAAGAACTCCGCGAAGCCACCAGCTCCTCGCTGCCCCGCTCCTCCCACACCGGCACCCGCAACTCCCTGACCTCCTCGCAGACCATGAGCGCGCGCACGCAGCAGCATTTTGAGGCCCTGCTGCGCATCCACCAGGTCTTGAGCGATCTGGGCACCCCGCAGACCAAACTCAACCAGGTCCTCGACGAACTCATCGCCATCTTCGGCGCCCAACGCGGCTTCTTCTTTCACGTCAACCCCGACGACGACTCCCACCTGCTGCTGGAGGCCTCCCGCCATGTGGAGCATCGCCAGCACGACGACGCCGACCTGGTCCCCCTCCACCACGACTGGGCCGAGGGCCTGGTTCAACAGGTCTTCGCCACCGGCCGCCCCCTGGTCGTGCACAACGTGCGCGAGGGCGCCCGCTGGGATCAGGAGGCCTTTAGCAATCACCTGCGCAGCGCCATCGCCGTCCCCATGATCTCCCGCGGCAAACCCCGCGGCGTCGTCTACCTCGACTCCTCCCTCTCCGAGGGCGTCTTCGCGCAAAGCGACCTGCGCACCCTCCAGGGCCTGACCAACTCCCTGGCCATCCTCCTGGAGGCTGCCCGCACCACTCGCCTGGAGGCCGAGGTCGCCCGCGCCTCCGAACGCAGCGCCTCACTTTTGGAACACGCCACCAGCGCCGTGCAACTCGGCATGGCCATCGTCGATGCCCACGGAAACCTCTCCACCGCCACCCCCACCCTCCACGCCATGGCCGAGCCCTGGGGCTCGCTCTCCCGCTGGTGGGCCCGGGCCTTTGACGCCTCCAACTGGAAAAACCGCGACTCCGGCCTGGCCTCCGGCCTCAACCTTAAGAGCGCCCTGGCCGACATCCGCACCCCCGACAACCAGCGCCGCGTCTTTGAACTCACCGACACCGGCGCCCAACACCAGCTCCACGAATACGACCAGCATCACGTCTTCTTAATCCGCGACGTCACCTCCCATATCCTGGCCAGCGAAGAGCGGGCGCGCCTCAACCAGGACCTCGAACTCGCCACCGAAGAGGCCTTAAGCGCCAACCGCGCCAAGAGCACCTTTCTGGCCAACATGAGCCACGAGTTGCGCACCCCGCTCAACGCCATCATCGGCTACGCCGAAATGCTCCTGGAAGAGCACTCCCCCGACGAGTTCCCCGACCTGGTCGCCGACCTCGACCGCATCCAGGTCGCCGGCAAACACCTGCTGCGCCTGGTCAGCGACATCCTCGACCTCTCCAAAATCGAAGCCGGCCACATCGAACTCGCCCCCCACACCTTCAATCTGCGCGCCATGATCGACGACGTCGCCGCCACCGCCCGTCAACTCGTCGAAAGCAACCACAACACCCTCTCCCTCTCCCCCATCCCCGACGTCACCCTCTTCAACGACGAAACTCGCCTGCGCCAGATCCTCCTCAACCTTCTGGGCAACGCCGCCAAATTCACCGAAGACGGCGACGTCGCCCTCACCATCACCCTCATCGACGCCCCCACGCGCGCCGACAACGCCAACAACGCCCCCTCACACGACTGGCTCGCCATCACCGTCTCCGACTCCGGCATCGGCATGACTCCCGACCAGCTCGAACGCCTCTTCGAAGCCTTTTACCAGGCCGACCAACGCTCCATCTCCCGCCACGGCGGCACCGGCCTGGGCCTCACCATCACTCGCCGATTCTGCGACCTGATGGGCGGATCCATCCACGTCGAAAGCACCCCCGGCAAAGGCACCTCCTTCACCATCAAGCTCCCCATCCGCATCGATCCCACCCTCGACCCCGATCTCCTGGCCCTGCAAAGCATGGTCGAATGATCCTTTTGCCCCAGGCGCCCCGACTCATCCCACCTCCCAGAGGTCCTCGCGGGTTGTCCCGAGCAGTCTCATCCACCTCCCAGAGGTCCTCTGAGGTAGTCTGGACCATCCTCATCCACCTCCCAGGGTCTCCCACGATGGTCTGATACTAAAATTTGATGCTCACGAGCTCCCTTACGTTGGTACCAGACCAAAAAATAATGCTCCCGAGCTACCTTGAGTTCGTCTGGAGCACTTCACACACGCGCGGCGTTCTTCGATCGCTTCACCCGGCAGCTGACAGAGCCGCTCTCGCTCCCGCTTAACGAAGTGCTTCGTCAGCTGCGCGAAAAGCTGCCCAGAGTCTTTGGCGAGCGCATGCGCGGCTTTCAGCGCATCCTGACGATAGATGCCACCGTGCTGCGACTGCATCAACTGCGCAGGGACGCCTTCCCGGTCTGCCGCACCAACCACAGCCCGACTTCGGCTAAGCTCCATATGGTGATGAACGTCGTCGATGGCTCGCCCAACCACATCCAGCTCACCGATGAGCGCACCGGCGATGTTGTGTTCTGGAGGCGCATCGGCTCGTGGGTGAAAGGCTCGCTGCTGAGCTTCGAACTGGGCTACTACCCCTTCCATTTTTTCCACCGGATCACGCGGTAAAGGGGCTACTTTCTCAACCGCTTAAAGACCAATGCCAACCCGCGGGTCATAAAAGATCTGGGCGGTGGCGCGCGCCATCGCATCGATGTTGCCGGAAAACGGCTTCAGGAGGTTTTGCGAAGGCTTCGACGCAAGACCTTTGAAGCGATTGTCGAAATCGGGTTCTTTAAGCGCTCCTACAAAAGTCAAAAACGCTTTATGCGCCGCCGTTTCGGGTTAATCGCGGTGCGCAACAAGGAGGCCAACACCTACCACGTCTATGTGACCAATACCGACGCCGAGCAGATCACCGCCGGGGACATCACCGACGTCTACGCGCTGCGCTAGCAGGTCGAGTTGCTCTTCAAACAACTCCATCAGATCGGGCGCCTCGGCGAAATTCCTTCGAGCAAAGAACATATCGTTAAAGCCTTGACTTACGGGGCGATTCTGGCGCTGGCACTCTCCAACCGCCTACTCGAATATCTGGGTAAAAAAGCTCGCGGACGAGCGATGCCGACGACCCGATTTGCGGAGGTTTACCGCACGGTTTCGTACCTGCTTCTTCTAGAACTCACCGCTCACTGGCGTCAGGAAGACATCGAAATCTTTGCGATGCTGCTTTACGAGGCTGTCGATCCAAACCTGATACGAGGGCGTTCCAGCGACATTCTTTTGGATTTGCGAGGTGTTGGAGAATGAGTGTTTATGCGGATTTGAGGCTTACGCGAGCACGGATGGATGCTCGTGATATACCGGCGCTCACGATAGTCATCTCCCCTAACCGTCCTACGTTCACACCAAGCACACTAGCAACACAAACCTTAGATTTACCACCTGGACCCATCATCTGTAAACATTTGAAACAAAAACCTACCCCTCTTGCGCGATTAAAATTTCTAAAATAGCGTAATCATATCCACATACAGCAAAAGACTCGCACAAGGAGTAAGTCCAAATGAAAAGAATGCCCTTAGGGGTCGTCGTCGCGACCACATTCACCCTGTTGATAACACTATCCTCTCATGCATGGAGCTATAACCTCCAATCTACCCCTTGGCCATCACACAACTCATTCACTTTCATGATCAACACAAGCTCCTTCACTTCACGGCTAAACGCTTCCTCTCAAAACAACTCTAATCTATCCCTTTCTCAGACCCAGTATGAAAACTGGACTCTTTACGCGCTTGCCCAATGGTCCGCTCAGTCGGGAACAGGATGGGACCACCAATACAACGGAACAACTTCGCTCAGCCCATGTGCTGGATCTGCTCACGGCGACGGGCATAGCGTAATTGGAGGCGGATATGGCTGTGAAGAGCCTGGATGTACCACGTTAGCATACACCTCGCCTATCATCTCTATTTTTGGCAACAGGACTGAAGCTGATATTTGTATATTAGGACTCTCGACTTCCTCCCCGTCTTGGACGCTGGCAGGGACAAGCCTTGGCACTAACGAACTCGATCTCGTTTCAGTTCTAGTACATGAGTTTGGCCACGCGTTAGGAATTGACGACTCTAACGTATATTCAGTTATGCACCCTGGGAATCGATTTCTACGAAACCTGTATGGCGATGACATTAAAGCAGTAAGAGCCGCTTTTCCAGGAAACGCTCCTGTGGAACGTGACCGGCGATACAGACGATATGATCATGCAACTAACTCTTGGGACAACTGGCAGTCAATTCCCGGGACATCTTATTGGCTCGAACCGTCGGGAGCTGTTGGTTATTCATATATTCCCAATGAGACTCTACCTCATCTTGATCGATTAGTCGTAGCATCTAATACGAAGAACGGAGATGCCATACACTTTACTCGAGCAACAACCGACCCCACTGTAGCGCCAACATGGACAACTACAGTAGTCAATCATCCTACATGGCATCGTCCCGCAGTCGCGAGTAGTGGTTATGTGACCCAGCAGTGGGTCAGCGCATGGACCGTTGCCCAAAACGACTATAATGATTGTGGATACATCGATATATTGCACAGCTCATCCGACGCACTTGTATCAGGCACCTATTCGAGGTTATTTCACTGTACAAATATTTCACCAGAGCTTGCTTATGACCATAACTCTGACCGTTTCATCCTTGCTTACATCGAAGGAGCCACACCAAGCGGAATTCAAAATCGCATTGTACTCAGGACATCAAACAATGGCGGCGCTTCGTGGACATCCCCCCAAACCTTATCTATATCCTCGCTCGACACTCCCAGCATAGCATGCGACGCAACCTCTTGCACCATGTCCTATATGCGCGCGAGTGGATCCGACCCCTGGCTAGTTTCCAGAAAAATCAACGTAAACCCAACTACTGGTTACGTTTCGCTCGGAAACTATACACAAGAGTTTACCAGACTTCAAAAACGTCCAACTACCATTTCTAGAGGTATCAATGAATGGATGACGACGATACATAATCCAGGCACGAATCAAAATAGAGCAAACGGGCATGGTCGAATTCGCTATCACAACAGCTCCTCCAATCCCGTTTATTTTGATGGGTTCTTATGGGACTACGCAACCGCTGGAGATGTGTTTCACAACGCATCGCTCGCGGGAGGTTATGAGTATCTTGACTCTTACCTTCTATATATCCACTAAAACCTATAGTTCTAACACGACCTTTAAACCGAGGCCCATAGATGTCAAAAGCAAAACACGTTTTCCCGAGTTACTTCATATTAACGACGTCACTCATGCTGGTTGCGCTGAGCGGGTGTTTGCCGGAGGAAAACTCAGACAGTTCTAGCCAGCTCGCACTAGAGTCTTCAAATATTCACGAAGACCACCCGCCACATAACGAGGTTAAGTCTGAATCTTCAGACTTTATGCAAGCTCAAGCGAGCAATCGTTTAATTGTCGACTCCATGAATATGACAGAGATTGTGGGCGCACACGCAATGGTCCGAGAAGTTTCTCTGTGTGAATATTCTCAACTTTACGATATTGGAGGTGAGTTTGAGGTTGTCGAGATTCGCTCTTCATATGAATCGGACAAAAAGTCATCAAAAGAAGCACCTTCCACGTATATTACATTCAAACTTATCAGTGATTGGTTTAACAACAGCCCCCAAACGGTGGTCGCCCGTATCTCTGGAGGTTACTTTCCAGATGGGCGATATCTGCCGCCGAGGGTTTCATTAGAGAAAGGTGAAGTGATAGCCGCTTTCTTTTACGATGTAGAGCGTTCTGAGAAGCATGGTTTTTATAATAACGGTTACCATCAACTCACAAACCATCTACAGATCTTCCGCGAGGTTTCGGACAACCTGTACTCCAACGGTCAGCATTTCTTCCCCGAAGGAACGCCAATAACCTCTCTCAGAAATAGTTTATTAGAGGCACGCAAGTCACAAGCAAACTGCGAGGTTTCAAATGATCCGTCTCTTAAAGGATACCTTCCCTCTGTTCAGCCTTAATCAGGCACTGTAATTCGCGGGTTTGTTGTAACCTGCAACAGCGGAGGAGGACCTGTTTAGGCCCTCCTCCGCAAAACACTCAACTAAAATACCATTTCCTTTAAACCGCCAAACCCCTACATTCACATAACACCATTCCACTCAAACCTTCCACACACACCCAATTTAAGATTTACGCATTAGAGGCAAAGCCATAAGGCATACTTTAAACCTGTCATTCGCCATGCATTTTACCACAAAAAAGACGAAACATCGGCAACACCATTGCACATATAACAACACCTCCAACATTATTTAACACTGACCAATCGAAGCTGGTGTCGGCCAAGGCGTCCTGCTAAACAGCGGAGAAAGAAGTTCGCATTTCTCTCCCTCCCCGCCCCGCAGCACACCATGGCCCCTTCTAACCCCGACGCCTACATCAGCACCGAGCATCTTGAGCACGACCTCGAGGGCCAATCGGTGCGCGGCGGCACCCTGACCGCGCTGGCCCAGATCCTCAAATCGCTCCTGGAGATGGGCTCGACCTTTCTGCTCGCCAGGCTCATCTCTCCCGAAGATTTTGGCCTCTTCGGCATGGTCATCATCGTCACCGGCTTTCTGACGATGTTCAAAGACCTGGGCCTGGCGATGGCCACCATCCAGCGCGAAGAGATCACCCACGCCCAGGTCAGCGCGCTTTTCTGGATCAACCTGCTTTTGGGCGCGCTGATCTCCCTGGTCACCGCCGGCTCCTCCTGGGTGCTGGCCTGGGTCTTTGACGAACCGAGGCTGGTGCCCATCGCCTTAGGGCTGGCCGGGGCCTTTTTCTTCGGGGGGCTGACCGTCCAGCACGAGGCGCTGCTGCGCCGCCAGATGCGCTTTGGGCGCCTGGCCGCCGTCGAGGTCACGGCGATGGCCATCAGCGTGGGCCTGGCCGTGGCGGTGGCCCTGGCCGGCGGCGGCTACTGGGCGCTGGTCGTCAACTCGGTGGCGCTGGCCGTGGCCAGCTGCCTGGGCGTATGGATCGCCTGCGGCTGGCGCCCCGCGCGCCCGGCCCGGGCCGAGGGCCTGCGCTCCATGCTGGCCTTTGGCGCGGATATGACCGGCTTTAACTTCGTCAACTACTTCGCGCGCAACTTTGACGACTTCCTCATCGGGCGCTTTCACGGCGCCGCGCAGCTGGGCTTTTATCAGATGGCCTACAAGATCCTGATGATCCCGCTGCGCCAGATCAACCACCCCGTGGGGCAGATCGCCATCCCCGCGCTCAGCCGCGTGGTCAGCGACCCGGTGCGCTACCGCCAGATGTATTTGCGCGTGCTCGAAAAGCTCCTCCTCGTCACCATGCCCCTGGGGGCCATTTTGGTGGCCGGCGCCGACTGGATCATTCTCAGCGTACTCGGTGACGCCTGGGCCCCGGCTATCCCAATCTTCGCGGCGCTGGGCTTGTCGATCTTTACGCAGACCATTGGCAACACCACCGGCTGGCTCTTCGTCTCTCAAGACCGCACCCGGGAGCTCTTGCACTGGGGGCTCTTGAGCTCGGGGCTGGTCGCCATCTCCTTTGCCCTGGGCATTTACTGGGGCGCGCTGGGTGTGGCGATTGCCTACACCGCGCTGGGCATCGTCCTGCGCACCCCGCTGCTGTTGTGGTTTGTGACCCGTCGCGGTCCGATCCAGATGGGCGACTTCTACCGCACCGCCTTCATCCCCTTTATCGCCGCGCTCGGCGGCGCCACCGCCATGCTCGCGCTGCGCATCTACCTCCCGCTTAACTCGCCAGTGGCCATGTTCGCCCTGGCCGTCCCCACCTGCCTGATCGGCGCGCTCCTCACCCTGGCTTCGCTCCCCAAAGGCCGACTCGCCATGCGCGACCTCATCGCGCTTGTCGGCTACCTGCGCGCCGGCCGCGACATCAGCGAATCCACTGGAGAGCCCTTGTCCTGATGTGGTAGGTCAGGCGCCTGGCGCCCCGGCCCCCTCGATTCTCACAAAGCACCGCATCGTTTGAGGTTTCTCGTTGAACGTCATCATCTCCAACACCGTCGCCCTCAACGGCGGCGACGCCGCGATCTTGCAGGCCATCGTCGACGCCCTCACCGATGTGCTCGGCGAGGACACCTGTTTTAGCGTCTTCGACAGTCAGCCCGAGATCGCCCGGCGTTATTACCCGGCCTTCGACTTTCAAAAGCTCCTCTACCTCCTGGTTTCCCGCGCCCCCAACGGCCTCGGGCCCCTGATCCGCCCCCTGCAGCGCCGCCGCTTTGAGACAGCGGCCAGGCTCTGGGGCCAGGGCAAAGAGGCCGCCGCCCGGCTGCTCTTAAGCCGCGCCGAGGCCGCCGCGCTCCAGACCTACGCCGAGGCCGACCTCATCGTGAGCACCGGCGGCACCTACCTCGTGGAAAACTACGACATTGAGCCGCGCCTCTTCGACTTTCAGATCGCGCTGGCACTGGGCCGCCCCCTTGTCTTTTACACCCAGTCGCTGGGGCCCTTCCGCGAGCCCAAAAACCAGCAGCGCGTGCGCGATATTTTTAATCAGGCAAGACTCGTCCTCCTGCGCGATGCCCGCTCAAAGGAGCACCTCCTTGAGATCGGCGTGCGCCCTGACCATCTCCACGTCTGCGCCGACGCCGTCTTCGCCCTTGATACCGACGCACTCCCCGCGGCAAAGACGGCCGCCCCCCCGAAAACGAGCGCCGAAGAACGCCCGCTCCAGGTCGCCGTCTCCGTGCGCCACTGGAGCCATTTTGAAGCGCTCTCGACCGACGAGGGCATGAAGCGCTACTGCGACGCCATCGCCGCCGGCGTCACCCACCTGGTCGAGCAGCATCAGGCCGAGGTGACCTTCCTCTCCACCTGCCAGGGCATCCCCGAGTACTGGACCCACGACAGCAAAACCGCCCACGCCATCGTCGACACCCTCCCCGAAGCGATACGGGAGCACGTCAAGGTCGACGAGGCCTTCCACTCCCCTCAAGAGCTCGTCGCGACGCTGGCCACCTTCGACGCCGTCATCGCCACCCGCATGCACATGGCGATTCTCGCGCTCATCGCCCGCGCCGCCGTCTTGCCCGTCTCCTACGAGTTCAAGACCACTGAGCTCTTCGAACGCCTGGGCGCCGGGCAGTGGGTGGAAGACATCAACACCATCGAAGCCGACGCCTTCATTCAGAAGCTCGACGCCCTGCTCGCCGACCTCGACGGCGTCAAAGCGCTGCTCGCAAAGGGCGTCGCCGAAGAGCGCGAGATCGCTCTGGAAGGAGCGCGCAAGGTCGGTGAGCTCATCCGCTCCTGACGCCGGGGTAAGCGTCGGCTTGAGCGGCGAGGTCCCGCATCATCGGGCTCCTGCCAGCGATGCCTCCTCTCCTCGGGCCGGAGGGGCCTGTCACTCGCCAGCGCCCCCGGCCCCACAAAAAAGCGGGCCCCGAAGGGGCCCGCGCGCAGCTCAACGAACTAGCTCTACTCACCCTCGCGGGCCGCTCAATCCTGAGCGAGGCCATGCGGCCAGGCGATGGGCCCCGGTGCCGCGTCGCTCTCGCGCCCCAGACGGCCGTCTACCACCTGTCCCCAGCACCACGCTTCGCCCACCTGCGTGAGCGCACAGGAGTGCATCTCGCCGGTGCCTATCCACGCAAAACCATCGCCCTGATTCACGGCCGAAGGGGAAGCCGCGTCCCCCGTCCTTCCATCTCCAAGCTGACGATCGGAGTTACTCCCCCAACATTGACCTCGGCCCTCTGCATCCACACCACAACTATGTCGTACGCCAGCGGATACCTGCGAATACTCCGCACCGCCGTCCACCAACGCCGGGCTGCGCTCGTGGTAGTGCGCATCATGGTCCGTCACTTCGGTTCCCAGGCGCCCATAAGACCCCGCTCCCCAGCAGTACGCCCGTCCGGCACTCCCGGTATGTACCACCGCACAGGTATGCTCCCCACCTGCGGAGATCTGCAGAAAACTCCAGGAAGATAACGCGTCCACCTCCGTCGGACTCGTCCTGATTGCCTCATCGGCCCCATTGCCCAACCTCCCCGAATCTCCCCGGCCCCAGCAATACGCCTTGCCCTGCGTGCTGATCCCGCAGACATGCTCCCCGCCCGCGCTCACCTGCTCCCAGCTCAGCCCACCGCCCACCAGTAAGGGCGTCGTCACCTCTGACTCATTGCTCTCCACCCCCAGACGCTCCCCCGTGTTGTGCCCCCAGCAGAAGAGATTCGTCCCCCGACGCCCGCAGCTATGCTGCCCGCCGGCGCTCACTTCAACCCAGTCCGTCGCGCTTCCCACACGCTGCGGCGCGGCGACGCTTCCATACTCAGCGTTTCCATTCCCTACCCGACCATATTCTTGCTGCCCCCAGCACCACAGGCTCCCATCGACCTGAATCCCGCAGGTATGCTCTCTGCCGGCGCTGACCTCCTCCCACGCCCCACCCACACGCTGCGCCTGAGACTCCGAGCCCCCGCTTGCCCCCTGCCCCAGCTGCCCCGCGCTGTTGCTTCCCCAGCACCACAGGCTCTGGTCAGCGAGGATCCCGCAGCTGTGAGCACCGCCCACGCTGAGCTGCGTCCAGACCGGGTCGACCATCGCGTAGCTTCGCACCTCCTCCCGACAGTACGACTCGCCAGCCACCTCCACGCACCCCTGCACCTTCAGGCGACTCTCCACCGCGCTGAGCTCCAGCGCGGCGCCCTGCTCGCAGCTCTCCACCGCCACGCAGCTCTCGGTGCCGTCCACCACCGCGCAGAACTCGCAGCTCAAGACGCAATCCTCTCGATCGCACGCACCACGCACCAGGCCCAGGTCCCTGTAGTAACGCTCCCCACTCAGGGGTGCCTCCAGACTCACCCCAAAGTCGCGCACTCGCACAAAGGACGTGCTCTCCTCCACGCGCTCCTCTCCCAACGACGCGCGCACCACCACCTGATGCTCGCCCTCCCCCACCTCCAGCTCAAAACGCCCGTCGGGGCAGGCCACAAAGGCCCCGTCGTTATGCGAGCACTCCGTCACGCATTCGGCCGGCCCGCACTCAAAGCGCACCTCCACCGAGGTCGTCTCCCCGGCAAACACCGACGCCTCTCCCCCGCTCTCCGGGGTGGCGGTGATCGTCAGCGAAAGCTCCCCGGTGTCGGTGTCGGGATGCGGATCGACATCGGCATCAAGCCCCACATCGGGATCGGTGTCTCCCCCCTCGGCGTCGCTCAAGTCCACCCAGACGCCGTTCACGCAGCCGGGCTCAGAGTCTTCACACACCGATGTGTCGACACCAAAAATACAGCCCGTTGAGGTGAGCAAAAACACGATTGTAACGTTGAATGCACGACTCATAGCTGTTCCCTCCGCCTTCACAGGTGACATCGAGCGTAGACCTGACCCCGGGCGTCGTCCCCAAACCCTGGACCTAAGCGCGCGTTGAAGTGGGCGCCGCGTGACGCCGCTTTTTGATCGAAAGAAGGCCACGATGATGAAGGATTTGCCCCGCTGACGCAACCGCGCCCCTCGCCGCCACGCGCCCCTTTCCCCCGCTAAAAACGCAGTGAGGCCGGCGCATGACGCGCCGGCCTCACGGGTAATCCCCTCCCCTTACCCGGGCGCTACCCCCGCTCTACATGCTCCTCGCCAGCCTCCACCGCGGCCAGCGTGCCGCCGGCCACGTTGATGCATTCCTTAAACCCCGCCGCCTCGAAGATCTGGGCAGCCATCGCGCTACGCCCGCCCGAGCGGCAGATCACGGCGATCACCCGCTCATCCTCCGCGGGCAGCTCGCCGGCCCGAATCTCGGAGAGCGGAAAGAGCTCCGCCCCCCGCACATGCACCGCCGCAAACTCATCGCTTTCGCGCACATCGATCAGGCGCAGGTTCTCAGCCTGACGACACTCGACAAACTCCCGAAAACTCAGCTCTTTCATCGTGCTCTCCCTTGTGGCTCAGATCGCAAAAGGTTTCAGGTTCAGGATCGCAGGTTCAGCTTACCCTCGGCAAGCCCCAGGGGATCTCTGGGGATCACCACACCGGTCAGGTCGTAGGCGCCGGCCTGCTGAATCTCCACCTCCACAAACTCCCCGGGCACCGGCATCTCTCCGCCGTAATCAAACGAGAGGTAAACCACCCCGTCAATATCCGGAGCCTGCCCGTAGTGGCGGCCTTCGAGCACCAGCTCGTGCTCCTCGCTCACGCCATCGACGATCACCTCGGTGGTCTGTCCGACCCACTCGGCGTTCTTGCGTTCGCTGATGCCCTGCTGCAGTTCCATCAACGCATCGCGACGCTCAATCTTGACGTGTTCCTCAACCTGATCCTCCATCGCCCCGGCCGCGGTACCTTCTTCCGGGCTGTACACAAACACGCCCACCCGGTCGAACTCCACCTCTTTGACCCAGTCGTAGAGTTCCTGGAACTCGGCGTCGGTCTCCCCGGGGTAACCCGCGATCAGGCTGGTACGCAGCACCAGATCATCGATCCCCCGCAGCCGCTCGATCAGCCGGGCCTGGGCATCGCGCTGGATGTTGCGCTTCATCGACTTGAGGATGCGCCGGTTGATGTGCTGCAGCGGCATGTCCACATAGGGCAGGAGTTTCTCCGAGGTCTGGAAAAACTCCACGAGCTCATCGGTGAAGTTCCACGGGTACATGTAGAGCGGCCGCACCCAGCTGATCTCCTCGGCCTCTTCATCCAGCCGACGCAGCAGGCGCAGCAGGTAATCGCGATTCTCCCGCGGGTTGAGATCGATGCCGTAGCTGGTCATGTCCTGCGCAACCAGAATGATCTCGTTAACCCCGGAACGCCCCAGCTTGCGCGCCTCGGCCACCACGTCGTCGATCGTGCGGCTCTTCTGCGTACCGCGAATCGAGGGGATGATGCAGAAGCTGCACGAGCGCGAGCACCCCTCGGCGATCTTCAAATACGCCGTGCCTCCGCGCACCGTGTTGGTGCGGGCGACCTCGTGGTCCATGATGAAGCTGCCCGGCCGAATGTAGGTCTTCTCCGAGAGACGACCGTGCAGGGCCTCATTGATCGCGGTGAAGGTCTGCGTGCCCAGAATCGCGTCGACTTCGGGAATCTCCCGCTCCAGATCCCCGGAGTAGCGCTGCGAGAGGCACCCGGTGACGACCACCTTGCCCAGCTTGCCGCGCTTTTTCAGGTCGACCATCTCCATGATCGTATCGACCGATTCCTCTTTGGCCGCGTCGATAAAACCGCAGGTGTTGACCACCACGATCTCAGCGTCCTCGACATCGGCGACCATCTCAAAGGCGCCATCGCCCTGAATCATGCCGACCATCACCTCGGAGTCGACCCGGTTCTTGGGACACCCCAACGAGATCATATGTACTTTTTTTACCATCGGTGGCTCTTCTTCTAAGGGTAAGTCTGCCGCTGGCCTCATAGGCCAATCCCCTCGATAAATCAACGCGCTCCCCAGATCTCCTGGCCCACGTGGTCAAAAAAACTCACCTCGACCAGCGTGCGCGCAAACTCCGAGCAGACCCGCGCGCTACCGACCGAGGCCGCCCCCCAGAGCGCGCGCCCCGGGCCCGTGGAGCCGCCGGTGGCCTGCACGATGCGCTGACAATCCCGGCGCGCCTCGCCCGGATCGAACCAGCGCTCGGCCTGCCCCAGAAAAGCCTCCCGGGCCGCCTCCCGGGAAAGCGCCCGGGTCTGGCCCAGCGTGGCCAGAAACACATCTTCCTCACTGCAAAACGCCACCTCTTTGAGCACCGTCACGCACTGCGCCTCGCTCTCGGCGCGCTGCGTCGCCGGCAGAAAGCGCTCCAGCCCCCGCGACTCATCCGCCAACGCCTGCGGCGAGTGGGCCGGAGAGACCACAGGGTAGGCTTCGAGTGTGGCCTCGGCCGATTCCCGCTCCGGCGCACAGCCCAGCAGCGTGGCCCACACCCCCACACTCGCCAGCCATTCCCCTCGCATCACGACTCCTCCAGGGATTCGGGCACAATCTCGTAGCGTTCAATACGCCGGTAGAGCGTGGTCCGATCCATGCCCAAGATCTCGGCCGCCTTCGACTTATTGCCCCTGGTGCGTCCCAGCACGTGGGCGATGTAGCGCGCCTCCAGCTCTTCCATCGAGGGCAGCCCGTCGAGCCCCAGAATCGCCTGCCAGGTCAAGAGGTCCAGATCCGCCGAGGCGCGACCATCGCTGCCCGCCCCCCGCACCCGGGGCGGCAGATCTTCAGGGGTGATCTCTTCCTGCAGGGCCAGCACCACCGCCCGCTCAATGTAGTTGCGAAGCTCCCGCACATTGCCCGGCCAGCCGTACTGCATCAGCGCGCGCCCGGCCTCGGCCGAGAGCCCCCGAATCGCTTTATCGCTACGCCGGGCAAAACGCTCAATGAAATGCTGCGCCAGCAAGAGCACATCCTTGCCCCGATCCCGCAGCGGTGGCAGCGCCATCTCAATGACGTTGAATCGAAAGTAGAGATCTTCGCGAAACTCCCCGCCCTTGACCCGCTCCTCCAGGTTGCGGTGGGTCGCGGCCACCAGGCGCACATCCACCTCCACCTCCTGGCTCCCGCCCACCGGGCGCACCTTGCGCTCCTCCAGCACGCGCAACAACTTCGGCTGCAACGAGAGCGGCAGATCCCCCACCTCATCTAAGAAGAGCGTCCCGCCGTGGGCCCGCACAAAGAGCCCGTCTTTATCCTCACGGGCATCGGTAAACGCCCCTTTCACGTGACCAAAGAGCTCGCTCTCCAGCAGCGAATCGGGCAGCGCCGCGCAGTTCACCGCCACAAAAGGCCGCTCGCTGCGCTCGCTCCGCTGGTGCAGAGCCCCGGCCACCAGCTCCTTGCCGGTGCCACTCTCCCCGGTGATCAGCACCGAGGCCGGCGAACGCGCCACCCGGTCGATCATCCCGAAGAGCTCCCGCATCGGCGCGCTCTCGCCAATCATCGCCTGATCGCCACCGCGCTCCCCGTCGACCTGCTCGCGCAGACGCTTGACCTCGTCGCGCAGCTCCCGGTGCTCCAACGCGCGATTCAACGCGATGGTCAGCGCCTCAATGTCCACCGGCTTGGTCAAAAAGTCGTAGGCCCCGGCGCGAATCGCCGCCACCGCCGTCTCCAACGTGCCAAACGCCGTGATCACAATCACCGGCAGGTTCGGCCGGTGATCCACCAGCCGACGGCAGAACTCGATGCCGTTGACCCCGGGCATGTTCAGGTCGGTGAGCACCACCTGGGCATCTTCCACCTCCAGCCCGCCAAAGGCCTCTTCGGCGCTGGTGTAAAAACGTGCCCGATAGCCGCGCTTGTTCAGGCGCTCCATCAACACCTGAGCCATGTTGGCATCATCATCCACGATCACTACGTCTCGTTGACTCATTCGCGCTCCTCAATCGGCAGATACACCCCAAAGGTGCTCCCCTGCCCCTCGATGCTTGTGACCTCAATCCAGCCGCCGTGCTCCCGCACGATCCCGTACGATACCGACAACCCCAGCCCGCTGCCCTCACCCACGGCCTTGGTCGTGAAAAAGGGCTCAAAAATCTGCTCCAACGCCTCCGGGCTCATCCCCACCCCGTCGTCACTGACCTCCACCCGCACAAAATCGCGCTCCGGGGCATCCTCCAACTCCGGGTGACGACGGCGCACCGCGCCCAGATCCACCCTCACCTCTCCGCCGCCCTGCCCCCGGCAGGCGTGCAGCGCGTTGACCAGCAGGTTGGTCAACACCTGCGTGAGCTGATCGGCGTCCACATCGCTGGCAAACGCCTGCGCCTCAGCCTGCAACGCCATCTGCACCTGCGCCTTCTCGGCCAGCGGCCGGATCAACTCGATGGCCTGCTCCACCACCGGCCCCACCTCCAGCCGGGTCTTGCTCAGGTGACGCACCCGGGCAAAATCCATCAGCTGACGAATGATCCGGGTGATGCGCTCGGTCTGCTCGCTGATGATCCGCGCGTTGCGCGTGACCTCATCGCCCTCCACCTCCCCGTCTTCAATCATCGCCGAACGCATCGAAATCACGTTGAGCGGCGTGCCCAGCTCATGGGCCAGCCCCGCCGCCAGCGTCCCCACGGTCTTAAGGCGATCCACGTGGCGCAGCTGCTGCAACGCCGCGATCCGCGCCGCCGTCTCATCTTCAAGCTTCTCGCTGGCCTCAGCCAGCTGCCCGCTCATCAGGTTCATCTCCCGGGCCAGCACGCTGAGTTCGCCATGCCCCTCCAACACCAGCGGGCTCTTCAGATCCCCCTGACCAATGGCCCGAGCCCGCGCCACCAGCCTATCGACCGGCCGGGCGATAAAGAGCAGCCCGGTCACCGTGGCCAGCCCCGCGGCCATCAGGAGCATCAAGAGCGTCGTCCACATAATCCGCCACTTCGAGGCGCGCACATAGGCCTGCTCCCGCTCAAAGGACTCCGAGAGCTCTACCGCCCCGATCCGCCCCCCCTCCACCACCACCGGCACATAGGTGTAGAGACGCCCGGCCTCGACCTGATCGCGATCGATCCAGCTCACCGCGCGGCCCTGCTCTAAAAGTCCGTTGAGCTCCAGGGGCGCCTCCGGCCGCAATCGCTCCAGCGTCCCCCGCTGCGCCCAGACCCAGCGCACCCGCAATCGCTCGCTGGCCTGGTTGGAGCGCTCCACCAGCTCCAACGCGAAATCCTCCCCGAACTCCTCGCGCGCATACCCCACCATCACCGCCAGAGGTTGCCCCAGCGCATAATGGTCCCGCCGCATCTGTGCCTCAAAGAGCCCCGACTCCCGGTCGATCCGAGAGTAGCCCTGCCAGGCCATGATCAGACAGATCCCGCCGATGAAGAGCAGCGTGATCTTAAAAGTAAGACGCATTCCGTCCTCGAAAGCGCGCGTCCCGAACCGGGCCATTCTCCCCCACGCCCCCTTCCGGCGCAAACGCCCTCGTCACCTCCCCTTAGAAAGTGTGGCATTTTGATACATGTGGCCCATCTCCACGCTCTTTTCGCCCGCTCGGCACCACTCCGAAACTCGCCGCCCCCGCGGCCTCGACACAAAAAACCCTTACACCGCAACATGATACGAAAAACAGACGTCTTTTTTTGTCGTTTTTTGTGCGCTGGCACAGCGCTTGTATAACCCACATCCCGTCAGCCACGACGCTCGCCAGTTCCGGCGACGCCACCCGCTGGCCGATGTTTCGAGAGGTTCCTCCCGGGGCTTCTCCTCAAATGTGCCGGTGACGACGTATCGACAACACTGTGGTTCCCGAACGCCCACACATCGTCACCGCACACCTTATTCAGCGGAGCCCAGTTGGTGCGGCTCCCCAAAGAGAAACGCAGGAGATTTTATCATGTCTACCAAGCTCTCGACCCGCCTGACCGCTGCCCTCTGTGCTCTTGCCCTGGCGCTTCCCGCCACCTCGGCCTTCGCCGCCTCCCCCGAAGCCCCCACCACCATCGCCTGCGACGGACACGGCGGTGACGAGGGCGACGACTCCCTCGCCGAAGAAGATGGCGACGACGACGAAGGTGAAGGCGACGAAGAAGAACTCGCCTGCGAAGGACACGACGGCGACGAAGAAGGCGAAGGCGACGAAGAAGAACTCGCCTGCGAAGGACACGACGGCGACGACGACGAAGGTGAGGGCGAAGACGACTCCACCTTCGCTGAAGAAGACGGCGACGACGACGAAGGCGACGAA
>NZ_QHKO01000016.1 GCF_003260125.1 Lujinxingia litoralis
CGCAGCATTTTGGCCTCGCGTAGCACCCGATAAAAGGTCGATTCGGAGGCCAGATACACACCGCGGTCCGCCAGCAGGGGCACGATTTGGTGAGGCGATTTATCGCGAAACTCCGGGCTGTTCGCGGCCTTGAGAACCTGCGCGCGCTCGACCGCACTCAACTTATTGGCCGGGGAGGTGCGCGGGCCCTGACGTCGGTCAGAGCCCCCACCCCGGGCGCGCCAGCGCTCAAGGGTGCGCTTGTTCAACCCCAGTACTTTGCAGATGGACGAGAGTCTGGCGCCGTCGCGCTGCGCCTCCTCCGCCCAGCTCAGCACCGTTAACCTTTCGTCTTCGTCGTGTCGTCGTCCTCGTCCTCCGAGAAATACGCCTTGAGCTTTCCCTGCAAAACCAGCAACGCCGCCGCCTCCGCCAGGGCCTTCTCCTTACGGGCGAGCTCTTTTTTGACCCGTTTGAGTTCTTTGTTTTCAGGCTCCGCGGCCTTTTGTTTCTGCGGCGAAAGCCCTTTTTCGGCAGCCTCCAAAACCTCCTGCCGAAGGCGCACCAAATCAGCCTCATGAAGCCCTTCCCGGCGCAGAAACGCGCCGAGCTCCTCCTCCGAGAGGCCGGCGGCTTCCATCACAATACGAATCTTCTCTTTGGGTGGTTTGCTGCGCCTTCTCCCGGACTTTCCGCTCACACTACCTCCGTTTACCGCTTCTCTGCGCCACCGGCCCAGCGTCGCTCGTGCCACACCCGTCTCTTCCATCAACTCGGCGACAGAGCTGCGCTCCGGCCCGAACATCTTCTGCACCACACGTTCTCTAAATCCCGCTGAATACGCCATGATAACCTCACGTTGCCGCCCCCGAATGGTTTGGAAAGTTCATGCGGCAACTACGCTGACACAGGGGGGCTCGCTCTCGTACTCGGGCTCGATCTCGGGCTCGATCTCGTACTCGGGCTCGGGCTCGGGCTCGATCTCGAACGCGGGCTCGATCTCGAACGCGGGCTCGGGCTCGGGCTCGGGCTCGATCTCGTACTCGAACGCGATCTCGAACTCGTACTCGAAAGGCGTGAGCCGCCGGGGGTGCACTCAAATCGACCCCCACCGCAAACCCCGGCGTCCCACAACCACACAACCACCTGACCACAAAGCGGACGCCCCCCAACGCCCGCTCCCCATTTTATTTTATACCAGCCCCTCCACCTCCCGAGGCGCCCCGGCGGTGCGGGCCTGGCTATGCAACGACTGCCGCCCCTCCAGGCCGCCTTGAGGCGTCGGCGGCAGAGGCAGCGCACCGCTGGCATAACCATTGAGGCAGTAGTCAACCACCCGACGCATCAGCGTATCGAGCTGGCGGGCGGCCGCTTTGTTGGGGATTTTTCCATCGGCATCGGGGCGAGCCTGGTCGAGGAAGGAGCGCCACCAGGGAACGATGCCTTCGAGCACCGAGGTCGGGTAGCTGCCATCGACACGCGGCGGGTTGATGACCGCGCCCACCGCCTGACCGACCTCAATGGGGGTGGGGGCATCGTTCTGGCCGAGCTGCTCCTGGATCAGCATCAGCAGGTCTTCGTTGCCCTCCACGTTATGGGGCAGCCGGGCGGTGTCGACCGCCGAGGTGACGGGGCGAGAGGCGGTCTTGGGCGGCTCACGGTGGACGTAGGTGACGCGGTGGAGCACGCGCCAGACGGGGTTATCGAGATTGATCTCGCGCATCGCCCGGGCGGTGGGGTCGTTGGAGAGCTGCAGCCACTCGCTGTCGACAATCGACTGGAAATCGGTGGCGTTTTTGCGCTCCGGGGGCAGGTAGTAGGACATGAAGCGGTACATATGCACTTTGCCCGGCGCAGTGCCCTCGCGGTAGGCGCCGGGGGCGCTGCCGTATTCGGGCGTGCCGCTCGGGTCCCAGGCGCGCAGGTAGCCCTCGCCATCAACCGAGACGTTGAGACTCATGCCCTGCGAACGGGTGTGGTCTCGCTCCATCGAAACCTCAACATGGCCACCGGCCATCAAGTCAAACCCACCTTTGACCACCGGGGCCTGAAAAGACACCGCGACGCCTCCGCCACCCCCGATCTGATTAAACCCGCTGTATACCTTCGAGGAGCTTGCAGCGTAGGACATCGACTCAGCGTGAAGTCCCCCGTCGGCCGACCAGACATAGCGGTTGACGATACCCTGGGCAGGCATGGCAATGGAGCGCTCTTCGGCGGGCTCAACGTCGAAGTTTACCGGCATGCGGGCGGCCACATCGCTGAGATCGGTGCGGGAGGTGCGCCCACGTGTCGTGATGTCGATCTCCAGCATCTTCGCACGGGCCTGCTGAGCACGCTCCTCAATGCGACTGGCGAGCGCGTAGGCCTGCACCGGTTTGAAGTAGCTGGCGCGCCCGGGCGGGTCGCCGCCACGACGGGGGTCGTCCACAAGACCGATGCGCCCATCAAGCGAGCCGGCGTGCGTGTAGCCATCGCGGATCGGGAAGATCAGGATGTTCTGATCCGGCGGAATCGCCGGGTTGGGAAGCACGATCGTACCCACAGCCGCCCCGGTGGGTCGGTAGGTCATCGCGTACATATCGGCGGTGAGCGACTCCACCAGCGCGTAGCCCACGTTGCTGACCTCAAATCTGCGGCCCACCTCGGGGTTGAGGTAGTTCTCGGGGTTTGGCTCAAAGGGCTCCCAGTCGCCGGTGACGCCCTGCGTATCCTCCGTGGTGCGATTCCACTGTGCAGCAAGCCCCTCACCCTCCTCGCGTCCGGACTTCCAGTTCACGGTTCCCTGGAAGAGCACAGACGTCTCCGCAGAGATGGCTTTATCTATGATAAACCCTTTGAGCGTTTGCAGCTCATAGGACCAGTAGGGGCCCAACTGCGCGCTCACATCCAGAAAGACCGAGCGCGTGGTGGACGACTTAAAGGAGATCGACTCCGACTCCGCCCGCGAGAGCGTCACTTTGGTGGTGTCCAGATACTTCATGAAGGGACCACCGCCCGGCGAGAGGTAGTAGGGGCGGGTGAGGTTCTCGGAGGGCACCGGCGGGGCGCCCTCGATGTAGCCGATCAGCGTGGGCTCGGTCTGCACCTGGCCGATGTAGGTCAGCTGCAGCTCGCCAAGGTAGAGGGGCTCCAGCGGGGAGCTGTTGGCGTCGAGCATCACCGAGCGGTGAAGCGCCGAGCGCGGTCCGGTCTCGGTCTGCTCGCTCATCGCGTAGGCACCCACGCCGAAGCGTCCGGTGGCCGAGCGATGGTAGAAGGTCACCGTTTCGCCGTAGACGTTGCGAATCGCGCCGCCCTCGTTGGAGATGGGCACCGGCTGCTCCGAGAAGCGCGCGGCCCCGGGGATGGGGTCGGCGTTGTTGCCACCGCCGGTGATATCCAGGCCCTCGCGCTGCGCAAAATCCCAGCCCGCCAGAAGCCCCACTTCATCGCCGACCAGCGGTGAGAAGCGCCGCGAAGCAAGCTCGGTGGGGGTCATCACCCGACTCCAGAGGGAGAGGCGGCCAAACGCGCCCCTAAAGCCCTGCTCGGACTGATCCACCGGGCGTCCCAGCGCGAACTGCGCCGTCTCGGTGTTCGCCGGCGAGGCGTCGGGTTTGAGCAGCAGGCCGACGTTGGCACCGTTGATCACAAACTTCACCTCGCTGGTCGCCCGCATCGCCGCCCAGGGTGCGGAGGTGTTCAGCGTGAAATCGCTGCCGCTGATGATGTCCGCGGCCACGCGCCCCTCCTGCTCGTGGAAGTTCCACTCGGCGGTGAGCGTACGGGGTCGCGTCGGCATGTTGTCGCGGGGGTACTGCTCGGAAAAGATCTGGCGGGTGTCCTCCCAGGCGCTCCAGAAGCGCATCCGCCCGACCGTCCCCCGGAAGAAGTTCTGCCCGGCGGTGAAGTCGCGCTCGGTGGGCGGTACATACGCCCGTCCCAGGGTCACCGAGCTGGTGGAGCCCTGCACCGGCACGGTGGTCACGTCGCTGAGCGTTTTGGTATCGCGCCCGACCTGAATCGGCGCGCTGCCGCCGTTGACGCCGTCGACATAGAGCTCCAGCTCGGCCACCCCCTTGAGGTCATCGTCCTGGGAGGCGTCGACGCTGCGGTAGCGTGCCGCCACGTGGTGGGTCTTGCCATCGAGCATGTTGACGCCCGAGCTGGTGATGCTGACCTTGTGGCGCTCGCCACTCATGGTCTGAGTGACGACCACGGTGAAGACGAGGTTGCCCTCGGTGTCGACCTCCAGTTTGTAGGACTGATCCTCCGGGCTGAGATCGGAGGCCCACTGCGAGAGGATCGTCGCTTTGGCCGAGATCGGCTCGGGCATCACCACCCAGGTATCGAGCGCAAAGGCCAGCCCGGGCTCAAACTCCACGTCGGTGCATTCGGCCCAGTCATAGCGTTCCAGGGCAAAGCGATCCGGCGGGTTAAGCTCCAGCGCCCCGCCCTTCTGCAAGGTGAGCGCGATATGGTTCCAGCGCCCGCTGATGACCACCCCGGCGGCCTCCTGCGCCGGCAGGCCGGCCACGCTGGCGATCAGCGAGAGCTTGGCGTTATCGGGGACCATATCCACCGCCTGGTCCGACGATTCGGTCAGCTCACAGTCCCAAAACTCGCCGGTTTTCCGAGCGATATTGCGCACATACTCAATACCATCACGGGTCTCCAGGGCCGCCAGGGGCCAGGCGCCGAGAAGTGCGTCCTCAGTCCCGGTGAGGCTTCGGAACCACTCGGCACGAATCTCACTGATGCTGCGCGCACGACCCCAGTAGCGCACATCAAAAAGCTCGCCGAAGACGCTGGCGCCCTGGTCGTCGTTGCGTCCCAGGATCATGTAGGAGCCCGCCGTGTCCATAAACTCCAGCTCGGGGGACTCGACCATCAGGATGCCGTCGACAACCACGGTCAGCTGCCACGTCCCGGAGGTGGGGTTACGTCGACCCACCACCGCGACATGGTTCCAGGAGCTGGCTCCGTCGCTGCCCATCGGCAGCGGGTTGGGGGTGCGCACGTCGGGGTTGAGCTCAAAGTCGGAGTTCTGCGAGCGCACCACAAGATGGCGCCCGCTATCGAGACCGATGGCCAGGAGCTCTCCGACGCCCGGGTGCTGAATCTGAACCACACCGCCCAGGGGCGGGTGGCTGCCGCTGCCGGCCGGCGCGGGCCGGTCATCGGGCTTGACCCAGAACTCCCAGGTGAAGTCGCTGGTGGGCGTAAAGTCGGCGTTCTCGCTGGTGCCCGACATAAAGAAGGAGGAGTCCTGGGTGTCGGGCTGCTTGTCGTACGACGCGAAGCTGAGCACGTCAGCCCCGGCGAGGTTCACGCGGTAGTCGGCCTCGGGGGCACCGGCCGGGAGGTCCTTTTCCTGATGGAAGGTCACCAGCCGCCGCATGGCGCTGCCTTCGGGCCTGATCCATCCCTCCAGGGTCCAGGCGTGCTGCGGGGCGAGCGCGAGGGCGCGGGGAAGCGGGTCCTGTCCGGTGTGGACCGGGACGCTCATGCTCTCGGTCGACTCGAAGGCCAGCGCGATGTTGGGCGTCTTGCGCAGCCAGCGTCCGCCGTGGGCCGGGTCGGAGGCCTCGACCAGCCCGAGCATCCCGCGGGTGGTGTGGCGTTTGAGCGCCGCCGCCGTGTTTTTCACAAAGGCCGGCGCGCCATCGTCCGGGGTGGGGCCATCGGCATAAAACCCGATCATCTCGGTCAGCGCGAAATCCCCCTCATAGATATGCCCCTGGGTCACAGCGGAGTGCTCCCCGCTTTGCAGGGTAACGCTGGAGGCGTTGAGCTCGGGCATCAGCAGGTCGAAGAGGGTCGCGCAGCCCCGCAGGTCGAGGCGCGGGCGCGGCGCCGAGGTCGGTCGCACCCGACCGCCGGCGCCCTGGCTGTTGATCGCGAGCTTGAGCGCAGCGAAGTCTGCGTTTTGCCCCAGCGCCTCCACAAAGGCGTGCACCTCGGCGGGCAGCCCCTCCACCAACGTCGTGTTCTCACCCAGGGTAAAGCTCACATTGAGGAGCTCAGATCCGGCCGAGGCACGCGCCACGGCAATGGTCATCTCCGAGAGGTCGCCGGCATCGGGTTTGGGGATAAAGAGCACGCTGGCCGGCAGCGCGTTGGTGTCGGTCTCCAGCGCAAAGAGCAGGGTCGTGCCCGGGCCCGGCACATAGTCGTAGACGCCGCTGTCGGCCGCCCCGGAGAAGATGTCCTGATAGGCGCCGGCGTGCTGGGGCAGATCAGGCCAGACCAGGGTGATCGGTGTGGACTCACTGCCAAGGTGCAGGGTGGCGCGGCGGCGCTGCAGGGAGTCGCCCTGCTCTTCAAAGGTCACGCTGCCGAGCGCGAGCTCCGAGCGCGTCGTCACAAAACTCGCCACCGGATTCAGGCGAGGGTCGTTGACCTCTCCGCCCCACCCCAGGCCGTTGAGGCGCAAAAGGGGCAGGCGCACCAGGGGCTGATCGCCGTTGTAGTCATAAAAAACCCGCGCCCCGGAGAGCGCTGCCGGGTCGGCGGCATCATCGGTGGCGCGACCGTTCACCGTGGCGTGAAAGGCGCTGACCTCCCTCGGAACCCCCTGCCAGCGCTCGTTCGACCAGCCCAGCTCCACCGGATAGGTGATGCGAAGATCGCAGAGGTCGGGGTGGCCGGCCACATCCTCCACGCTGATCTGCGCGCCCTCCATCAAGGGGCCGCTGATGCGCGAAATCATGTAGACCGCGCCCGCGGGCTGCTCGGTGGAGGTGGGATGATCCCAGTCCAGCGCGATGAGGGTGCGGCTGGTGCGCGTATCAAACTGCGCCACCATCGCCTGGGGCAGATCGGGATTGAGCGCCCCCCAGGTATCGAGCACCTGCTCCGGGTCGGGGTTGGGTCCGGCGTGGTAGAGGTGCAAAAGCCCATCCTCGCCCACCCAGAGCAGCGGATCGCGCTGGGCCTTAACCTGACCGAGCGCGACCTTGCTGACCATCAGCCCGTCGACCACGCTCACCGTGGCGGGGAGCTGCTCGGGGGTGGGAAACGCCGGCGAGTCGTGATCGGGGGTGAAGGTGTGGGAGGCGGCGTCGAAGGTGCCGTCGATCAGGACCACGGCCTGATCTTCGGCCGGGAGCGCGGCGATGCGCCCCTCGATGGTGAGCCCGAAGTCATAGACGACCATGCAGGGCTCCAGGCCCGGGGCGCCGGCGCTAAAGGCCAGCATCAGACGCCCGGCACGCTGCACTTCCACCGGAGTGCCTTCGTTGCCGACCACCGGCTCCTGCTCCGCCCAGAAGGCCAGCGTGGGGGCGAGCTCTTCGGGGGTAAGCGCCACCTCGCTGCCCGCCAGGGTGGGTTGCAGCAAAGGCAACACAAAGGGCTTCTGCCCCAGGTCCACATCAAGCCCGTCGCTCTCCTCAAAGAAGAAGAGCTGCACGCCCTGCGTGCTGGCCACGGCCACATACCAGCTAAAGAGCTCATTATTCTCGGTGGGCACCCGCGCCACAGCGAAGTGGCCATGCTCGGCTCCCTGCACCCCGATAAGCTCCAGAGTCGGGGTCAAAAATGGCGAGCCGGCCGGGTCGAGCGCCCCGCGGGTGTCGGTGTCGCCGGCGGGCACATCGCGCACGCCGCTGCGCTGAAAACGCACCTCCCAGGCCGGGCTGAGCGCATAGCGGCTCTCCTCTTTATGGTCGACGCCCTCCACTTTGGTGGTCGAGAGCATGAGCTGATCCACATAGAGGGTGCCCGAGGTGGAGGGGCGAAAGATCAGCATGTAGCGGTCGATCACCACGACCTGAAATGTGGCGTCGGCCGGGCTGGCCTCCACGCTCTCCGCCTCCAGGGTAAGCAGATCCATGCCCGCCAGACGCAGCTCCCGACGCGCGGCGTTGGGCAAGCGCTGCCCGTGAATCACCTCGCGGGCGCTCTGCGAGAACCCGTAGCGATACCAGCCGTTCCACTGCGGTGGCTCGTCGTTCTCAGCCGCCTCTCCCGGGTCGAGCACCTGAAAGTAGATCGTGTCGCAGATGGTGTCTTTCTCGCGGGCAAAGGCCACGAGCTTGTTCTGAAGGTTCACAATGACCGGCTCGGTCAGAGTAACGCCCCAGGCGTTTGAAGAAGGTCCTACTCCAGGTGTCTCAATCATGGCAGTCCTCATCGGGTCAGCGCGTGTCACGCGGGTCGTGGGAGAGAGGCAGCAGCGGGCGCAACGCGCCGGCCGTTGCTTCCGCGCCGGACCGCTCCCTCTGAGAGCAGGCCCGGCGCGAGGTCGTCAGGCACCATCAGGCCTTGTTCACGACCACGGTCGGGCGCATGTAGGTGTAGGCTCCAGCGCAGTCATAGCCCGCGTCGGTGTCACGCGCCGACACCCGATACTTCGCGGCGTTCTGCCCCTTAATTCCCACCGTGAAGCTATGAATCGCCTTCCCGTTAAGGTGGTAGTCCATCGTCACCGTGGTCTGGGGATCGATCTGGTAGGTGACTTCGCCCCGGCACCCGATCACCGAGGCCGTCGAGCTCTTGGCCTGGAAGATATATTCGGTCTGGCCGGTGGGCAGATCCTGAACCTTGATGTCGATCACGCCGTCTTCGACGTCATCCCCGGCAAAGATCAGGGTCTTGCCGGAGTTGTTCTCCATGGTGACATCGACGTGGTTGTAGCCCGGCCCCAGCTCGTCGTAGGCGGTCTTGTCGTGGGCCTGGCGCAGCCGACCCACCAGATCCTGAATCTTAGCCACCGACATGCGCTCGGAGGGCTCGCGGATCGCCACGGTGAGCAGCTGACTGACCTTGTCGTAGCTGTAGTCCATTGGAACACCATGCACCGTGGCCACGCCCGAAGTGGTGTCGCCTTTGACAAGCCCGTGGCTCTTGAAGTGCTCGGTCACAAAGCTCATCTGGTTGGGGGTCACGCCATCAAAGATCGCTTTCTCAGACATCTCAGACTCCTGCTCATGCGATGGGTCAGTACGACGCCGTGAGCCAACGTTGACGCCATGTCTGCTGCATGGAGAGCACCCGGAGCTGCGTTGCAAATCCTCGACGATGCTGAAGCATCGCCTGCGTTTTGCGCCTTGCTCAGGTCGCTCTCAATGTCGCATCCAAAGGCGTCACCATGGCCTCACGGCGTTGTAACTTGAAAGAGGTGGCACCATGCCGACCTCGCCACTCCCTTGAGCAACAGGTGTTCCAGCCCGGAAAAACACGAAAAACAAAACCCGGACATCCCCAAAAAACCAAATAAAAACAAAAACATAAAAAACACACACCTTCCTGAAACGTGCTCCTTTGCAAGCGAGACCTCCTTGAATTCGTGTCATCTCACGACACTCGATTTCAGGGTCGTGTCACGCGTCAACACCCACGGTTTCGAGCCTCAGCACGTTTGACCCAGGGTCGTAGAAGCCCGCGAATCGTTTCTTCCGGGCGGAAAGGAAGCGCATAAAAAAACGCACGCCCGGATGGGCGTGCGTTTCAACAATCGCGTCTCAGGCTACCGCACGATCAGGCTTTTTCGATCTTCACCGTCGGGGTCATCTCCAGCCAGGGACCACGGTCGCTCTCGCAGACACACCGCGTGCCGGTGCCGCTGACGGTGGTCTTGTAGCGAGCCGCGTTGACGCCCTTGAGCATCGCGCTGCACTGGTGAAAGAGCTCCCCCTCCAGGAAGTAGTCGATGATCAAAAAGGTCTGCGCATCGATCTGGTAGGTCACACTGCCCTCGGCACCGACCACGCTCCAGGTGGCGCTGCGCGCCTCAAAGGCCAGAACCTTGTCGCCGGCGGCGATCCGCGACTCGATGACCCGGGAGACGCCCTTGGTGACTTCTCGACCTGAGTTCACAAGAAGGTGGCCGGAGGCGTTGTCGATGGTGATCTCCACGTGGTTATCGGCGGCGGGAAGCTCACCCGCCTCGCTGCCCAGAAGGCCCTCGGGGCGGAAGCGTTCGCGCTCGACCACCGCGCGGATCTTCGCCGGAGTCACGATCTTCGAGGGCATCAGAAGCTGAATCTCCAGCGTCTTTGCTGCCTTATCGTAGGCGTAGCTCAGCGGTGAGCCCATCACGACCATCGCGCCGCTCGTGGCAGGATTCTTGATGTAGCCAAACGATTGAAGAAAGTGGAACACCCGCTCTGCCTCTTCCAAACTCAGATTTTCAATCACGACTGCGTCTGTGCTCTGCGTCTCGGACATCGGTTACTCCTTGGTCATCGGGTTGCGTCCATGGGGGGAATCCTGAGGCCGCGCCTTTCCACGGCGTAGTTTCATCCTTCGCACAGAGCGTTCCAAACCCGACCGGCCGTCCCCACAAATCAACAAACAACCTTAAATACAAAGACTTACACACCACACAGAACCGCCTATGACATATTTGGACGACGCCAGGTGAGCGTGTCAGCGTCCGCCTCTGACGCCCCGAAACGCTTCGGTGTCAACGCGTGACACCCGAACGAAGCTCTATGAATTGAAAATGGGCTCTTGCACACCGGCGCGTGGCGGATAAAGCTTAGACATCAGCTCAAGCCTTCCTGGATGTTCCCGCCAACGGTTGTGGTCACCGACGATGTACACTTATCTGCGCAGCGCGCTCGCCAGGTTGAATGAGGCTCAGACCTTTGACTCCGGCGCCGGCGCACTGCTCGACGCGCTCCAGGGGGTCTTTGAACGTGCAACCCCGGAGCGTGAGGCGGCGTTGCATCAAAGCGCGGTGCATCTGCGCACCGATCAGAGCTATGTGAGCCTGGTAGCGCGCAGCGCATCCCCATCGGCAACGGCATCCTGCGAGGGAGCCCGCTCGGCCGAGCTCTGGAACTGGACCCGGCGCTTCGGCCGCCCCTTCATCGTCGACACTCGCCTCCAACGCCTCCGGCTCACCGATGACACCTCCGAGGGCGACTGGCTCAATCTCGGAGGGGAGGCCTCGCCACTTCCCCTGACCGCCAGCGTGGTGCGCTTTCTGGAGCAGGAAGCCACCCACCTGCTCGTCATTCCCCTGTGCTCCTCGCAGAGCGCGCTGGCGGGCATGATCACCCTGGAGTTCTGCGCCCCGACCTACACCGGCGAGCTCTTCCCGCCGCAGGCCGGCATCGAGGCGCTGGAGAGCTACGTCGCGCTGCTCGCCCACGCCCTCTTGCGCCTTCCCGTCGAGGTGCCCGGGCTGCCCGAGAGGCTCGCAGACGATCCTCTGCTCCCGGTGGTCGGTGAGGCGATGGCTCCCCGCGTCAACCTCCTGAAAGCGTTTGCCCACCACGACGAATGCCTGCTCATCGCCGGCCCCACCGGCAGCGGCAAGTCTCGCATCGCGCGCTGGTGTCACAGTCAATCGCGCCACGGTGACGGGCCCTTCGAGGTGCTCGACCTGCTCACCGTTCCCGAATCGATGCAGATGGCGCATCTTGTGGGCTGGCGCCGCGGGGCCTTCTCCGGGGCCACCTCCCACGTCGATGGGGCGGTGACCCGCGCCCGGGGCGGCACCCTCTTTATCGATGAGATCGACAAACTCTCCCTGGAAACCCAGGCCGGACTTCTGCACCTGCTTGAAGAGCGCAGCTTTCAGGTGCTCGGAGAAAGCGGCGGCCGCCGCCAGGCCAATGTGCGTTTTATCGTCGGCACCAACGCCGATCTGCAGCGCGAGGTGGTCGAAGGGCGCTTTCGCGAAGATCTCTACTACCGCATCAACGTGCTCCCGGTGGAGCTTCCTCCCCTGGCGGAGCGCAGCGATGAGATCGCCGCCTGGGCCGCGTTTATGCTCCGGCGCTGCGCAAACGACGCCGGCGCCGGCGCCTGGAGTTTCACCCCTGAGGCGCTGCGCACGCTGGAGGCGCAGCGCTGGCCGGGCAACCTGCGCGAGCTCGACAACGTGGTGCGCCGTGCGTTCATCATCGCCCGCAGCCGTCCGGAGCCCGAGGGCGCTCACACCATCCCACCAGGCGTCGTCGAGCGCGCCCTCTCGCTGGGCGGGCGCCCCGAACGCACCTCCATCAGCGCCCCCCTGGAGCAGGCCGCGCGCGCCTTTATCCACCTGGCGCTGCGCGCCCGCGAGAGGGAGACGTCCGGCGGCGGCCTCGACCTCGATCTGAGCGAAGCCTTCTCGGCCTATATCATTGAGCAGGCCGTCGCCTGGACCGACGACAAAGCCGAGGCCTTCTGCCTCCTGGGCTGCGCGAACCTGGTCGAACACAAAAACCACCACCGCCGCTACCGCCGCGCGCAGGAGGCCATCGCCGCCCTACTCCAGGCCGAGTCCCACATTCTTCAGGAGCCGCAGCGATGAGTGACACCGGCCTTCCCCCGCGCTATCAGGCTCTGCAGACCTATGCCCATACCGGACGCAGCCGAACGCTGCGGGCTCGCGATCGAAAGAGCGGGCAGGAGGTCGTGGTCAAACTCTTCGATCCGCAGGGCTCACCATGCAGCCGGGCCTGGCGCGAGGCCGCCATTCTCAGTCAGATCCGCCATCCGGGCGTCGTTCCCCTGCTGGACGAGGGACGCATCGGGGCGGTCGACTTTCTGGTCACACCGCACCTCGACGGCTCGCCCTTTCCCGGTCGAAGACCGCTGCGGGCCGGGGAGTTGGAGCGTCTGGCCCGGACCCTGGCCGATACCCTGGCACACGTCCACGCCTGCGGCGTGGTCCACGGCGATCTCAAGCCGGACAACGTCCTGGTCGATGAGGATGGCCACTGCACGCTGATCGACTTCGACCTCTCACCATTGCCTCATGACGACCTGATGAGCACCCCGGCCGGTGGCCTGACCGGGAGTATGGCCACCATGTCACCGGAACAACTGCGGGGGGCCCGGGCCACCGCCGCCTGCGACTGTTACGCGCTGGGTGTGATGCTCTTTAAGGCCGCAACCTCCTGCTGGCCACACCCGCTTGAGAGCCGCGCCGCGCTGATGCGGGCGCGCCTGGCCAGCCCGAGCGTCGAGCTTAGCCCCCTGGCCATTCCGATCGCCGACGAGCTTCAGACGGCCATCGAAGGCCTGATGCACGCCGAGCCCCACCGCCGCTTCGCCCACCTCGACGCCCTGGTGGCCCGCGCCTTCACCAGCGAGAGCGATGCATTAACCGCGCTCTGGTTGCGCACCAGCGGCCTGAACGAGCTCATCCCGACCCTCGCCACACCCGCTCGCCATACGCTCTGCGGCGAGCCCGGCCTGCACCCCGATGACCTGCACGCGATGCTGCGCGTCGCCCTCACCATGCGCGGGCCCTTCTTTGAGCTTCTGCAGGGCAGTCTCCCCTTCGAAAGCCTACCCCCCGCCTGGCTGGCAGATATCCCCGATACCCTGCCTCTTGAAGAGGTCCATCGCGTCTGCCTGGAGAGGTTGAAGACGCACCTGCACCACAGCCCGGCTCTGGTTCGCCGCGCTCATCTGGACGCATGGAGCCTGCAGCTGATCGATGAACTTCCCGCGGATCTTCCTCTGATCGAAATTCGTGACGAGGGCCCGGCCACTCACACCCTCTGCGCGCCCGGACACGACGAGCTCGAAGCCCTCTTCGAAGGCTCCAACCGCATCTTTCGCGTGCCTCATCGCGCGGCCGCACTGCTGGCAAGGCGCAGCGCGGGTCGTCTCGGGGGCATGGCCGCCCTCCTGCAACTCTGGCGCCGCCAGGGCATGGGCTCCTGGACGGGGGCTCGTTTCGCCATATCGCCGGCCTCCCTCGAACATCTCGAAGCCCAGAGCAACCTCGCCAACCCCCTGCCTCCGGCACCCGACGCGCTCTCGGAGCCCGACATCGAGCTCCTGCGCTGGGTGCAGATCGCCGGCGAGTCGGCCACCCTCCCCCGCCTTGCCCTGTGGCTGGGCCAGCCCCCCTGGAGCGTGCGGGCTCGCCTCAAAGCCCTGCACGCCCGACGCCTCCTCCACCTCGACAGCGACGAGACGGTCCACGCCCGCGTCAGCCTCATCGGTTCGATGGAGCCCGCTGCGCTCGAGCCCTACCACCGCGCCGTCGCCGAGGAGATGAAGCCCGGCCAGGCGCCCCGCTTCTTTCATATGTTGCGCTACGCCAGCGACGACGCCATCGCTGCGGAGGGGTTGCGCACCGCCGAGGTCCTCGATCGTCAGGGGCGCAGCGATGAAGCCATCGCCGTGCTTCGACACAGCCTGCGCGCGGCTCTTCTCACCGACGATCCTGCCGCGATCATCCGGGTGCTGGAAACCTGGGCCTCCCAGGCCCTGGCCAGCGCCAGCCCCACTCGCCAGGAAGCCTGGCTTGCCAGCGTGGAGCGTCTCCCTTCTCACCTCAGCAAGCCCTTGAGCCGGCTGATTGAGCTCGTGGCGCTTGCCCGCCACTGCTGCCGCGCCCGCGCCGCCGACACCATCGCCCCGCTGCGCGCCCTCGGCCCCTTCGCATCGCCCCGGCTCGAACTTCGCCGACAGATGTTCATCGCCCGCGCCTGCAAGGATCTCTCCATCGAGGCCTTTGCGGACGCCCTTGACGCCATGCGCCCCTGGGCCGGCAAGCACCCCGACGCCGAGGTTCGCGGCAGCTTTGTGGGGTGGCAGGCGATGCTGGCCTTTCACCGCCACGACTTTGAGCGCGCCGCCAACCTCCACGCCCGCGCCGCGCAGATCAAGATCCGCCCCAGCGCTCGCCAGGCCTCCACCCTGGCCGAGGCCATCGCGCGCATGGAAGCCGGCGACTTCGAGCGCTCCCACGCCCTGGCACGCGCGCTCATCACCCAGGCCCACGTGCACCATCAACCCCACCATCTCGCGCGGATTCATAACCTCATTCGCACCAGCGCCTACCGCCTCGGCGACCGCCTTGCCCCGGAGCCCGAACGCGTCGACGAGCTCGCCCCGCTGGCGATCCCCGAGCTGCGCGCCCTGACCGCGCTCACCGAAGCCGCCATCGCCTGGAGAGCCGGGGAGCACCCGCTGGCGCGATCGCTCTGCGAGGTCGCCCGCGAGGACTGGGAAAAAAGCGGACATCGCCCCGGAGCGGACCTGGCCCGGACCTTCTCCGCCTTTTTGCACCCCTGCGATCCGCACACCGCCCTCTCTCTGGCGGCCAGCCTCCGCGAACACGCCCCCCCTCGCATCACCCTGCAGGGCTTCGCCATGCTCGCCACCTCCCTCTCGCCAACGCCCTACCCCTGGCAGGAGGCCGCCCGCCGCTACCTGCGCGAACTCCCCGACGCGCCGCGCCACCGGCGCATGGAAATTCTCAGCGTCGATGAGTGCCTGCGCCTGATCGAGAGAGCAACGGCCACCGAGACCTCGCTCCGTCCCCCCTCCACCCGAATCACCAGCGCGCCGGCAGAAGCCTGAGGCCTCCGCGACACACAAAAAAAAACCGAAAGGCTCGACCACTTCACTGGCGAGCCTTTCGGGCGTTTATCTCAGGGCGTAAAACCCCTCAGACCTTCCAGGGCTGGTACGTCTCATTGATCTCCCAACTCGACGTTCCCTCCCCAAGCTCCCCCATCTTCTCCACCCAGAAGTAAAACTCTTTCTCATTATGTACCCCCGAAAGAGCCATTGGATTAAACGTCACCGGCACAGAATGCGGAAGCGGGAAAGGAATCCCTTCTCTCAGCACCATATACGAATCAAGCATATTTCCCCCGGGATTGTTGACCCAGAAATACCCGGAAAGTTTTCCATCAAGTTCAATCTCCCAGGGACCACCATCGAGTTGAAATACAGGCATGCTCTTCCTCATCGGTCGAATGACTTCATCCACTCTCGGCCTACGGAGCAGGGATCAGGCTCACACTTAGCGCGGGCGCTATGCTGCCGAAAACATGATTCGTAAACCGGAGCCGCTACCCTGACATCGCCACCAAAGAGGGTCAAGTCACGAGCCCGCCGGGAATCAACCATGCCCAGCCTTATTTTTCGGTCATCTCCCCCCACATCAAAAAAGCGCGACTACCTCAAGACCCCCCAAAAAGCGGAACCCGAACGATGCTCGATGTCCGCCCCCCGAGCGTGGCGTTTTGCGACATCGGGTCAGAAGAGGGAGGCCGAGCGTGATACTCTGACACAGACGATGCGTTTGGGTTCGGTTTTAGGAGATTTGGGGCCTCGGGCGCGGGCTCAACACGCCTTCTTCGCGCGCCCGGGAGCGGGAGGCTCCGGCCGCGCCGCAAACATATACCCCGAACGGGGCATCGAGGGGGTCATGAGCCTTTCGCGATAGCCGAAGGCAGGCATCGAAGGGGTCACAAAACGTTCGCGAACGACAGGATGTGCCGATCGACGGGCGCGCGCCCCGTTCGCGAACGACATGGCGAGGGGGTCGAGGGGATCGCGAAAGGCTCGCGAAGGGAAAGGCGTGGGGGGCGAGGGGGTCGAGAGCCTTTCGCGCTCGACAAGGCCGGGGGGCGAGGGGGGATTTGAAGCAGGTGATTGAACTCGGACTCGCTTACGAACATCCCCGAGCGCATCCATCCCCACCCTTCCGCACTAAAAAGATGCGCTTGGGAGTCGGCCGCCCGATTGATAGGGTGCGCCCGATCATCGCCCCCGCTCCGACCGGAGCGCCTCGGGCAACCGGAGCGCTGGCGAGTGACCAACCCTTTAGCCGCGCATATGAACTCTCTGGGAAGGTGCACGACATGACACGATGGTGGGGCCCAAAACGTACGTCCGGCGTGGCGATCGCGTGGGTCATGATGATGATGCCGGCCTGGCAGGCCAGCGCCCTGGAGCCTGACACGGAGGCGCCGCCGGCGCAGACCCTGGCGTTTGGCGCCGATCTTTTTCCTTATGTGGGCACCTCCTCCGGCGCGCCAGAGGCCGCGCGGGTCGTCTCGTTGAACCTGGTGGGAGGGCTCAGCGGGGGGACGCGGCTTTTGGAGTTGGGCGGCGCCTTTAACCTCACCACCGGAGAGGTGCGGGGCGTGCAGCTGGCCGGCGCGGCCAACATCAATGCCGCGGAGCGCACCGGGGTGCAGCTCGCCGGCGCGCTCAACGCCAACCGTGGCGAGGTGCGCGGGCTCGGGGTCAGCGGCGCGGCCAACATCAACGCCGGCGACGTGCGCGGCCTTCAGATCAGCGGCGGGGCCAACATCAACGCTGACGAGTTTCACGGAGCACAAATCAGCGGCGCGCTCAACCTGACCCGCGGCGCTGTGGAAGGGGCGCAAATCAGCGGCGGAGCCAACGTCAATGACGGACCTCTTCGGGGCCTTCAGCTCGGCGGCGGGGCCAACATCAACGCCGGCGACGTACGCGGCCTTCAGATCAGCGGCGGGGCCAACATCAACGCCGGCGACGTACGCGGCCTTCAGATCAGCGGCGGGGCCAACATCAACGCCGGCGACGTACGCGGCCTTCAGATCAGCGGCGGGCTCAACCTGACCCGCGGCGACATGCACGGCCTGCAGATCGGCGCGATAAACATCACCCAGGGCCGGGCCCGCGGGTTTCAGGTGGGCGTGGTCAACGTGGCCCCTGGCGAGCACGCCGGCATCGCGGCGGTGGGCATCTACCGCGGGGGCTACATCTACCCCGAGCTCCAGGTCTCCGATGAGGGCCTGGTGCAGGCCGGGGTGCGCCACGGCAGCGGGGCCTTCTACCATACCTACAGCGTGGGCACGCAGGCCTTTGCCACCACCGAGGGCCAGGGGCCCTCGGTGGCGCTCTCGCTGCGCATGGGGTGGCGCACCGAATTCTCCGACGCGCTGGAAGTCTCGCTCGACGCCGGGGTCACCTCGCTCATCGGGGATGCCCGCGCCAATCTCGTCTCGCTCTTCCAGGTACGCCCCCTCCTCTCGGTGGGGCTCGGGGAGCGACTCGCCATCTTTGGCGGCCCCACCCTGACCCTCGACGTGTTAAACGAGCGGGGCGCGACCTTCCCCGACGGTCTGCTCGCCGCCTGGGAACTTGGCGAGCAGGTGCATCTGCGACCGGGGGCGACCCTGGGGCTGCGCCTGCGCACGCACTAAAGCACGACCGCACTAAGGCAAGGTGCCCCCGGGCGAAGCCCGGGGCGCGGGGCCACCGCAAAGCACTCAGGGGGGGTATCTCCAGCCGGACGAGGCGTATGGCGAGGTTCGTGACCCGCGCCCCTCCCCGCCTCGCCACGCGCGTAGACATCGCCGCTACAGATTATTACGCTTGAGTCACGTTCCACATCTGCGGCCCCGGCGCCGGCCCCTCTCGGGCCCCCGCCACTTTACGTGTCCTCGCCAGACGTCGGCTCGCCGACGCCTGCCGATCTCTTGAGCGCGGAGCCACGCCATGACTCGTCAGCCTGCCCCACTCGCCAGACTCGCCATGCTCCTCACCCTGACCCTGGCGCCGGGCTGCACCCACGAGGCTGACCAACAGCCCGTGGCGCGCGAGGCGGCGCCCGAGCATCAGGGGATCTACAGCTTCCCCAACGCCTGCGTGACCCTCGACGCGGCCGCCGCCGGCACCGGCCGGGCCTCCTTCCTGCGGGTCAGCGACGAGGGGGAGGGCTTTGCGTTTGGCGCCACCGCCGACGCCGCCGCCCCCCTGACCATGCGCGCCACCGACCTGGGCACCTACCTCTTTTACGACAGCCACGAGCACTACCTGGTGGTCGAAGAACGCGCGCTGCGGCGCCGCGACACCATCAACTCCGATGCCTTCACCCTCGACGACACCACCCTGCCCGGGGTGCAGTGGGCACTGGAGGTCTCCGACGAAGATCCAACCCGCTTTCAGCTACGCCACCTTAAAACCGGCGCCTACCTCACCCCCACCGGCCTGAGCGATGAGGCCGCCGGCGCCGCGGTCATCACCCTCTACCCGGCCCAGGGCTGCGCCCCCTACCCCGAACTCACGCTGGACGCCGAGGGAGAGCTCCCCCCCACGCGCTTTGACGACGGCTCGGTCTACGGCTTTGTCGACACCCACAGCCACCTCTTCTCCAACCGCGGATTTGGCGGCGCGGGCATCTTCCACGGCGCGCCCTTTCACCCCTTTGGCGTGCCCCACGCCCTGCCCTCCTGCGAGATGTTTCACGGGGAGGAGGGCCGAAAAGACCTCTTTGGCTACGGCTTCGATAAGTCTGACACCGTCAGCGAACTCGACATGATCACGGCCTTTGTCAACGGCCGGGTGCCCGAGTTCTACCATCACACCCAGGGCTGGCCCTCCTTCACCGACTGGCCCAGCGCCCACTTCCTCTCGACCCACCAGACCCAGTACTACCTGTGGCTCAAGCGGGCCTATTACGCGGGGCTGCGTCTGGTGGTCAATCACGCCACAAGCAACCAGATCATCTGCGAGCTGGTCGCGGGCAGCGGCGCGCAGCCGGTGCGCTACTCCTGCAACGACATGGTGGCCGTGGACCGCACCCTCGAAGACACCCGCGCGCTGGAGCGCTACATCGACGCCCAGAGCGGCGGGCCGGGCACAGGCTGGTTCCGCATCGTAGAATCCCCACAGGAGGCCCGGGCGGTCATCGAAGAGGGCAAGCTCGCCGTCGTCCTGGGCATTGAGGTTTCCAACCTCTTTGACTGCTTTCTGGTCCCCCCCGGCGGTGGCGAACGCTGCACCGAGGCGCAGGTGTTGGCCAACCTGGAGCGCTACCGGGCGCTGGGCGTGCGGGCGATCTTCCCGGTCCATAAATTCGACAACGCCTTCTCGGCCGGCGATGGCCACCGCGAGATCATTGAGCTGGCCAACTTCGCGATGACCGGCCACTACTCCAACTTCACCGACGACTGCCCCGACATCCCCTCGGCCTTTGATAAGGGCGATGTGGCCTTTGCCGAGCTCAACCAGCCCCGCGAAGACTACCTGGCCGAGCCCCCGGTCGACATGAGCGGCTTTGCCGACGACCCGATCGACGTGCTCCTGGGCCAGGCCCGCTACCTGATGGGGGGCTCGCTCCACGGCGACTACTGCCAGAACGCCGGCCTCACCGAGCTCGGCGAGTTTTTGCTCATCGAGCTGATGAAAGAGGGCTTCATTCTGGAGATCGACCACCTGCCGCGGCGCAGCTACCAGCGCGCCTTTGAACTTCTGGTGGAGCACGACTACCCGGCCGCCGGCACCCACGGCAACAACATGCGTGGCGAACTCTACGGGCTGGGCGGGATCTCCAAGATGAACCTGGGGCGCTGTAGCAATCCCCAGTCCCCGGGCACCCTGGCCGACGGGCTCCAGGAGCGCGTGGCCCTCATCGAGAGCCACGGCGGCTATCCGGCCGAAGGCTTTGGGTTCGACCTCAACGGTTTTGCCGGCGCGCCGGGCCCCCGCTTTGGCGAACACTCGGTCTGCGACACTCCCCAGGAGAACCCCATCACCTACCCCTTCACCTCGTACGACGGGCACGTCACCTTCACCCGGCCGCGCCTTGGCGAGCGAGAGGTCGACTTCAACACCGAGGGCATGGTGCACCTGGGGCTGGTGGCCGAGTTGATCGAAGACGTGCGCAACGACGGGGTCAGCGACGCCCAGCTTGAGCCCCTCTTCCGCTCGGCCGAGGCCTACCTGCGCTTCTGGGAGCGCAGCGAAGCCCGGGGCGCGGCGCTGCGCGGGGAGTAAGCGCTAAAACCAGGGCCGCCCCACTCCGGGCGGCCCGGGTCCATAAAACTCCCACGCCCCGCTTCGACTGGCCTTTCCGGGAACCTTCTCCTCCTGCCCACCCTCCTGTTTTCCCCCAACACAGGCCCTTTTCCGCGTCGAGGTTGACGCATGGGTCAGGTTATTGAATATCCCCCCGCACACCGCGTCTTTGGATGCCTACGAGCACGACACGAGCGCTCATTCCCGCGACGTCCCGCGGAGCCTTCGCCCTGGGACGCGCACGATTGAATTCACACTGGTATTGGATACACGAGGTTCCCATGAAACGAACGTTCTCCCTGCTCCTTGTGGCGCTACTCGGCGCCTCCCTGGCCACCGCCTGCTCCGACGATCCGGATCCCTCCCGCTCAACCCCCGACGCCGGAGACGAGGTTGACGGCGGCGACATCGACGGCGGCGGCGACATCGACGGCGGCAACGACACCGACGGCGGCAACGACACCGACGGCGGCAACGACACCGACGGCGGCAACGACACCGACGGCGGCAACGACACCGACGGCGGCGAAGTCCCCGACACCCGGGCCGAGCTTCACACCTACGCCACCACCGGCGTCCTCACCTTCACCGAAGCGCTGGAGGGGCCCGACGGCGACCTCATCGTCATGGGCGTCTCCAACTCCGTCGGTGCCGGAGACAAGGACACCACCCTGGCGCGCATCGGCGCTGACGGCACCCCCGTCTGGCAAAAGGCCCTGGGCACGGCGGACTTCGACCGCCTCGCCAGCCTGATCACCACCTCCGAGGGCGACTTCCTCGCTGTGGGCACCACCCAGCGCAGCGGGAACTTCGCTCCCTGGCTGGTGCGCTTCGACGCCGAAGGTACCATCAGCTGGCAGGCCACCTACGACGTGACCAGCACCGAGATGGACGAGCTCAATGACGTGGTCGCCGACGGCCTCACCGAGCTGAGCGACGGCAACTTCGCATTCGGCGTCGCCGGCACCTTCGCCCAGGAAGACGAAAACCACCTGGGCTACATGGTGATCGATGGCGATGGCGAGTTCGTGCGAGGCACCTGGGTGCTGGAGAACGCCGATGTCCCCGTCGCGCTCCTCGGCGACGAGGCGCTGACGGTGGTGGGCAACCAGACCATCGTATTCCCCTCTTCCCCTGCCCTCGAGAAGATCGCGGCCGTCCACTTCGACGACGCCGGCGTCCCGCAGTGGGCACTGGCCCACCTTCAGAACGACACCGAGGTCCACGATGTCGTCCAGAGCGACGATGGCAACCTGACCTTCGCCGGCTGGCACGCCAATGACGACACCGAGCGCTCCGACGCCTGGGCGATGAACGTCACCGAAGCCGGCGCCATCACCTGGCAGCGCGTCTTCGCTCACCAGGACAGCGAACAGGCCTTCTCGGTGGAGCTTGCCAACAACGGCGACGTGCTGCTGAGCACCAGCAGCATTGCCGGCTCGATCGACGAGGGGAACTACACCGGTACCGCCCACATCCTGCGCCTCGATCCGGTCACCGGCGATCTCCTCGACACCCAGAGCCTGGGCCTTGGCGAGAACCAGGACCTGACCCTCTACGACACCCTGCTCCTCAGCGATGGCTCGGTGGCTCTGGTCGGCGAGTCGCTCTACACCGAGCTCCACAGCGAGCTGAGCGGGGCGCTGCTGCGGGCCTCGTCCATCGACGAGCTTGACACCTGCGCCAACCTGGAAGACTCCCCGGCCTTCCCCGCCACCAACACCGCGATGGAGTCGCCCAACATCTACGACGATGTGGAAGGCCTCACCGGCGACCTGGTCGTCACCCGTGGGTCGGTCGACATCTTTCAGGTGGTGGACATCACCACCGACCAGGGCAGCACCTGCCCGCTCTAAGCGCGGATGCCGGGCACCGATAGGCCCGGCATAAAAAAAGGCCGCCCCGTGAAGGGCGGCCTTTTTTTATGCGCGTGGGGCGCCAGCGCGCCGGGCGCTCAGCTCATCATCCCCAGGGCCAGCAGGCCCCCGGCGCCCACGATCCAGCAGTACCAGGCAAAGTGATGGAACTGCGCGCGCTTCAACAGCCCCACCAGCCAGATGATGCTCACATAACCGATGACTCCGGCCACCAGGGCGCTCACACCGTAGACCAGCGCGGTGCGCCCGCCGTCGACCCCGGCGAAGAGGGCCGGGTCAAACTTGAGGATCAGCGCGCCCAGCACCGCCGGAATCGAGAGCAAAAAGGAGAAGTGCGCCGACTCCTCACGCTCCGCCCCCAGCCACAGCGCTGCGGCAATCGTCAGACCGCTGCGCGAGAACCCGGGCAGCGCGGCCAGCCCCTGGGCCAGACCGATGAGGATCGCCACTCCGGGAGTGATGTTCCACAGGGTCCAGTTCCCGCCGCGCTCCGGGCGCTTCGCGTCGTTATAAAAGCGCATCGAGAAGAGGATGAAGCCGGTGAGGATCAACGAGACGCAGATCACCATCGGCATCATCGCCGGCGAGATCACCTCGGCCCCCTCTCCCGGGTCGAGCACCCGGTCGATGCCCAGCCCGACCACCGCCGTGGGCAGCGTGGCGAGCACCAGGAGCAGGGCCAGGCGCGCGCCGGCGTGGAGGCGAAAGGCCCCGATGGAGCGCTCTTGCAGGCCGTCGGCGGCCGCGGCCACCACATCGGTGACCGAGGTCATGATCTCGCGGCGGTAGTAGAGCATCACCGCCAGCAGCGTGCCCAGATGCAGGGTGACCGAGAAGAGCAGCTGCGGCTCCTCAATGCCCAGAAAACGCTCCCCCAGGATCAGATGCCCCGAGGAGCTGATGGGCAAGAACTCGGTCGCCCCCTGCAACATCGCCAGTAAAATCGCTTCGATGAAGCCCATCTCGCTCCCTTCGTGCAGACCGACGAGGCTCAGGGCCCTGCCGGCGGTTCAGGCGCTTTTGGCCACGGCGGGCCCGCTCTGCTCGGCCTGGGCCGGGTAGAGTTCGGAGGGCACGCCTTCTTCGGCCATGATCCACTCTTTCATCGCCGGCACCATCGCGTCATGCCAGCCCGGCGAGAGACGCGTGAAGATAAAGGTGCGGTAGAGCGCGGCGATGATGTCTTCGAGCTCCTCGACCAGGTACATCCGCTCGTAAAACTTCTCGTCTTCTTCCCGGCTGAGCACCGCCGGAATCTTCACCGACGAAAAGTCCATGCCTTCAGCCTTGAGGGTCAAGAGCCACTCGCGTCCGTCTTTGATCACGCGAATCTTAGCCCGGCTCACCCGCTTGCCCTGCTGCAGGGCCACCTTGGCTTCTGGCGAGTACGCCGGCGCGCCGCCCTTAAAGGTGTTGCGCTCGGTCTCGGCCAGGTAAGCCTCCAGCACCAGGGCGTCGTCAAAGAGCACCTCGATGTCGCCGTGCTCCGCGACCTCCATCAACCCGTCGTAGCTCTCAGACTTGAACCACAACCACATCATAAATTCGCTGCCCAGAAAGCGCCGCGTTTCAATCAGATCGACCAGATCCATGGTCTTCTACTCCTCAACAACGCTCCCGGAGAGCGTTGAAATTGCATCAGAATGACTCAGAAGCAAGCTCGCGCCGGCTCCCTCCCGCGCTCAGCGTGCGGGAAGCCCCTCAATGAAGTTGGTCGGCTCCACCACCGCCAACTCCTCGATCTTCTCGGGACCGGGCTCCAGCTGCACGGCGTTGATGTAGGGGTTGGCGGGCAGGAGTTTGAGCCCGAAGGTGTCTTCAAAATAGCCCTGAAAGAGCTCACACACGTTGGAAGACTGGCTCCAGAAACGTACTCGCCCCTTCTGCAAATCCCAGCTCATGTCGATGACCTTCATGCGCGGGAGCTGCTTCTCTTTGAGCTTGCGCTTGACCATGATCTTGATGTCTTCGCGCTCAAACTTGCTCAGGCGTTGCTTGTCGTTCTGGATCATGTACTCGCGTTCAGCCTCTTCCACATGCGCTTTGAGCAGCGCGCTGGGGATGGCGTACTTATCCTGACGAAAGCCCAGGTTGATGAAGTGGTCAAAGAGCAGGGTATGCAGATCGAAGCTGATCTGCAGGGGGCGCTCCACGGGCACCCAGCCCTCGGAGACCTCTTCTTCGTCTTCGGGTTTCAGGGGTTTAAAGGCATTTTTGCGGATCTGCTGCAGGTAGAGATCCTGCCAGCCTTCCGCAACCTCGCCCTGCACGTAAAACATTTTGTAAGAAAGCGTTCCAGATAAGGCACCCAACGTGGACCCTCCGTGGCGGTAGTGGGGTGAACATGCAGCTCCGCCCGCCGGTGTACCACCGCCCGGCAAACGCGCAAAAAAATAGGGGCGGCCGCCCGCCGGCGACCGCCCCTTAAACTCGCGCTTATGGCTCCCCGGGATCAGTCGATCTCGGGGGCGAATCCGCGCCGCATGGTGTTCTCCACCACCACGCGCGGATTCATAAAGTGCAGCAGGTAATCGGGCCCGCCGGCCTTGGTGCCGGCCCCCGAGAGCTTAAAGCCGCCAAAGGGGTTGCGGTAGACCAGCGCCCCGGTGATGCCGCGGTTGATGTAGAGGTTGCCCACCGCAAACTCCCGGCGCGCCCGGGCGATATTGCTGGGGCTACGGCTGTAGACCCCACCGGTGAGGGCAAAACGGGTGCTGTTGGCCATGGCGAGCGCCTGATCAAAGCTCTCGGCCTTCATCAACGCGAGCACCGGTCCGAAGATCTCCTCCTGGGCCAGGCGATGCTCCGGGGTGATGCCCTCGATGACGGTGGGCCCCACGTAGTAGCCCTGGCTCTCGGGAACCTCGCGCTGCACGAGCACTCGCCCCTCATCGCGCCCCAGGGCGATGTAGCGCTCGATGCTGGCCTTGGCCTGCGCGTCGACCACCGGGCCAATTTTGGTGCCGGGCTCAGCGGGCGGCCCCAGGAGCACGCTCTTAACCGCCTCGACCAGGCGCTCCTTAAAGGCCTCATAGCAGCTCTGATGCACGATAACCCGGCTGCAGGCCGAGCACTTCTGGCCCTGAAACCCGAAGGCCGAGTGGACCACGCCGGTGACCGCCTCATCGAGATCGGCGTCGGCATCGACGATGATGGCGTTTTTGCCACCCATCTCACAGACCACATGCTTCACATGGGCCTGCCCCGGGGCCATCTTCGCGGCTTTCTCCACGATCTGCAGCCCCACCTCCATGCTGCCGGTGAAGGCCACCGTGTGCACCCGGGCGTCGGTGACCAGCGCCTCGCCAACGACCTCGCCACGGCCGGGCAAAAAGCCGATGACTCCGGGGGGAAAGCCCACCTCGTTGCAGAGGTTCATCAGCTGCGCGGCGATCACCGAGCTCTGCTCGGCGGGCTTCATGATCACGGCGTTGCCGGTGACGGCGGCCGCCATCGTCATGCCGGTGAGAATGGCCAGGGGGAAGTTCCAGGGCGCAATCACCGCGCTCACTCCCCGGGGCACATACATCAACTCGTTAAGCTCGCCGGGCAGCCTCCCCAGGCGCTCGGGGCGCTCCAGCTCCATGGCCTCCCGGGCGTAATACTCGCAGAAGTCGATGGCCTCGCAGACATCGCCGTCGGCCTCTCGCCAGGTCTTACCGACCTCCCAGACCATCCAGGCGGCGAGCTCGTCGCGACGCCGGCGCATGGCCTCGGCTACGGCCAGCACCAGACGAGCGCGCTCCTCGACCGGGGTGGTCGCCCAGCTCTGCTGTGCCTGACTTGCCGCCTGCAGCGCCTCTTCGGTATCGCGGAGGCTGGCCATCCCCACCTCCCCGACCACCTCGTCGGGGGCGGCCGGGTTGAGGCTCGGCAAGGTCTCGGTGGCGGGGAGCTCCCGATACGCCACCTGCGCCCCGTAACGCCGCCCGAACATCTTGCGCACCGAGGCCACCGCCTGCGCCATGCGCTCCCGGTCGCTCTGACGCGCGAAGTCGCGCAGCGGCTCATTGCGGAAGCCGGTGGCATTGAGGCTCGTGATCTCGGGCTCCGCCCCCGGCGCCGGCGCCCCGTCAAGCGGGCCGGGCGCGGCCAGCAGGCGCTCGATCGACTCCCCCTCCACAAAGCTCATGCGCAGCCAGCTCTCGTTGGAGGTGTTCTCCAGCAGGCGCCGCACCAGGTAGGCCATCCCCGGGATCATCTCCCCGATGGGCACATAGTCGCGCAGGCGATACCCCATCCCCTGCACCGCGGCCTTCATCGGCTCGGCCATGCCGTAGAGCATCTGAAACTCGATCTGGCTCTTATCGAGGCGGCAGGCGTTGGCGTAGGCCATGGCAAAGGCGATGCTGCGCACGTTATGCGAGGCGATCGCCGCGCGGAGCACCCGGTGGTTGTCCAACAGGACCTGCGTGCAACGCTCGTAGGACTGGTCGGTCTCCCACTTCTTCTTGAACACCGGACAGGGCCAGCCCTCCTGCTCGGCCAGGATGGTCTCGTAGTCCCAGTAGGCCCCCTTGACCAGGCGTACGGTCACCGGCGCGCCCCGCTTCTTGGCCCACTTGGCCAGCGCCTTTAAGTCCTCTTCGCAGTCGCGGAGGTAGGCCTGGGCCACGATTCCGGCGTGCTCAAACCCTTTGAACTCCGGCTCCTCCAGCAGGCTCTTAAAGACGGCAAAGGTCAGGTCTTTATAGCGGTACTGCTCAACATCCAGGTTGATGAACGCGCCTTTATCGCGCGCCAGGGCAAAGAGCGGACGCAGCCGCTCCTTAACGCCCTCCACGCTCCCCAGGGGATCGATGGGGTCGAGCTGGCTGAAGAGCGACGAGATCTTCACCGAGACGTTGACCCGGGGCACGCGCCCGAACTTCGCCTGCTCCAGAGTGGGATTGGCCGGCCAGGCCGACGACTTCGCGCTGAGCGTCTCCAGGATCTCCACGTAACGCTCAAAATACTCTCCGGCCTCGGCCTCGCTGACCGTGGCCTCCCCCAGCAGGTCCAACGTAAAGCAGAGCCCCTGCGCCCACATCTGCTCCAGGGTGGGCAGCGCCTCCTCGGCGTTGGTCCCGGCGATGAAGCGCTCGGCCATGCCCACAATCTGCTTCTCGATCTGCCCGGCGGCCATCCTGGCAATGCGACTCTCGGGTTTGACCTTGGAGAGCCCCCACTGAAAGCTCGAGGGGAAGTTCTGCTCGGGGCGGCAGAAATACTCCTGAAGGTGCTCGGCCACCTGCACATGATCGCTGAGCGTGGGGAAGACGTCGACAAAGCGGAACATCTCCACTTTGAAGGCCTCATCCTTCATCGACCAGTCCATCATCTTTCCGCTCCAGTAATCCTTGCGGAAGACCGAGGGGGACTGCCCCTGCATGCGATCAAAGATCTCGCGCCCCAGGCGCACGACGTCCTTCTCGTTAGCTCGAGCCATTACCAACTCCAGGCAGAGGGGAACACAGGTTGTGAGGGCCGATCTGAGCGGGCCGGAACCGGCCGCGAAAGCGGGCGCCGACGAGCTCTCCAGCGGGAGGGAAGCGGGAGTCCGCGGCGCTGCTAAGATTGTCCGCAACCCCTTGTTTGGCAACACCTTTTGCACAGCAAAATATGACGCAGCGCATCACCCCCTGGCCCCCCCTTCAGATGACGCGGCGCATCACAACTCGGTCAGCCACTGCCCCGAAGGCGCCACGTGAATCGGGGCCTCCAGCCCCGCCTTCTGCAGAGCCCGGCGCAGCGCGTGGCGACTCCCATCGGCCGCATGCACCAGGGCAATCGCGCGGGGCTGGAGCAACTCAGCCACCGCCAGGAGCTGCCAGCGCAACGCGTGGGTGGGAAGGTGCACATGCACCACCCGGGCGCCGGCCTGCTCCGGGGTGCCGGCCCGGCGCAGGAGTTTGCCGGCCGGACTGGAGCGGTGGGCGCGGTTGACCACCACCACGGTGCCGCGCGGGTCTTTGGCGACGCGTGGCAGCAGGGCGCCGGCGGTGGTGCCCCGCTGAAACTGGTCCCCCACCGCCAGCACCACCCCGCCGGCCTCCAGATGCTGCGTCAGCTGCCGGCGCTCCCCGTAGCGCACCGACTGCAGGGCTGCGCGCGCCTCTTCTGAAGCCAGCTGACGGCCATACACCTCCACGACCTCCCGGGCGTAGGCATCGACCAGCAGCTCGCCAGGCGACGCCAGCGCGCGCACCAGAATCGCCGCCAGCTCGGCGGCCTCTCCCAGCGCGGCCGCCCCCACCAGCAGCGCCCCCCGGCGCTCCGAGAGCACGCCGCCGAGGCGCTCGACCTCCTGGTCGTACTCCACCGCGTCCAGCGCCTTCTGCGTGGCCAGCGTGGCCTCCATCACCACCAGATCCAGCGCGCCGGGCGCCACCCGGGGCAGACTCGCCCCTTGAAGCAGCGCCTGGGCGTGGGTGCAAAAATCCGCGGTGTAGAGCATCCGCCAGGGGCCCTCGGCGCCCTCGACCTCGACCATCGCCATAGCCGCCCCGGCCATATGACCGGCCTCCAACGCGGTGAGCGTCACCCCCGGGGCCACCGCCACCGGCACCCGCCAGGGCGCCACCCGGGCGCGGCGAGCGATGGCCTCGGCCCGGGCCCGCACCACGCCCTGCGAGACCAGCGCAAAGGGCAAGAGCGCCTTCGTGGGCGCGCTCATCCACACCGGCACCTGCGGCCAGCGCTGCACCAGCTCCGCAAGCGCCCCCACATGATCGGCATGCACATGGCTCACCCACACAGCCTGCGGCGCCTCTCCCACCCCGGACCCCTCCCGACCAAACGCCTCAAGCCAGTCGGCCGGCCCCGAGACCTTCCCACAGTCCAGGAGCAGCCCCGCCGCTGCCCCCGTCCCCACCAGGTGCGCGTTGGGCTCCCGGGCGCTGGCCCCGCTCAATGAAATGAAGCCAGGGATCGAATGTGTTGGGCTTGAGTGTTCGTTCATCGGCGTCTACGCTCCGGGACCTTGCCCGGCTGATCTTCTGCAGGAGCTCGCATGACCTCTGGTGGTCGCTTGAACATCGATCTGAAGCGCGGCGCAATCCCGCTCTCCATCTTCATTCTGATGGTACTCCACTACGGCCTCAAAGCGCCGCTGTGGGTGCTGGGGCTCTTCTCGCTGTGGATCCCGCTGGTGTACATCGTCAAGCCCTGGTACCTGCGCCGGCGCTGGGAGGCTTTCGACCGCACCTTTACCCAGTCCTTTCAGCGCGGCAAGCACCGCGAACTCTTGCAGGCCTATCGCAAAGAGTGGTTTCTGCGACGCTTCGGCCCTCAGGCCGACATGCTGAGCAAGCTCGGCCTGATCTACAGCGCGATGGGCAAGTACCGCGAGGCCGAACACGCCCTGGAGCAGGCCCTCGACGCGATGGGCTCTCCCGGCCCGCAGCAGCTCTACTTCAACCTGGCCAACGTGAAGTTCGAGCTGGGCAAGTTTGACGACGCCATGCAGATCTACCTCTCGTTGCGCAGCAACTCCCCCTACCAGCGGGCCGCCCGCACCCAGATGGCTCTCATCGATCTGCAAAAGGGCGCCCGGGTCGAACAGGCACGCTCCTTCCTGGAGAGTGAGCTGCCCCGGGCCTCGGGACCGATGCGCGAACGCATCGACCGCGCACTGGCCCGCCACTGAGGAGCGCTTCGCTTCTTGCCAATTGGACCGCCGGGCCTATAGTGCCCTGTGGCGCCTTGCGCGCACGCATCTTGACCTTTTTTAACCCTTGTTCACCAACCCCGCGTGGCGCGGACCTCCGCGTCGGCCGGGGTTTACCCTTGATGGCTGCCCTGCCCGGGTTTCTCAGGAGTCTCACCATGGCCCGTTCCAAAGATCGCATCTACGACATCCGCACCCTCGACCGTTTCCTGCGCGAGGGCAAAATCACCGACGAAGACTACCAGGCGCATCTCGATCAGCTGCCCGACGCCAGCGAAAAAGCCGCCACGGTCGAAGCCGTCTTCGAAGAGAATGTGCTCGAAAAAGACGCGGAGTAATACAGCGCGCTCGGTGGACGCCGCCCAAAGGCGGCGTCCCTTTTCTTTTCTACCGGTGGCAATCCCGCAGTACCCCGGAGGTAGCGATGGCCGATCACGACGATCTCAACGGTGGCAAATCCGAAGGCGATGCCGCAAAGAAGGCCGCCCAATCCGGCCCCAGAGTCACCCCGCTGGGCGGCAACACCGGCGTGCACATCGCATCGGCCTCGGACGATGAAGCGCTGGAGATCGATTTTGGCGGCTTCATTCTCAGCCTGGGCACCAGCTGCATGGTCAATCTGGGCAAGTACCCCAACCCGGAGACCGGCAAGCTGGAGCTCGACCTCGATGCGGCCCGGCAGGTGATCCACATCCTGCAAATGCTTCAACAAAAGACCCGCGGCAACCTCGAAGACGACGAGGCGCAGCTTTTGCGCACCCTGGTCTACGACCTGAAGATGGTCTACGTGGAGGTCAAAGGGTGAAGCAGGCCGGGGCACCATCGCGCCGGGTCGGCGGCCGGCTCCTCGTTGCCGCCGCCCTGCTCCTGGCCTCCTGTCAGCCTTCGCCCGATACGCCCTCCTCGCCGGCCGCCGGCGAAGCCGCTCCCCCGCAAAACGCCCCCGCGCTGGCCGCTCCTCCCGACTTCTCGCAGCTGGTCGGGGAGGCCCGTCCGGCGGTGGTCAACATCTACACCCGCACCCGGGTGCCCACCCCGCGCTCGCCAGTATCGCCGCCGGGCATCGTCCCCCCCGAGCGCGAACAGCAGAGCCTGGGCTCGGGCTTTATCTTCGATGCCGCCGGGCTGGTTCTGACCAACGAACACGTCATCCGCGACGCCACCCAGATCTCAGTGCGCCTGCTCGACGAGCGGGTCTTTGAGGCCGAGGTCGTCGGCAGCGACCCGCAGACCGACGTCGCCGTCCTGCGCCTACGCCACACCGAGGAGCTGCCCACCGTCAGCCTGGCCGACTCCGACGCCCTCCAGGTCGGACAGTGGGTGGTGGCCATCGGCAACCCCCTGGGGCTCTCCAGCACGGTGACCGCCGGCATCGCCAGCGCCACCGGCCGCCAGGTGCTCCCCCCCGGCGGGCAGCTGCGCTACCAGGATTTCATCCAGACCGACGCCTCCATCAACCCGGGCAACTCCGGCGGGCCGCTGCTCAATGTGCAGGGCCAGGTCGTGGGCATCTGCACCGCCGTCGTCGCGCAGGGCCAGGGGCTGGGGTTTGCCATCCCCATCAACATGGTCAAGACCATCCTGCCGGCGCTTATCGAAGAGGGCAAAGTCTCCCGCTCCTGGCTGGGCATCTACGTCGACGAGGTCCCCGCCGCGCTACGACGAGAGCTCGACCTTCCCGAGGGCGGCGCCCTCATCACCCGGGTGATTCCCGGGGGCCCCGGCCACACCGCCGGGCTGCAGCCCGGCGACATCATTACCACGATCGCCGAGCAAGACGTCTCCGACAGCCGCCAGCTCTCCTGGGTCACGTCCAACCTGGGCGTCGGGCGCACCGTCGAGCTGACCCTTCAGCGCGGCAGCCAGCCGCTCTCTCTGCCCCTGACCCTGGGTGCCCAGCCCGAATAGCCGGCGGCCAGGGCAGCGACCTCCCCAACATCATACCCTTGCGATGCCGCGGCGCGTTCCCACGTTTAGCTCGGGCCTGAATGAATGGGATGACCGCCGCGATTGCCTCCTCTGCCTCGGAGGCCACGCAGCGAGCCTGGGGAGGCATGAGATGAGCGCATCGACAGGTCGTTTTCCTCACTATCTGGCAGCCAGCTTCGTGGCCACACCGCTGCTTTTTTTCGCCGCGATGCTCATCATCGGCAAGGGCGCCCCCTTTGGCGTATACCTCTTCATCGCCTGGTCCACCGCCGCCCTGACCAGCGCGCTGAGCTTTGCCGCCGAGCCCGACGATCTCAGCGCCTTTACCAGCGCCGAACGCCTGGGAGTGATCGCCGGAAACGCGATCATCGCCGCCATGGTCGCCGCCCTGGGCTATCTGAGCATGGCCCTGACCGGCTGAGAGCGCCCCGCGCCTCCGGCGCTCAATGCGCCGCGCGATCGAGGCGATCTCGAATCGCCTCCCAGGCCGCCTCACCCGGCGGGGCCTCCACCCAGATCGCATCCACGCCCAGGCGCTCAAGGCGATGCAGCGCGTCGTAAAGACCGGCGGCAAAGCCCGCCGCGTCGCGGGGCAAGACCACCGCCACCGCCCCCTCGCAACGCAACGCCTCGCGCACCACACACCCCACACCCTGGCCACGCCCCTGGCGCAGGTCGGCTTCGATCGCCTCCTTCTCTCGCACCCTCAAGGGCACCCCGGGCGCATAGTGCCGCCGCGCCAGCCCCGGCGACTGCCGGGGCGCGTCTTCGGCCGGGGCCTCCGCCAGGGTATGCACCTCCCCCACCACCTCCCGCAACGCCTCCAGGCTCACCATCCCCGGACGCAGCAGCACCGGCACCTCGCCAGCCAGGCTCACCACCGTCGACTCCACACCAACCTCGGTGGCGCCGCCGTCGATCACCCACCCCACACGCCCTCCCAGGCTCTTCAGCACATGCGCTGCCCGCGTTGGCGAGGTCTGGGTGTAGAGATTGGCACTGGGGGCGGCCACCGGCACGCCGGCCTCTTCGAGCAAGGCCCGCGCTACCGGATGCGCCGGTACCCGCAGACCCACGGTATCGAGCCCGGCGCTGACCGTGGCCACAACCTCCTCCTTACGCGGCACCACCAGCGTGAGCGGCCCCGGCCAAAACGCCTCGGCCAGGCGAGTCGCCTCCTCGGGCCACCGCGCGGCCAACGCTTTTGCCGACGCGAGATCGGGCACGTGCACGATCAGCGGGTTGTTGGCCGGCCGCCCCTTCGCCTCGTAGATCTTGGCGATCGCCTCGGCATCCAGCGCGTTGGCGCCCAGCCCGTAGACCGTCTCGGTCGGAAAGGCCACCAGTTCGCCGCGGCGCAACGCCGCGGCCGGAGCCCTCAGACGCTCGCGCTCCGGCTGCCCCCGATCGACCACCACCACCTGCGGAGTTTCACTGCCCTTCTGTGTGCTCATCTCGCCACCACAGGCTCTACGCCTCTCAATACGTCCAACGCCTTCAACGCCACCTCGGGCGCCTCCATATCAAGTGCGTCTCGCTCCTGCATCATAAACCCACGCCCCGGCCCCTCGCGCCTTAAGAGCGCATCGCCCTTATCCATCACCAGCGCGTGCTCGGCATCACAGAGCATCTCAAAGTCGGTACCGGCATCGCCCACCGCCAGCCAGGGCCGCCGTCCGATCACCTCCTTGATCGCCTCGACCTTCCCCTCCCGAAAGAGCACCGGCCGAGCCGTGCGCGAGCTGAGGCGCTCCCCGTCGAGCTCCACCCGATTGCCGATCACCTGCTCCGGCGCCACGCCCAGCAGCTGCGCAAACACCCGCACCGTCCACACATTGGTGGCCGAGACCACCCAGACCTCGGCGCCGGCCCGACGCAGTGCCTCCATCAACCCGCGCACCTGGGAGACCACGCGCACGCCGCGCGCGATCCGCACCTCTTCGCCGCGCCCGCTAAAGCGACACTCATCGCGCAACTCTCGGCGCAGCTCGCCAGCGATCGCCTCCACCGTGTAGGCCTCCATCTCCGCCGGGCTCAACCCCACATGCAAACGTACCGCCCACTCGTAGCAGGCCCGCTTGCCCAGCCGCTCCAGCCGCCGCCCGTAAAGCGCCCCCATCTCGGCCAGATAGCGCGCATAACGCGGGTCGGCCTCACGCGCCTGCTCGCCCATCGCCCGCAGCGCCTGACTCAACATCCGCAGCTCGTCACGCCCCTCCTCCGGGTGCACCAGCTCCCAGAACGCCTCCAGATCGTAGCGGTAGGCCACCCGGTCGATCAGATAATGCGAGTAGAGCTCCCCGATATCCCCCACGATGCAGGTGTTATCAAAATCGAACACCGCCACCTGCCCGGCCGCCCCCGCCAGCACCTGACTCAGGCGCCGGGCGATCGAGGCTTCAAAACCGGCGGGCACCCCGCCCGGCTGCGCTTGTCCTTGCATCCCTGCTCTCCTTCGATAGAAAAGTTTCGTGCCGGCCTCCCGCCGCGCACTAAACGCCTTGTAATGCCCGAGAGAATTCGCTACAAGCTCCGTCCGGTTTGCGCGCGCCCAGGCCATCGTTTGCCCAAAGGCCCGCGCTCCACAACCACGACTTTATCGCTCGCCCGCGCGCCGTGTTCGGCGCCCGATCGCGAGCCTGAAACCGAGTTTTAATTTACGACCAGCCACCCTTTTTTAACTCGACGCGCTCAACGGAAGAGTGCCTCGCGAGGTGGCTTGAGCCTGGAGGAACTGCCATGAAGTCCGATATCCATCCCCAGTACAACCCGGTGATCTTCGTTGACGGTGAGCACGAGATCATCACCAAGTCCACCATGACCTCCAAAGAAACCCGCGAGATCGATGGTGTGGAGCACTACGTAGTTCAGGTTGAAATCAGCGCTTACTCCCACCCCTTCTACACCGGGAAGCAGAAGCTGATGGACACCGAAGGTCGCGTCGACCGCTTCCTCAAGCGCTACAACATGACGCGCGACGAGGCCAAAGTCGCCTCCGGCGACGACGAGTCCTCCGACGAGGCCTGAGCATCAAGCCCCGGGTGAGCGTTGCTTCTCCGGGGTTTTTTGATCGATCGAACACCTGCCGGGGGCCTGATCGCTTAATGCGCCTCTGGTCAACCCTCGTCAGCGCGTTCATCTTTCGAAACGCTCAACGTCTTTCGTCAGCGAGCTCCGGGTGCAGATGCACCCGAAGCCGGAGCAGCCGGAATAGATCGGCCGCTAAACATCCTTTTTGGAGATATCCAGGTGCCACGCGCCCTGGCCTGGCTGGGGGTCCCTCTTATTACGGGCCCCTCACCCCCCGCCGCCGCGTGCCTTGTAAGATTCTCCACCCATGACTCGAGACTCCTCCGCTTGGCCTCTGACCCACGCGTCGCACAACAAGCCTTCGGGCCTCTGGCGAAGTTGAACGTGAAACGATCGGGATCATCGCCCCCCATCGGGGCGACCCTCGCTCGGTTCACCGGATTCGCCACGCTTAGCCGAGCCCGGCCACTGCCCTTGAGGCGGTGGCCTGGTCGTGCTCTGCCATGCGCTGGCCCCGACGCATCCCCAGACGCCGGGCGGCTGTCTCCACGACACAGGAGCACCACCCATGACCTTTGCAGAAGCTGCCATTGAGGTTCTTTTTCGCGCAGGACGCCCGCTCCATTTCAAAAAAATCACCGAAGCTGCCATCAGTGAAAACCTCCTCTCCCACGTGGGCCGCACCCCCGAAGCGACCATGGGAGAGCGCCTGAATCAGGAGCTCAAGAAAGAAGGCTCCTCGCCGGTCGTCAGCGTACGCCCCGGCGTCTTCACCCTGCGTGAAGACTATGTCAAGAAACTTGAGAGCGATGGCCGCGAGCGCCTGCCCCTGGGCGCCAAAAAAGCCAGCGCCCCCGCACCGGCCCCGACCAACGGCAAGGCTCCGGCGCCCGAAGCCCGTGGCGAAGCCGAGAGCGAAGAAGGCGACAGCCGCCGCTCCTCGAGCCGCCGCCGGCGTCGTCGTGGCTCCCGCAACAGCTCGCGAGGCAGCCGCGCCGAAGCACGTCCGGAGACCCGCGAAGAAGAAAGCCGCGAAGAGGAAAGCGCCCCGAGCCCTCGCAAGTCCTCCGCCAGCCGTCGCAGGTCCTCCGCCAGCCGTCGCAAGTCTTCGTCGAGCCGCCGCAAGTCCTCCGCCAGCAAGCGCGAGAAGACCCGTGGCGACCGTAACGGCCGCGGTGAGCGTAACGGTCGCGGTGAACGTCACGAGGGGCGCCGCACTGAGCGCCGCGACACCCGCCGTCCGGCCCGCACCGCCCGCTCGACCAACCGCCACCTCAAAGAGGGCCCGGTGCGCATGGACACCATCGCCGAAGCCGCGATGACCGTGCTCAGCGATAACAACAAACGCCCGATGAAGGTCAAAGACCTGGCCGAAGCCATCTTCGAGCGCAAACTCGTCCGCTTCCACACCCACGATCCGGCCGCCACCGTGCAGGCCGCCATCGCCGGCGACAACCAGATCCGCGAGCAGAAGGGCAACCGCCCCTACTTCATTCAGTACGATCGCGAGCGCTGGGGACTCACCGAATGGGGCCTCTCCCAGAGCTCGGTCGAGCGCGAAGAGCAGATCCTCTCGCTGGCCGAAGAGATCCGCCAGGACGCCGTCAGCCACCTGGGTCAGGCGCTCACCGATGTCAAAGCCGAGGCCGTCGAGCACCTCGCCCTCACCCTGATGGAGCGCCTGGGCTACCGCAACATCAAGGTCTCCAAGCGCTCCTCCGAAGGCGATGTCTTCTTCACCTCGGACTGGCGTCAGGGGCTGGCCGATGTGCGCGTGTGCATCCAGGTCGTCGGCGATAGCTCCCAGGAGCTCTCCTCCAACGCGGTCACCGACCTGCGCGGCACCCTGCACCACTACTCCGCCAGCGAAGGCGTCATCATCCACCTGGGCAACATCAACGCCGAGGCCGTTAAAGAGAGCCGCGAAGAGAAACTCGCCGCGATCACGCTGATCGACCGCGACACCTTCGTGGAACTCCTGATCAAGCACGGCATCGGCGTGCGCACCTACCAGACGCCGATCACCATGGTCGACACCTCGTTCATCGAGGCCCTGGCCTCGGCATGATCCTCCTTCGCCCCGGTCTCGTCCCCTACGGGCAGGCGCTGGCCTGGCAGCTTCAGCTGCGCCAGCGCCTGCAAGAGGGCCGCGCCCACCACCCCACCGGCTACCTGCTCTGCCTGGAGCATCCCCCGGTGGTCACGCTGGGCAAGCGCGGCCGGGCCGAAGATATCTTCGGCCTGGACCAGCTCCGAGACCGGGGCACCCAATTCTTCAAAATCGATCGCGGGGGCGAAGCCACCTACCACGGCCCCGGCCAGCTGGTGGTCTACCCGGTGGTCCGCCTCGATGCGCTGGGCCTGGGCGTCGTGGATCTTATCCGCGGCCTGGCCAACTCCCTCTCCCGGGCACTGGCCGATTTCGGCCTCGACGCCGACTACGACACCGACCACCCCGGCCTCTGGACCCGGACCACGCCCCCACGCAAGATCGCCAGCGTGGGCATGCGCGTCTCCGGCGGCGTCACCACCCACGGGGCCGCCGTCAACCTCATCAACGACCTGATCCCCTTCTCCCTCTTTGTGCCCTGCGGCATGCCCAACGCCCCGGTCACTCGCCTCCTCGATCACCTCGACACCCCCGATGGCTGCAACGTCGAAGCCTTCACCGAGCGCTTTCTCAACCACTTCGCGGCCTTCCTCGACTGCCAGTTCGAACCCCTCGATCTGGCCCCCCCGCCCCCCGAAGAAGCCGCCCCCTCGATGCCTCTCTGACCCAACGAGGTATCGAACAACACACCGAGCAATAAAAAACGCCGCCCCAACAAGGGCGGCGTTTTTCACTTTCTGCTGTTTTACACCCAATCCTCAAGCAGCTCGTCAGGACGAAGTCCAGCAAGGAGGCAGGGATGAAGCTGTAGCAACGCTACCGCGAATCCCTGACGACGACGCTGGCTTCGTTCTGACGAGCTGCCCCACTCCGGGCGAAGTCCAGCAAGGGAGGCAGGGATGAAGCTGTAGCAACGCTACCGCGAATCCCTGACGACGACGCTGGCTTCGTTCTGACGAGCTGCCCCACTCCGGGCGAAGTCCAGCAAGAGAGCCAGGGATGAAGCTGTAGCAACGCTACCGCGAATCCCTGACGACACCGCTGGCTTCGTCCTGACGAGCTGCCTCACTCCACCGTAAGCCGTTTGATATTAGCTCCCAGAGCATTGAGCTTCTCGTCGATGCGCTCATAGCCGCGGTCGATCTGGCGCACGTTGTAGATGGTGCTCGTGCCCCGAGCGCACATCGCCGCGATCAGCAGCGCCATGCCCGCGCGCACGTCTGGCGACTCCAGCGTCGAGCCGATCAGCTCCCCGCCGCCGACCACCACCACGCGATGCGGGTCGCAGAAGACGATCTTGGCGCCCATCGCGATGAGCGAGTCCACGAAGAACATCCGCCCTTCAAACATCTTCTCGAAAAAGAGCACGGTGCCCTTGCTCTGGGTGGCCACCGTGATCGCGATCGACATCAGGTCGGTCGGGAACGCCGGCCAGGGCGCGTCGTCCACCTTGGCCATCGCGTTGTTCATATCGTCGCGAATCACCAGGTCCTGGTCGCCGGGCACGAAGAGGTCTTCGCCGCGGAGCTCGGTCTTGACGCCGAGCTTCTCAAACACCAGGCGGATCATGCGCAGATCGTCGGGGACCACGCCTTCAATGGTCAGCTCGCTGCCGGTTACCGCCGCCAGCCCGGCCAGCGATCCCACCTCCAGGTAGTCCGGGCCGATGGTGTGCTCACAGCCCCACATCCCCTTGGTGCCCTCGATGGTGAGGATGTTGGTGCCGATCCCCTGGATGCGCGCGCCCATGGCCACGAGCATGCGGCAGAGACCCTGCACGTGGGGCTCGCAGGCGGCGTTGCGAATCACCGTGGTGCCCTGAGCCAGGGCCGCGGCCGTGATCGCGTTCTCGGTCGCCGTCACCGAGGCCTCGTCCATAAAGATCTCGGCGCCGTGCAGCTTCTCGGCCTCAAAAATGAAGCGCCCTTCCTCAAAGGTGATGGTCGCGCCCAGCGCGCGCAGCGCCAGAAAGTGCGTGTCCAGGCGGCGGCGCCCGATCACGTCACCACCGGGAGGCGGGAGCTCGCAGCGCTGGCTGCGCCCGAGCATGCTGCCGGCAAAGAGGATCGAGGCGCGCACCTTGCGGCACATCTCCTGGTTGAGCGTGGTGCGATCGACATTCTTGTTGACCACCCGCACCACGTTCTCTTCGATCCACTCGTGCTCCCCGCCCAGATCGGCCATCACCTCGAGCATCACCTCCACGTCGCGAATCCGCGGCACGTTGCGCAGAATCACCGGCTCGTCGGTTAGAAGCGTGGCCGCCAGGCAGGGCAATGCCTCGTTTTTGCTTCCCCCCGGACGCACCGAACCCGAGAGCTTAAGACCACCTTCAATGACGAACTTTTCCATGGATTTCTCGACCTTTACGTAACGTCAACACCGCTGCTCCAGCCTCTTAAAAGGCGCGCGCAGGTGTACCACGACCCTCGCCATGGCCACAACCGCCCCCGAGCTCCGAACGCACCCCGGGGGGCACCACCGCTCCCCCGCGCTCCGACCAACCCCTTGAACTCCCGAAACTTTTTCCCGAAACCCCGGCCCCCTTACTCCACCTCATCGACCAGCACCCGCGCCCCGGCCTCCCGCTCCAGCAGCCCCCGACGCACCTCGGCCGGCACGCACAGGCGCACCATCCGGTAGGTATCGCGCCCCAGCAGGTGCACAAAGTCGCTGCCCTGCTCAATCGGCACCACTCGCCCGTCGCGCTCCACCACCGGGATATGCGCGCTCAACCGGGGGTGACTCGGATCGTAGGGGCGATAAGGGGTATCCCGGGCCCGGTCCACCAGCACCGCGTAATCGACCTCCAGCCCCTGCTCCCGGGCCACCTCGGCGGCGCGGTCCAGAATGCGCGCCACCAACACCGGGTCGCCCGGCGGCAGGTCCACCGTCTTGTAGAGCTCCCGATTCAAGAGCCCCTCGCTCAGACGGGCCAGCACCTCGTCCTCGCCACGCTGCCAGACCTTGAGCATCATCCACACATCGGTGTCGTCGACCTCCAGGTACTCCCGGGTCGTGAGCTCCTGACCGCTGAGCATGCGCAAAAGCGGGTGCTCATCATCCAGGCCTCCCCAGCGCATCCCTTCTTTGTAGCGTTTGCCGGCCCGGTGCAGCACCGCCTCCAGCATCTTCTCAGCCGCGCGCACCGTCTTGTGCAGGTAGACCTGCTTGAACATATGAAAACGCGCGATCAGGTAGTCTTCCACCGCCTCGCGCGCCCGGTAGCTCACCGCCAGGCGGCGCACCGCTTCGCCCTGCGCCCCGCGGCTCTCGTAGACCTTGAGCGTGGCCAGGATACGCTCAAAGTCGTACACGCCGATCTTCACCCCGGTGGCGTGACCGTCGCGCAGAATGTAGTCCTGGCGGTCGGCATCGAGCTGCGAGCTGACCACGTCGCGAAACACCTGGCGGGCCGGGTCAAAGCGCTCCCGCGCCCCGAAGTAGCGCGCCACATCAAAGGGCAGCTCGGCGTCGACGCGGCGGAGCACCTGAAAAATCTCCCCCTCTTCATCCAGGATCGCCTCCCGGGTGAAGCGCTCATGGTTGACCCCGGTCACCTTTTCAATGGCGTGGCTAAAGGGCCCGTGCCCCACGTCGTGCAAGAGCGCCGCGGCAAAGACCTCCTGACGGGTGCGGGTGTCCACCTCGATGGGCAGCGCATCGACCATACGCCGAGCGATATGCGCCACCCCCATGGAGTGCGCGAAACGACTGTGCTCGGCCCCCTGATACACCAGCGAGGCCAGCCCCAGCTGCTTCACTCGCCGCAGACGCTGCACCGTGGAGGTGCGCATCAGATCAAAGAGCAGGCTCTCGGCCTCGTCGGCCAGGTCCAGCGAGATGATGTCGTGAATGGGGTCGCGAAAGAGTTTTGGTCGCATCTGCGCTCCGAATCGGGTCGTGCCACACACGTGGCGCCGCTGGCGTCATAGCACCAACAGCACCTCGACGACCAACATTCAGCGCGTGCCGCCGGCCCACTGCTCGGAGCGCTCCCGGCTGGTGCGATCGACGTCGAGTACAAACTTGATGAGCTCCAGCGCGTACTCCCCGGCCGCCACCGTCACCTCCAGCCCCGCCATCCACCCCGGCGCATGCCCGGCCCAGGGGGTGCTCCCGTTGAGCTCCCGCACGCGCCCGCTGTAGGGGGCCTGCACATAGTCGCCGTGCAGGCGCACCGCCACCGAGCCATAGCGGTAGTACACCAGCCCCAGCCCCACCGTGCGCTGGTCGGTGGGCGTGAGCCCCAGGCTGCCACTGGCCCACAGCTCCAGGCTCTTGCGCCTGGGCATCACCCCCGGATACCCCATCGCCCTGGTCTCAAAGTTGCGAAAACTCCACAGGGGCACATCCAGGCGCAGCGAGCGCAGCTCGACCACATCCTCCGTGGTCAGCTGGCGGCCCTGGTCGTCTTCGACCACAAACTCGCGCTGCTGCCCCTCAAAGGGCATCCCCAGCCTCAGGTAACGAAAATCCGCCACCACCCCCAGCTCCATCGCGTTGACAAAGCCCTCGGCCTGGCGCGCCTGGCCAGCCTCCTCAAAGCTGCTGTTGATCCGCTGATGGTAGCCGCCCACCACGCACCCACTCATCCCCGGGCTCAGCCCCAGAATCAGGGCCACCATCATCGCCTTCACGCTCGTCTTCATCCTGCCTCAACCTGCCCGGGTTTTTTCGTTCACAGAACCGGTGACCATGGTCGGGCAACGCGGGGAGATCGCAAGAAAAACGTCCCACCCCACCACATCCCCGGGCCCCCCGAACGCGACCTCCCCCCCTCCCCGTCCGTTCTCGAACGCGCCCCCACCCGGTGCAACCCCCTACCGGCCCCTTCGCGAACGCGCTGCCTTCATGCTCCTTCCCTAAATGCGCCGGTCTCGAACGCGCCCCCACCCGGTGCAACCCCCTACCGGCCGCCCCCATGTACCCCGAAAGGGGGTCAAACCTCCTCCCGGGCCGCCCCCGGGCGCAAACATTGAGGTCCCCACCTCCTCCCGGGCCGCCCCCGGGCGCAAACATTGAGGTCCCCACCTCCTCCCG
>NZ_QHKO01000017.1:0-2115 GCF_003260125.1 Lujinxingia litoralis
CTGTGAGGGGCTGGCCTTCCCCGAAGGTGAGGCCGAGGTGGTCATCACGCTCAACGCCTGCGCCGGCGAGCTGGAGCCGGAGCATTGTTTGCCGGAGCAGGTTTATACGTTCACGTATGAAACCCCGACCTGGACGCAGGTGGCCACCGGCGCCGAGCACTCCTGCGGCATCCTCGACGACGGCACGTTGTGGTGTTGGGGTAATAACGGCAGCGGTCGCCTGGGCGACGGCTCCACAACCCAGCGCAGCCAGCCCACGCGAGTGGCTGGTGATGGCGTGTGGGCTCAGGTGAGCGCGGGTGGGCAGCATACCTGTGGGATTAAAGAGGATGGGAGTTTGTGGTGTTGGGGTTTGAATAGTGAAAAACAAGCATACCCAGCTTCAAACGCCGCTAATTTCTATAATGAACCTTATCAAATCAATAATGCTTTAAACTGGCATACGGTAGCGGCTGGCGGCACACATACCTGCGCGTTAAATAATGAAGATGAGCTGTATTGCTGGGGGAGAGGGATAGAAGGCCAACTCGGCACCGGCACCCCCGTCGACGACCGCACTCGCGTGGAGATCACCAGCGGCGGCACCACCATCGACACCTTCGTGGCCGTCGCCGCCGGCGATGCGCATACCTGCGCGGTGACGGCTCAGGGGGCGAATGGGTGGTGTTGGGGGAGTCCGGGGGATGGGCGGTTGGATGGCAACCCATCACAAACCGACACGACGGTTTCGGTAGGCAACGCACTGGCAATATCAACCAACATAACATCACATATTGCAGCCGGCGGCACACACTCTTGTGCAATTGTTACGGGAGCCAGCGATCCGGGCGCTTATTGTTGGGGTAATAATACCGAAGGCCAACTTGGTCGTGCTAGCACAACCAGCACCACCGTTAATTTTGTTGATTCAACTCAGGAGTTCTCCTTAATCACCACCGGCGCCGAACATACCTGCGGAATTGCTGATACGGTCGCGTATTGTTGGGGCAATGCTGTTTATGGTCGATTAGGTCATTTAAGTGGTGGATTTACACCTACTGCGGTGTCTTCCCCCCAAACAAACTGGATCGACATCGCAGCGGGCGCATCACATACTTGCGGCATTTCAAACGGCACGATGTATTGCTGGGGCCGCAATAACAACGCTCAGATCGGCGCCCCCAATGTTGGCAGCACTGCGAATGCCCCCACCCCCGTCGCCTGGCCTTACACGCCATAAACTCGGGCTTCGGCAACACGTCCGATCATTAAAACACCCCACCCCCGGCAAACGCTGAAGGTGGGGTGTTTTGCGTCGTACTCGACCTCGACCTCGTACTCGACCTCGACCTCGTACTCGACCTCGTGCTCGGGGCGATTTGCTCTATCATGAAACCACCCCACCCCCCGGCAAACGCTGGCGGTGGGGTGTTTTGCGTGATGGGCTTGCCCCGCGGCGACCATCCGGGCTAAGTCTGGGGCTCTTCATATCAACCTGACACAGCACCGGGAGGGCCCTGCCATGTCGTACTTTCGTGTGATCTTTATTGCACTCACCTTACTCGCCGTGGGTTGCGGCGGCGACGGCGTCGCGACGCCCACAGACACCGACATCACCCCCGACACCACCCCCGACGCCGACGCCGACCCGGACCTCTCCCTGACACTCACCGGCGGCGAGGAGAGCCCCTATGTCATCGACGAAACCGAGGGGGTTTTGAACTTCGATGCGGCGTGCGCCCCCCAGGGCTGCACCCTGGACTCCTGCACCCTGAGCTATGAGGGCGGCGAGGTAGTGACGCCTGTTGAGTGCGCCGAGTCGATCGAGCTCCCCACCGCCAAGCTCAACGCCGAGGGCAGCTGGACGCTCACCGTCAACGCCTCCCTCGACGAGCAAAGCACGAGCGCCTCAAAAACCTTCGATGTGCGCTACGCCTTTGAGGCCGGGCTGGAGGGGTATGAGGCCGGCGAGTCATATGCGTTTAGTCACCCGCCCACGCTGGAGAGCTTTTGCACCCGCGATGGCTGCGATCTCACCATCGCCTGCACCGACGCCGGGGGCGGCACGCTCGCCTGTGAGGGGCTGGCCTTCCCCGAAGGTGAGGCCGAGGTGGTCATCACGCTCAACGCCTGCGC
>NZ_QHKO01000017.1:2133-35404 GCF_003260125.1 Lujinxingia litoralis
CTCCTCACCCTCCTACTCCTGGGCACCCTGGCCCTGGGGTGTGGCGACAGCCCCAACGCACGACGAAACCAGGACGCCGGAGAGCACGACGGCGGTGATATCGACCACGCGACCGGCTCGCTCTCTCTGAGCCTGGAGGGCCTCCCCCCCGAGAGCCCCTGGCCCAACATTGCGCTGGTGGGCGACACCACGCTGAGCGTGCCCGAGGGCGGCATCCTCGACGCAATCCCCGTGGGCCAGTACCAGGTGGTGGCCCAGAACATGGTGCTGGATCTGGCGACTTACAACGCGCCGGTGGCAAACCTGACCATCGAGGCCGATCAGCACGTCGAGCTCACCCTGAGCTACGCGCTGCTACCGGCCAGCTGGCAGGTGATCATCGAAGGGCTCCCCGGCACGCTCACCCCTCAGGTCAACCTGAGCGGCCCGAACACCGACGTGATACTCAACGCCTCGGCGCTCTTTGATGACCTGACACCGGGCACCTACCACCTGACCCCGCAGCAGGTGAGCGACGGGACCACGACCTACCACGCCGCCGTGCGCACAGCCGCGCTGACCAGCGGCGCCAACGATCCCACCACCATCACCTACGGGCTGGCCAACGGTCAGCTTCAGGTAAGCTTCCAGGGGCTTCCCGCCGGCGTCTCGCCCACCATCACGATCAGCGGCCCGGGCGGCTACAGCGCCACGGTCAACTCCGCCACCACCCTCCAGGATCTCGTCCCGGGCATCTACGTTGTCAGCGCCGCCGATGTGACCCAGGGCGACTTAAACTATAGCGCGCCACCGCAAAGCGTTGAGGTCTTAAGCGATGCCATCGCCAGCGCGCATCTCAACTTTGGGATGGCCACCGGCCAACTCAACGTGGTGACCCAGGGACTGCCCGCCGGCGCGGCCGCCAGCGTGACCCTGACCGGCCCGGCCCCCTCCACCGCCCAGACCACCTATCCCGACGTCACCAACCTCCCGGGGCTGGCGCCCGGGCAGTACACCCTGACCTTTCATAATGTAAACGCCGGCGGGAGCTCCTATGAGCCCGCCACGCGCACCACCACCGCCTCGGTGCAGAGCGGCCAGACTACCCACCTGACCCAGACCTACGCCGCGCTCGACGGGGGGCTGGCCCTGTCCCACGACCTGCCCTCCACCGGCAGCCTCACCATCAGGGTTGCCAGCGCGGGCATCTCTCACAGCCGCCAGCTCAGCGGCCAGGGCACCGCCCACATCCCGCTGGACCCGGGCACCTGGTCCCTCAGCGTGAGCGTTAACCAGCTGGGCACCGACGCCTGGGGCAACGTCTACACCGTGGTCGGCGGCAGCCAAACCCTGACGGTGCAGGAAGGTCAGACCACCTTCGCCACGATCAGCTCCCCAAAGCCCACCCTGGTGACCGACTCCGGCGATAGCGCCACCACCTACGGTACGCTGCGTGAAGTGCTCGGTCGGGTCGCCGCCGGTAGCGTCATCACCTTTGCTCCCTCCATCTCCGAGATCACGCTGAGCTCGGAGCTGAGCGTCGACAAAGAAGTCCGCATCGAGGGCCCCGGCACCACCGGGCTCACATTGCGCTCGGCCGGCAACGCTCGCCACTTCAACGTGGCCGCCTCGGGCGACCTCCACCTGGAAGGCCTCACGCTGCGGGATGGCGCCACCAGCGAATACGGCGGCGCGGTGTACGCCGAGGGCTCCTTCGGCGGCACCGATCTGGACTTTATCAACAACACCTCCAGTCAGCGCGGCGGCGCGCTCTACCTCGAAACGGGCACCGTGCCGGGAGTGCTGCGTCGGGTGCGCTTTATCGACAACGAAACCCATGGACAGGGCGGAGCCATCTTCGTGGACGCCCCGCTGCTCCTGGAAGACGCGCTCTTTAAAAACAACTACGCCGAGAGCAGCGGCGGCGCCATCTTTGCCAACGCTCTGGGCACCGCCGGTAACCTGGTCATCGTGCGGGCACTCTTTAACAGCAACGAAACCCCCGCCAGCGGCGGCGCCGTGTACAGCAGACGCGGAGCCTTCGTGCTGCACACGACCTTCTACGACAACACGGCCAACAGCATCGGCGGCGCCTGGTATCAGTACGACGGTCAGGCCGCCTTCATGCACACCACCTTCGACTTCAACACCGGCGGGCTTGGTAGCGCGATCGCCTCGACCTGCGATACGCGCACGCCGGTGTATCTTAAAAACTCCGTGGTGCTCGACGACACCGAGCCCTTCCACTGCGGTAATTCCGATCACCTGATCGACTCGCTGGGCTACAACTACATCCGGCTCGGCTCGGAGGACTTCACCCCCGACAGCGTCACCGACGCGGTCGGCACCGAAATCCAGCCCCTGCCCGTTCGGCTCCAACCGCTGGCGAATAACGGTGGGTTCACCCGGACCAAGGCCGTGAGCCCGGGGGCCACCAACGATGTCTGGATGCGCCTGCCGGCCTCCCACTGCGTGGACCATCAGGGCGAGGCCTTCACCGAAGATCAGCGCGGGATGCCGCGCCCCAACGGCGGCTACTGCTCGATCGGCGCCTGGGAAAACACCGCGCGCTGAGACACTTCACCGCTGAGTTTGGGAGCGTTCAACGCTTCCTGCCCAACGCAAAAGCGCCCCGGGAGTCCTCCCGGGGCGCTTTTGCGTTGGGTTCACCGCCGCGGCTCCGCTTCAGACGCGACGCGCGATCAAGCGCACCACCTCGGCCACCCCGCGGTGGCCGTCTCCGCCCCATACGCCGATTCATATCGGTTGCACCTGCCCGCTGCCATGCTAATACCTCAGAAGCAGCTATCCGAGCCTATCCGCTCACGTTCGACGCCCCCGAGACACGTATGAACCTGCCTCTTCCATTACAGCTCGACCGCCCTCGTCGGGTTCAAGAGGCCGTTGAGACGCTAGCCAATAGCGCCACCGATGAAGATCGTGGCGCGGTCTTCACCCGCGAAGAGGTCGTCGAAGGGATGCTCGACCTCTGCGGCTACAACTCGGACCACGATCTCACCTCTCTCAGACTACTGGAGCCTTCCTGCGGGCAAGGACATTTTCTATTCGCGGCTGTAAAACGCTTACTGGCCTCATGCAGACGTCAAAACATCCCGAAGTCGTGTTGGGCTGATACACTGTCCGATCGAATTTTCGCCGTTGATCTTCACGCAAAAACACTTACCGAAACCCGGGAAAACCTCCTCTCCATCCTCTATCAAGAGGGGCTCTCCAAAACCGACGCTCAAACGCTCTGTGACAGCTGGTTACATCAGGACGACTTTCTCCTAATCCCCATCCACACCCGTTTTGACATCATCATTGGAAACCCCCCTTATGTCAGGCAGGAGCGCATTCCCAACGCACTCCTAAAAGAATACAAAAAGCACTATTCAACCCTCTATGATAGGGCCGACCTATACGTTCTTTTCTTTGAACGATGCCTGGACCTACTAAACCCTAACGGCGTGCTCGGATTTATATGCTCAAACCGATGGATCAAAAACAAATATGGCGGCCCTCTGCGTGCCAAAATCGCTGCCGACTTCAATCTCGATATATATATCAACATGGAGGTCGCTGACGCCTTTCACTCTGAGGTCGATGCCTATCCGGCCATCACGCTTATCCGAAGAACGTCTCCCGGTACTACCCGCATGTTTTCCAGCACTGGAAAACACCTGAAAGGCATTCAAGAAATTTTTGAACGACTCTCGGACGACCTCACGCACGAGCGATCCAACCACAGCGTGGTCGTACAAACGATTGCCCATAATCGCGACCCCTGGCTCCTGGATTCCCCACATATTATCAACCTACTTCGAGCTCTCGAACAACGCTTCCCCTCACTTGAAGACGCCGGGGCTCACGTTGGTATAGGCGTCGCAACAGGATGCGATCGTGTATTTATTGATGATTATGATGCACTGGACGTCGAAGCCTCCCGAAAACTTCCACTCGTCATGGCCTCTGACCTCAATGGCCCACACATCCAATGGTCAGGACGCGGTATTGTCAACCCCTGGTCCAACAACCGTCAACTCGTTATCCCCGAACATTTCCCGCGCTTTGCAAACTTTCTGGCCCTTAACAAAGACGCATTACATCGTCGTCATGTCGCAAAGAAAAATCCTGACAAATGGTTTCGAACAATCGATCGCATCCATCCCGATCTATTAACCACGCCAAAACTACTCATACCTGACATCAAAGGAGATTCCACGGTGGCTTATGACCCCGGAGAATTCTACCCACATCACAATCTTTACACTATCACATCCGACCGATGGGATCTCCAGATACTCCAAACACTCCTTCGGTCTTCGATCGCACTCGCTTTCGTAGCCGCATATTGCATCCGAATGTCTGGTGGATTCTTGCGCTTCCAGGCCCAATATCTCCGGCGCATCCGGGTTCCTGAGTTTGACACGTTGCCCCTTTCATTAAAAACAGAGCTTCACGCTGCACGTACTTGCAACGACCAGCACCACATCGATATTCTCGCAGCCCAGGCATATCAACTCAACAAAACAGAAGCACAAACACTTTGTACATTTGCCTCCGAGGCACGTGTTTCACGGACGTCATCATGACAATCTCAATTCTGCCAGCAAACTTCGACGATCGCGTCCGCGACGCTGTACGTCTGTTCTGGGCGACCCGAGCGACCGGTTCAAGCTCTCAGGGTGGCACTCGGGGCAAGGTGCTCTCCGGAAAAAACCTTGACGGTTTTATCGCTCTGGTGGAATCGATCGCCGCTGAGTGTGGCCTACCATCAGAGTCCGTTTTCACACGCGGGCGTCATAACCTTCAGTTACCAGGGTACTATCGACCTTCAAAGAATTGGGATGTATTAATCGTACACGAACAGCGCCTCATAGCCGTCTTAGAATTCAAGTCACAGGTTGGCTCTTTTGGTAACAACTTCAACAACCGCACCGAGGAGGCGATTGGGAGCGCATCGGATTTATGGGTGTCAGCTCGACAAAACAACTTTCTTCCGTCAAACCATGTCGATGGACCGTCGAATTCAACCGTCGATCCACGACAGCCCTTCTTAGGCTATCTCATGATGTTGGAAGAGTGCGAAGACTCGACGCGCCCACTAACATTACGTTCAGCGCACTATCACTTCATGCCTGAGTTCGCGGGCGCATCCTATGCCGAGCGCTACCGCATCCTCTGCGAGCGTCTGATGGAGCAACAACTCTATCAAGCAGCATCATTAATACTCTCCCCCCAGACCGAAGCGGGCTTCGGAGGCCACTATCGAAGCCTCTCGGTAGCGACCTCAGTAAGAAACCTCTTTTCCGCACTGGCCGGAACGCTACTCTCAGCCATGGAGGCCGGTACATAAGAAACACGGCCTTCGGCACGTAGCGCTCAGCATCTAAAAAGATGACAGACAAGATACCAACCCCACCTCCCTCGCGTTGCCGCGCCCCAACGGCGGCTACTGCTCGATCGGCGCCTGGGAAAACACCGCGCGCTGAGACACTTCACCGCTGAGTTTGGGAGCGTTCAACGCTTCCTGCCCAACGCAAAAGCGCCCCGGGAGTCCTCCCGGGGCGCTTTTGCGTTGGGTTCACCGCCGCGGCTCCGCTTCAGACGCGACGCGCGATCAAGCGCACGACCTCGGCCACCCCGCGGTGGCCATCGCCGGCGGCGAGCTCGACCTGCTCCTCCTGAAGGAGCTCGACCTCAAGCCCCTCAAAGTCCTCGCGCAGCGTCTCGGGCTCAAAGAGCATCGCCACATCGCCGGGGCCGCCGCTGGTGCGCCCCAACTCGCGCTGGCGGGGGGTAAAGCCCTCCAGCACGATCCGCCCTCCGGGGGCCAGGTGCTGCACACAGGCGCGGTGCAACTCCGGGCGCATCGCCGGCGGCACATGCACATAGGCCAGCACCACCGCGTCAAACTCCCGCTCCCCCAGCACATCGGAGGGCATCACCCCCTGGATCGTCTCCACCTCCACCTGATACTTCGCGGCGAGCTGCCGGGTCTTGGCCAGCCCCACAGCCGAGGGCTCCAGCGAGGTGACCCGGTAGCCGGCCCGGGCCAGCCCCACCCCGTTTCGCCCCTCCCCGTCGCCCACGCAGAGCACGGCGGCGCCGGGCTCCAGACGAGCCTCCACCGCCTCGATCACAAAGGGGTTGGCCGACTCGCCATAGCGGTAGTCGGGGCGATCAAACATCTCATCCCAGAATCGTCCGGGCTCAAAGGGTCTCTGCTCAGCCATCGTGTCCTCGTCTGAAATCGTCGACATCAAGGAGCGCCGCGCTGCCTGGCAGATGCCGGCGCTCGGGTGCCTCCACAACGCCCAATCCCCACGACTTATTGCCGCGCCTCTCCCGGACCACGCGCCACCCCACTCACCCCTCCTCACTACCCTCGCGATAGCTTTCGACCACCCCACTCACCCCTGCTTCCTACCCTCGCGATGGCTTTCGACCACCCCACTCACCCCTGCTTCCTACCCTCGCGATGGCTTTCGACCACCCCACTCAACCCTTCTTCCTACCCTCGCGCTCCGACTCACAAACGCGCCTTAAGGGTTCGAGCACCCCTCGCGCTCCGACTCACAACGCGCCTTGAGGGTTCGAGCACCCCTCGCGCTCCGACTCACAACGCGCCTTGAGGGTCCACGCTACCCTCGCGCTCCGACTCACAACGCGCCTTGAGGGTCCACGCTACCCTCGCGCTCCGACTCACAACGCGCCTTGAGGGTTCGAGCACCCTTCGCGCCGGCGCTCGGGTGCCTCCAGCAGGGGGCCGGCTCTTCCGCGAGCGCCCGCCTCGTGTACACGTCAGAGTATCCCTGCGCACAGACTCATCCCGCCGCGCTGATCATCACGCGCAGGAGCAGATCTTTATCGCCGCGACCCATCATGATGGTCGGCGCGCACGCGGTGGCCCCGGCCCGCGCCAGCTCCGCGCGCACCAGGCGGTCGAGCTCCCCGGCCAGGCGCTCCCCGGCCTGCGCATCGCGCTTCGCGCCCCGCAGCGCCACATAGATCATCCCGGGCTCGCCAGCATCACAGCGCAGCGCGTGCCCTTCAAACTCGGTGAATTGTCTGGCGATCGCCTCGGCCACCTGCTGGCTGAGGGTCTGCATGTCTACACTCATGGTTCTCCCTGACACGTTGGACAATAGTACGAGGATCGGCCGGCCACCCGCGCCACTTTCAAGGGGGCCTGACAGCGCGGGCAGGGCTCCCCCTCCCGGCCGTAGACCTCAAAAATGTTATCGCCGCCGGCCTCATTCAGATAGGCGATCTCATCGGCCATCGAACGCTGAAGGATCTGATCAAAGTAGCGCGGCATCTCCTTGGCCAGCGCCTCCCACTGCGCATCGTCAAGTTCGCCACAGCGCACCTCCACCGGCAGTTTCAGGCGCCAGAAGAGCTCGCTGATGGCGATGTTTCCCACGCCGGCGACCACCGACTGGTCCAGAAGCGCGCTCTTGAGCAGGCGCCGCGCCGAGCAGGCGGCCTTGAGCCCGGCGGCCGTGGCGTCTTCGGGCTCCGGTCCCATGCGCTGCAGGGCGTCGTAATGGTCGAGCTCCCCGGGACCGAGCACCTCCACATGCCCCAGCCGACGAGGATCTTTAAAAACCAGCCACCCGGCCTCATCGATGCGCCAGGCCAGGCGAGCAAAGCGCGGCTCCGGGGAATCCTCGCAGGTGATTTTGCCGGTCATCCGAAAGTGAAACATCAGCGCAAAGCCCCCCTCCAACTCCGCCCAGAGGTACTTGCCCCGGCGGTGCATCGCGACCAGCCGACGGCCCAGCGCATCTTCGAGCTCGCGGGGCGTTGCATCCCGGAGGACCTTCGGATCGATCAGGCGCACCTCCCGGGCGCAGCGATGCTGCCACCAGCGCTCGACATTGCGGCGAGCCACCTCCACTTCGGCCAGCTCAGGCATTGGAGTGCTCCGTATCGGCCGGCTGTGTCGGGGGAGCCGACTCGTACCGCCCCTGAAGCCAGGCGGCCATCGGCTCAAAAACCGCCTCGCGGGCCCCGTGCGAGATGAAGAGGTCGGCGTGAGCGTGGGGGTAACGCGCATCGCCCACGCGCACCACCTCGATCTGGCGCGAGGCGATATGATCAAACACCGAGAGCGCGGCCGGCGGCGGCACGATGCCATCCTGGTTGGCCAGCACGCACATCAGGGGCACGTCCACCTGGTCGAGGGCGTCGCTGACGTTGAGCCCGTCGACGACCAGGTCGCGCGCCTTAAGCCAGTGTGCGATCTGCCGGGTGAGTCGACGGCTCGGGTCATCGATGGTCTTGATCAGCTCGTCGGCGGCGTCCAGATCGATGATTTCGGGGTTTAAGTAAAGCTGGAGCAGTCCCGGGAAGCGCCGGGCCAGCGGCAGCGCCAGACGCGCCATGCGCCGGGTGCCCCGGACCGGCACCGCCCCGGCCAGCCCTGGCGAGGCCAGCACCAGACGCACCAGCGGATGGGAATGCGTCCAGCGCAGCGGGCCACCGATCGAGATCACCGAACCCACGTGATGCTCCCGGGGATGGTGCGCCAGGTAGGCGTAGATCACCGTCGCCCCCAGGCTGCACCCCACCAGATCGAGGGCGTCGGGCTCAAGGAGGCTCTCGGTGAGCACGAAGTCGCGCACCTGGGGCAGGTCGACCAGCGCCAGCTCCTTAAACCCGTGATCCTCCACCCCCGGCCAGCGGCGCCGGGCATCGCCCTGCCCCCGCAGGTTGGCGGTCCACACCTCGAAGCCGCGGGCCACCAGGTGTTCGACCATCGAGGGGCCGCCCGGGTGGAAGCTCAAGATGAAGGTGTTCATCGCGTAGCCCGGGATCATCAGCACCGGACGGCGCCCCGGGACCAGCGTCTGCGGGTCGGAGAAGCGCTTCAAGTGCAGATCCCAGCCCTGGCCGTTGTTGAGGCGAAAGACATCGATGTGCATGGGGTACGTCGTGTGCGGGAAGAAGTGCGGTGGGAGCGCCGCCGGAGGTGGGGCGGGGAGCCATGCCCCGGGCGCCGACAGGATGCCGGCTGCCCGGAGCTATAGCGCAGAACCTTACTTCGCGTCTTCGCGAAGTTTATCGAGCACCGAGGCATCTTCGAGCGTGGAGGTGTCTCCGCTCTGGCGCCCGGCGGCGATGTCGGCCAGCAGACGGCGCATGATCTTGCCGCTGCGCGTCTTGGGCAGGCCGTCGGTGAAACGGATCTCGGCCGGGCGCGCCAGCGCCCCGATCTCCTGAACCACATGCGCGCTGAGCTCGTCGCGCAGTTGCAGCGCCAGCGCATCGGAGGGTTCGCCATTCTCCAGCGTGACAAAGGCCACGATGGCCTGCCCCTTGATGTCGTCGGGACGAGGCACCACCGCCGCCTCGGTCACCGCCGGGTGACTTACCAGCGCGCTCTCAATCTCCATGGTCCCCAGGCGGTGACCGCTGACATTGATCACATCGTCGATGCGACCCATGATCCAGAAGTAGCCGTCCTGATCCTTACGGGCCCCATCGCCCGCGAAGTAGATGCCCTCAAAACGCCCGAAATACCCGGCCTTAAAGCGCGCCTCATTGTTGTAGACGGTGCGCAACATCGAGGGCCAGGGGCGCTTGATGACCAGAAAGCCCCCCTCGTTTTCGGCCACGTCCTTGCCCTCTTTATCGACCACCGCCACCTCGATGCCCGGAAGCGCCCGGGTGCCGCTGCCGGGCTTGGTGGCCGTGACCCCGGGCACTGGCGAGATCAGGATGCCGCCGGTCTCGGTCTGCCACCAGGTGTCGACAATCGGGCAACGCTCCTGGCCGATCTTGGTGTGGTACCACATCCAGGCCTCCGGGTTGATCGGCTCGCCGACCGTGCCCAACAACCTCAGGCTGGAGAGATCGTGGCGGTCCACCCACTGCTCTCCCCACTTCATGAAGGCGCGAATCGCCGTGGGCGCGGTGTAGAAGATGTTGACCGCGTGGCGCTCAATGATGTCCCAGAAACGATCGGGCTGCGGCCAGTTCGGCGCGCCCTCATACATCATCGTGGTCGCGCCGTTCTGCAGCGGGCCGTAGACGATGTAGCTATGCCCGGTGATCCAACCGATGTCGGCCGTGCACCAGTAGGTATCTTCCTCTTTGAGATCAAAGACCCAGCGCGTGGTCAGCTTCGTCCACAGCGCGTAGCCGGCCGTGGCATGGACCACGCCCTTGGGCGTGCCGGTGGTCCCGCTGGTGTAGAGGATGAAGAGGGGATGCTCGGCGTCAAAGGCCTGCGCCTGGTGGTGAGTCGATTCGTCGGCGATCACGTCCTGCCACCAGCGATCGCGGCCCTCAAACCAGGTCACCTTGTTGTTGCAGCGGCGGTACACAACCACGTCCTCGACCGTGGGACAGCCCTCGGCCAGGGCCGCATCGACCTGCTCTTTAAGCGGCAACACCTTGCCGCGACGAAACCCGCCGTCGGCGGTGATCACCAGCTTGGCCTGGGCGTCTTCCACCCGGTCGCGAATCGCCGAGGCCGAGAAGCCTCCGAAGATCACCGAGTGCACCGCCCCGATGCGCGCGCAGGCCAGCAGGGCAATCGCCAGCTCAGGCACCATCGGCATGTAAATCGCCACTCGATCGCCCTGCCCGATGCCCAGGCGCTCCAGCCCGTTGGCAAAGCGACAGACCTCGGCATGAAGCTGCTGATAAGTCAGCGTGCGCTGATCCCCGGGCTCGCCCTCCCAGATGATCGCGGCTTTGTTTTTGCGCGCGGTGCTCAGGTGGCGATCCAGGCACTGCACGCTCATGTTGAGCGTGCCCCCCTCAAACCAGCGGGCAAAAGGCGGCTGCCAGTCGAGCGTCGTCTCAAAATCCTTCTCCCAGACCAGCTCCTCGCGGGCCTGACGGGCCCAGAAGGCCTCCGGGTCCGCCTGGGCCTCGGCGTAGAGCGCGTCGAGGGCGTCGGCGTTGAGGTTGGCCTGGGCCCCGAACTCCGCCGGGGGCTCAAACGAACGATCTTCTTTTAGAACGCTTTCGATCTCAGACGTCGACACGCTTCCTCCTGGTCAGGTCAGAAAAGTCAGCGCCGGCCCCGCAGGTCCGCACTGACATCGCCGTGCTGCAAAAAAGGTTGTCCTTAGAGATAACCCCTGGCCGGTGTGTTGACCAGCGCCCCGGGGCCTCATGGCCTCGGCCAACGGGCCGAGGCCGGGGCGCTTGCTCTGGCCGGGGCGGGTGCCTACTCTTAGAGAAGGCCCTGGCTCTGGCCTGCGACACGGTCTGGGAGGGCCCGATGGAAGCGCAGCGCATGCTCCCGGCTCCTCATCGGAGGAATGCCGGAAGCGATCCGATGTGTTCCCTGAGGTAGGAGTTCGCCCCACTGGCATTCAGCTCAAGAGACGCGCGACGGGATCATGACCTACGAGGAGTTCGAGTGGCACATCCTGCGCCTGGTCTACGAAGAAGGCATGGACCGGCTGCAGCCCTCTTATCTGGCCTACGCGCTGGGGCTTCCCCATGAGCGCGTCACGGCGTTTTTAGACCAGGCCACCCAGGCCGGACTGGTGGAGCTGGAGGTCAAAAGCGACGGCCGCCTCGAATACGCCATCCCCGGAATCGACCACAGCCGCAGCCTGCCGCGCCCGATCTGGCGCGACCAAGAGCAGCCCGCGCCCACTGACGCCACCGCACTCAGCGACGAGGCCCGGCGCGCCGCCGCGGCCGAGGCCGCCCGCGACCTGCTGGCCCATGATCCCGCCGCCGGCACCCCGGCGCCGCTGCCCGGAGCGCCCCCCGAGCCCCGCCCCTCCGAGCCCGGCGCCGTCCATCAGGCTGCCCACACCCCGCATCACCGCCTGGCGGTGGCTCGCCACCCCCTGCTGCCGGCCTCGCTGCGCGCCCACATCGAGGAGCGCTACGGCCACAGCGACGCTCGCCTGGTCCCGGTCGCCGAAACCGGTCTCCAACACGATCAGCTCCCGGTCGTCGACCCCACGCGCCGCGCCATGGTCGCCGTCGATAACGATGAGCACTTCCCCTTTCGCATCGAAGCCAGCGACGACACCTTCTGCGACCCCTCGCAGACTGTCTTCATGCGCCAGATGCGTGCCTACGGCGTCAAAGACGAGCAGGAGCTGCGCTACCACGTCCAGCGCCTCTTTGAGTCCTTTGGCTACCGCGTCGTCCAGTCCGAACACGAACGCCTGCGCTTTGAGCGGGGCTCGCTGACCTTCATCATCGCCATGGTCCCCCTCTTCGTGCTCGTCCTCCCTCTTTTTGTGTACCTCTTTCTCTATTGCATGGGCCGCTCCACCATTCACCAGGAGCCGGTGGAGCTCGATGTGCAGTTTCGCAAGCGCGTCGAAAACGGCGAACCTGTCTTTGATATCGACTTAACTTTTGTGGGTCTTCATGGCGTGGTCCTGGGCGCCGCTGACCAACGCGTGCTCAACCAGGAAATCGATACATTACGCGACGAACTGCGCTGGTCCCTCAGCGCCGGCTAAGTCCTTCATTGCCGCACTCTACCCGGGGGGAAGAGCGATAGCAGGCGGCGATTCATCGTAAACCACTCTCCCCCCGGGACGGTATGACAGACCTCTACGACTTTAGCATCGACGAGATGGTTGAACCCATCGAGCGCCTCTTTGAGCGCGAGTATCCCTCCTCTCACGCCATCTTCAACGACGAACCCGCGCTCACCGACGAAGGCCCCCGCGCGGTCCCGGTCGATGTGGTCTACGTGGCCGGCTCGGTCCACAAGCTCCACGCCATCAAACTTGCGGCCTCCTACGACGAGTGCGTCTTCAACGTGCGCAGCGGCCTGCACGCCATGAGCCGCGCCACCGCCAACTACCGCTGGCTCGCACTCCCCCTGGAGGCGCTGCGCGAGGGCGAGGCCGAGTACAACGACATCCTGATCAAAACGGCCACCGAGCGCGGCCTGGGAGTCATCACCGTTCAGCCTCGGGGTCGCGGCCTCTCTGCCAAGATCGCCGTCAAACCCGCCGTCGAAGAAGGCGATTTTCTGGACCACTACAAAGGTCTGCGCGATCTCTGGCGCTCGATCAAAGATCGCGACCTGGCCGGAGACGGCTATCAGGTCGTCGACTACTACGGGCGCTGAGTTCTCGACCGCCAGCGCCCGGCCACCCGACGCGACCCATGAGCACACCCGCCTCCCAAAGCCCCCACCTGCGCTTTATGCGCGAGCTGGGGGCGCTTTTACGTGCCCCCTACGCCCTGCTCCACCTGGAAACCCACGAGGAGGAGCGCGCCCTCGATCTGATCGCGCGTCTGGCCCGCCGCGATGAGCGCCCGGTGCACACCTGGTCGATCACCCGCGGCTTCGGCGACGCCCCCGACAACGACAACGACACCGGCGGCGACGCCGACCTGGCCCGGGCCCTGGCTCGGGTCGCCACCAGCCCGGAGCGCGGCGTCTACGTCTTCGTCGATGCCGCGCATCTGCTCGAAAACGCCAGGCTGCGCCGCCTCCTGCGCGAAACCGAGCGGAGCTGCGCCCGTCAGGGCAAAACCCTGATCTTCGTCGGCCCCACCCCCCTCGACTTCCCCGAGTTTCAAAAAGACCTCACCCCCCTCTCGCTGCCCCTTCCCGATCGCGAGGGGATCAAAAAACAACTCCTGGCCGTCTTTCCTCCCCACCACTTCCCCGACCTCGACAGCGAAGCCCTCACCGCCGGCGCCCTCGGCCTGACCCAGCGCGAGGCGCATCGCGCCTTTCACCGCGTGCGCCAACAGCTGCTCGACGCCCGCGAAGAGCGACGCACCATCGATCTGGAGGACGCCATCCTCCAGGAGAAACGTCGCCTGGTCGGCCGCAGCGAAGTCCTGGAATTTCACCCCCTGGACGCCGGCCTCGACACCGTGGGCGGCCTCGACGCCCTCAAAGACTGGCTCGTCGAGCGCCGCGCGGCCTTCGGTCAAGAAGCCCGCGCCTACGGTCTGCCCGCCCCCCGGGGCCTGCTCCTGCTCGGCGTGCAGGGCTGCGGCAAAAGCCTCAGCGCCCGGGTCATCGGCCGACACTGGGGCCTGCCCCTTTTGCGCCTGGATATGGGACGCGTCTTCGACGGTCGGCGCTCCCCGGAAGAATCCCTGCGCACGGCCCTCAAGACCTGCGATGCCCTGGCCCCCTGTGTCCTGTGGATCGATGAGATCGAAAAGGGCTTTGCCCGCGGCCCCGGCGACGAGGGCCGCTCCAGCCGCGTGCTGGGCTCCCTGCTCACCTGGCAGCAAGAGCGCCAGACGCCGGTCTTCGTGGTCGCCACCGCCAACAGCGTCACCGACCTCCCCCCCGAGATGCTGCGCAAGGGACGCTTCGACGAGATCTTCTTTGTCGATCTGCCCCAGCCCCACGAGCGCCAGGAGATCTTGAGCATCCACCTGGCCCGGCGCGGCCGCGCCATCGAGCCCGAGACCATCGCCGAGGTCGCCGAGCTCTGCGAACACTTCTCCGGCGCCGAGCTGGAGCAGGTCGTCATCAGCGCCATGTACAGCGCGTTTGCCGGCGGTCGCGAACTCGACCGCGACGACCTGGTCTACGCCGCCCGCGACACCGTGCCCCTCTACCGCACCTACGAAGAGAGCATCAAAGGGCTGCGCGAGTGGGCCCATCAACGCGCGCGCCAGGCCTCCCGCACTCGCCGCATGCTCGACTTCTTCACCCCCGGTTGAATGCTCGACGCCCCCTCCCGGTCCAACCCGAGCGCCGGCGCCCACGCGCCGCGCTCCCATACGCGACGTTGACACACGCTCGCCACACAAAGTACCACCTCGACACACCGCAGCCTCGCCAGGGGCGCTCAAAACCTTGTTGAATGCAGGATGTTGGTTATGCGCCAGGCGCACTCCCAGAAGATCGTCTACGCCCTCTACACGCTGATCGCGTTGGCCCTCGTCACCGCCGCCGCGCTGCTCATCCAGGAGCGCGACGCCATCGAGCTCCTGGCCACCGGCGACGACACCGATTTCGCCGCCTATCAGGCCACGTCAGAAGCCCCGGCCCCCGAAGCCCCCGAGCGCGACGACGTCCCGACGCCAAACGTCGAGCTCGCCGAGCTCCCCGAGCCTGAAGACCTCAACTCCGGCGAGTGGGAGATCTTAGACCCGCTGCCCCCCGAAGAGCTCAGCGCCCCGGCCCCGGTGGAAGTCGGCCAGCAAAAGCGCCGTCTGCGCCCGGCCCACCTCACCGTCGTCACCGACTTCTCCCAGGCCCAGGTCACCGTCAACGGCCTCCCCTACCCGGCCTACTCCGAGCAGGGCACCAACGAGGGCATGATCCTGCCGGCCGGCGGCCCCCACCGCGTGGTCGTCGATTACGGCGGCAACCAGCGCGTCTACGAACTGGCCCTTCGCCCCAATGAGGAGCGCGTGCTCATGGTCGAGCTCTCGGGCTACAGCGGCGGCAGCCCCCCGCGCCCTTCGGTCTCCCCGAGCAAACCCGCGGAGAAACCCTCGGAGCCCGAGCCCGAATCCGAACCCGCAGACGGCCAGGGTCGCATCACCGTCTACTCACGCCCCCGCGGCGCGGTGGTCGTCAACGGCAGCGATCGCGGCCAGCAGACCCCCGGCACCGTCGAAGTCGAAGCCGGACGCCACGAGGTCCAGGTCCGCTACGAAGATGGCGAAGTCAGCGAGAAAAAGGTCGTCCGCGTACGCGAGGGCTCGCGCATCAAGCTCTTCTTCCGTCAGTCCAAATGACCCCGCGATAAAAACAAAGGCGCCTCGTCCAGGCGCCTTTTCTTCCCTCGGCAATGCGCCGAGACGCTCCCGGGCGCCATCCCCCCCACCTCTTCCGACCCAAGCCATACCCCAAAGGGGGTGTAAAGGGGGTCAAAACACGCACACCGTGCCTCTGGCGTGGGGGTCGAGGGGGTCAAAACACGCACACCATGCCTCTGGCGTGGGGGTCGAGGGGGTCAAAACACGCGCACCGCGCCTCTGGCGTGGGTTCACGCCACACTAATACCTGCCCCGGGCGCGCTCCCGCGCGGGCATCACCTCCAGACAGGTGGTCCACCACCCGGTGAGGATCGTCTCGACAAAGGGCTCCGGGAGCCCCTCCTGGCGCATCAACTCGGCCAGCGCCTGGTGATCGTAGTCGATCGGGCGCAGCGTCACCCTGACCTCGTCGCCCTCCACCTCCACCAGCGCGTAGTCCACGCTGGTGCGCCCGTTGTTGGCCGGCCTGCCGATCGCCCCGACGTTGATCACCTGCCGCCCGTCGGGCAGGCGCCGCTGCCAGGGAATGCCCGTATGCGTGATGAAGAGCACGTCGGCCTGATGCTCATCGAGCAGGTGCGTCAGAAAGCTATCCGGACACATCGACTCCCATAAAAACTCGTTGACCTGCCGGGGGCTGCCGTGACTCATCAGCACGCGCGCCCCGCCCCACTGGCGCCGAAACTCCGTGGGCAGGTCGCGCAGCCAGTCCTTATGCTCATCGGCGGTATGAGCCAGCGTGTAATCATAGCTGATCTGCGCGTAGTAGTTATCGCGCGGATCGGTGTAGCCACAGGCGCAATCCTCCAGCCGATGGCCGATGGAATGATCGTAGTTGCCCTGCATCACAAAGAGGTCTGCCGACTCCCGAAGCAGCGGAAACACCCGGTCGGGGCAGGGGCCAACCCCTCCCATATCGCCCAGGCAGTAGATGGCCTCGCAGCCCAGCGCCCGGGCCTCGGCCAGGGTCGCCTCCAGACTCAGGAAGTTGTTGTAGACCCCGCCAAAAATCGCAAAACGTCTCAGGTGCGACATGTCACCCCCTCCACAAAACAGGTGTAGCAGGCCGGGTGATCCAGCCGAATGGGCGCCAGCGCATCCTCCAGGCGATCGCCCATGCGCGCGCCCTCCTCTTCGATGAGGATCGGGCAGGGATACACGCCCTTGGCCGTCACCATCCGGCAGCTGGAGCATTGCAGGCTGCGACGAGCCTCCTCGTCGAGCGCGTCTTCGGTCAAACGCTCATAGGGCGCGTAGGCTCCGCCGCGTCGCTCCTCTCGCCCGATCTTAAAGGGCGCCAGAAACTTCAGCCGGGGGCGAGTGATGCCCCGCTCGGCCAGGAGCTCAAAAAACCTCTGGCGGCCGGCGCTCTCGGCCAACTCGGCGTGGCAGGTGGTCACGGTAAACACCGGGTTGAGCCCGGCCCGGTGCAGTCGTACGGCCCCGGCCAGGATCTTCTCAAAGGTATGACGCCCGCGGATCGCGTCGTTCTCCCGGGCGGTGGTCCCGTCCAGGGAGACGCGCACATCGAAGTTGTAGCGAGCGCGCTCAAAGGTGTCCGCCAGCCACGCCGCCAACTCCTCGTCGATGAGCACCCCGTTGGTGAGCACGCTTAAGGGGCCGTGCTCCAGGGTCAGCGCGATCATCTCGCGGATCTCCGGGTGCATAAAAGGCTCCCCCCCGGTGAAGTAGTACTCCTTGACCCCCATCGCCGCGCCCGTCTCCACCGCCCGGCGCACCTCGTCGAGCGCCATAAAGGGGTGACTCTCGTTTTTGGGACCGCAGGAGATGAAGCAATGCCGGCAGGCCAGATTGCATAGCGTGCCGGTGACCTGGAGCCAGAGCGTGTCCAGATGGCTCAACGCCAGCTCCGGGGCCGGGCCCTCGGGCAAGGGTTGCGCCGAGAAGTCGATATCAATCATGACACTCCTACTGCAAAGGATGCGGAGACGTGCGCCGCGCCCGAAAAAAGGTTGCTCTGTGGCACTCGGATCACAACTTCGAGGGGGCCGCAGCCCGCCGCGCGCACGTGGGCCCAAAGGTGAACCCGCCGCCGAAGCGGCGCAAGCCCGCGCGGGCAATTTTCTTGGTGCATTTGAGGGGGAACTTTATAGTGGAGAGGCCGCAGCCCGAGTCCGCGAGGATGTGGCGCCGCCCGGAAGGTGACGAATTGACAGGTCGGCAGAAGGGCTGCTAGCCCGAGCTGCCGATCTTCTTCGCACCCTACCTCCGAGCAGGGACGCGTGGGGAGCCCGGCGGAAAACCTGGTCCAGGGTAACGACGATCATGAACGATCTGCACTTCAAAACGACGCGCGCGCTGCTCTTCTGCGCGCTGCTTCTGTGGGGATTCACCGGCGTGGCCTGGGCGGAAGAGCCCGCCGCCAGCGCGCCCGAAACCAGCGAGGCCGTCGGCGACGAGGAAGCGGCGCTCCGCGCGCTCAAACGCGCCGAACTCGCGCTGGATCAGGCCGACGAAGCCGAGGAGGCTCTCGCCACCGAGAGCGACGCCGAGGAGGCTCTCGCCACCGAGAGCGACGCCGAGGAGGCCGGCCTCGTGCCTCCTCGCCAACTCGCCACGGGAGGGGAAGATTCCCCCGAGCCCCCGACCCTGGAAGCCGAACTCGCCACCGAGGAGCTCTCCCGGCCCTCTGACGAGCCCGAGACCGACGCTCCCGAAGCCCTGAGCGACGCCCGCGCCGACGAAGAGCCCAACGCCGGCGACGACGCGATCCCGGCTGCCGCCGACGACGAAAGCTCCGACACCGACGCGCTCGCCACGGTCCCTCTCGACGCGATCGAAGACGCGCTTCTAAACGCCGAGAGCGCCGCTGAAGCTCGCCATGAGCACGACGTCCTGGCCGAAGACGCCCTGGCCGAAGACGTCCTGGCCGAAGACGCCCTGGCTGAAGACGCCCACGACGAAGCCTTGCCGGTGGGGATCAGCCAGGCGCAGGCCGCCAAACTTCGCGAGTTTTTTGAGCGCTTAAGCGATGGCGAGGTCACCACCGGCTGGGAGCCCCCGGCGGCGGTACGGGCGGTCTCCAGTCGCCTGTTAGGCGCGGGCAAAGACTACCTGGTGCTGGCGCCCTACGTCGCCGATCCCCGCTGGCCCGACGCCATGCAGCTGCTCGTCGACGATAAGTGCCAGGACGCCCTGTCCCTGGCCACCGACATCCTGGGCCCGGTCGAGCTGCATGCCGATGGCGAGCCGGCCATCCGCTACGCCTTTGCCCGCATGCAGATGTGCGCCAACGATCGCTCCCGCGGCGTGGCCACCATGCAGGAGCTGGCCGAGCAGCCCACCAGCGTCGGCGAGCTCGCCAGACGCGCCCTGGGCCGCTCCCGCCAGCAGGCCGTGGAAGATGAAGCCATGGCCCTCTCCTCCCACATCCGCCAGGCCGACCAGCTCGCCCGCGAGGGCCAGGTCGACCAGGCCTTAAGAGACCTCTACAACCTGCGTCAGGAGCTCGATCAGGCCTGGGATCGCTACCAGGTGCGCAAAGCCGAGGCCCGCATCCTGGAGCGTGCCGAGCGCCCCGACGAAGCCGCCCAGGTGTGGCTGGGCATCTACCGCATGACCCGCGCCTGGCGCAGCAGCGACCGCATCGCCAGCGAGATCGCCGAAGCCGAACGCCGCCTGCGCACCTCGATCGTACCCTTTGGGGACCGCGTCGATCGGATGCGCGAACTCATCGCCCGGGGGCGCTACCGCCACGCCCACCAGGTCTCGCGCGAGAACGCCCAGATGCGCGGCGTCTCCGGCTCCGAGGTTCGCGGCTGGACCCGCTACCGTCAGGCCCTGCAAAACGAACGCGAACGCAAGCGCGACAAAGCCCTCGAAGAGTTCGCCGAGGCCGAGCGCCTGATCAAAGATCCGGCCCTGCGCCCGCGCCTCTACTTCGGCTGGGCCCGCGCCCTGCGACGGATGGACCGCGACAGCGAAGCCATCGAGCTCTACCAGCGCCTCTGCCGGGAGTACCCCACCAACGCGCTCTGCCCCGAGTCGCTCTACGAGGCCGGCCGCCTCTACCAGTACAAAAACAAGCACGAAGAGGCCCGCGCGCTCTTCTTTGACCTGGTCGGGTTGCACCCCTTCAGCGACCACGTACCCGACGCCCTGTGGCGCACCGCGCTCAGCGCCTACCTCCAACAGGACTACGACGCGGCCATCCCTCCCCTGCTCGACCTGGTGCATCATTACGGGCAGATCAAAGACGAGTCGGAGCTTACCCTGGGCCTCAAAGCCCGCTACTGGCTGGGGGTCAACCACCTCAAGGCCGGGCGCAGCGAAGAGGCTCGCCAGTGGCTCCAGGACACCATCAACTCCGGCCCCCTGACCTGGTACGGCCGTCTGGCCGTCGCGCGTCTGGAGCAACACGAGCTGCCGGCCCGTGTGCGCCTGCCCACCATCAACTTGAGCGCCGACGAGATCACCAACCTGGCTACCCTGCGCCTGCCCGATAACCCGCGCCTGGCCGTGAGCGCCGAGCTGGTGCGCCTGGGACTCTACAAAGATGCCCTGGCCGAGGTCCGCCGCCAGGAATCCGTCCACCCGGTGCCCGAAGGCGCCACCCAGCTGCGCGCCGGGCTGCACCTGGCGATCGACGAGCCCAACTGGGCGCACTGGATCATGAAGTCAGTCATCGAAGAGCGCGGCCCCTCGCTGCGCAACATCCGCGACTGGGGCTTTGCCTTCCCGGTCAACTACATGGAGCTCGCCCACAAATACGGCGACGCCTACGGCGTCTCTCCCTTCCTGGTGCAGGCCATCATCCGCCAGGAGAGCGGCTTCCGCCCCACCGTCAAAAGCTACGCCGGCGCCATGGGCCTGATGCAGCTGATGCCGGGCACCGCCCGCTACACCTCGCGCACCTTCCTGGAAGAGGGCTCGGTCTCCAACAACCAGATCCTCAACCCCGACACCAACGTGCGCCTGGGCACCATGTACATCCGGATTCACATCGCCCACGCCGCCGATCGCCCCTCCCTGGCCCTGGCCGGCTACAACGCCGGCCCCGCCCCGCTGCGCTCCTGGATGGAACGCTACGGCGACCGCGAGGTCGACGCCTGGGTCGAATCCATCACCTACAAGGAAGCCCGCGGCTACGTGCGCAAGGTCATGACCAGCTTCATCACCTACCAGGGCCTCTACGGCGACGGCACCCTCCCCGACATCTCCCTGGAGATGCCCGAGGAGCTGCGCCCCTGGGGCAGGATCCCAGAGGTCGAAGCCGCCCAGAGCGAACCCGTCTCGATGCTTTTGGTCTTTTAAGCTCCGACATCCGCGAGCCCCAAAAACCCGAGCGCACATCCAGGGCGGCGGCCGGAACGGATGACTTCGTGAACTAAAAACCCGAGCGCATCCAGGGCGGCGGCCGGAACGGATGACTTCCCGAACTAAAAACCCGAGCGCATCCAGGGCGACGGCCGGAACGGATGACTTCGTGAACTCCCCCCCGAGCGCATCCAGGGCAAAGTCCAGCAAGGAGCGAGGACGAAGCTGTAGCAGCGCTACTGCGAGGACGCGGCGACGATGCTGGCTTTGTCCTGGGGCGCTCGGCATCGCGAACCCAAAAACCCGAGCGCACAACATCCAGGGCGGCGCCTGACAAGGAGATAGGAATGAAGCTGTAGCAACGCTACCGCGGATCCCTATCGACGCCGTCAGCGTCGTCCTGGGGCGCTCGGCATCGCGCGCATCGTGCTTGTGACACAAACTCCACCTCGTTACGATGGGCGGCCTTTTGCCATTGACCCTCCGGAGGATGCTGTGTCCGCGAAGTTACGATTTGCTCTTATCCTGCTTCTCTCGCTCAGCCTGAGCGCCTGTGCCGACACCGACGTCGCCGATCCCGCCACCGGCGACACGGATGTCCGCCCGCAGCCCGATACGGGCAACGATCCCGACGTCGACACCACACCCGACGTCGACACCACCCCCGACACCGATCCGGAGCCCGACACCGATCCGGAGCCCGACACCGATCCGGAGCCCGACACCGATCCAGAGCCCGACACCGGCCCGGATCCCGTCTGCTGCACCCCCGGGGAGACCTCCTGCGTGGGCGGCTCGGAGTTCATCGAGTGCGTAGATGACGGAAACCTCTGTGGCCAGTGGACCGAAGCCTCCCTCTGCCCCGGGGGCGCCTCCTGCTCGGCCAACGCCTGCGAGGTCTGCGTCGATAACGACTCCGATGGCTTTGGCGAAGGCTGCCTGGCTGGCCCGGACTGCGACGACTCCAACGACCAGATCCACCCGGGCGCCAACGAGCTCTGCGACGGGATCGATAACAACTGCGATGGCGCCACCGACGAGGGCTTCAACGTTGGCGAGGCCTGCTCGGTAGGCCTGGGCGTCTGCGTGGGTCATGGCACCCTGACCTGCCGCTTCGACGGCACCGGCGCCTTCTGCGACGCCCTGCCCGCTTCGGGCTCCACCGAGGTCTGCGACCAGCTGGACAACGACTGCGACGGCGCCGTCGACGAAGATAACGTCTGCGGCGGCACCGACCCGGACCCGGATCCGGACCCCGAACCCACCACCTGCACCAACGACAGCTACGGCACCACCAACGCCAGCAGCCTCAACGGTGTGGAGTTCTTCTCGGGCGGCTTTGAAGAGATGACCCTCTGCCCGGGCGAGGGCTACGACTGGTTCTACCTGGGCCACCTCGCTGCTGGCGAGCGCGTGCAGGTCGAGCTCGCCTACAACCCCAACACTTCGTCGATCAACTTCTCACTCTGGGCGGGCTCTCGTCAGATCAAGTACGGCCAGGGCTCCAGCGGGCTGCGCGAGATCGACCACACCCTCACCAGCTCCGACGTTCAGGCTGCCACCGAGCGGATCACCCTGCAGGTCTACTACAGCGGAACCTCCTCGCTGCCGACCGGCGGCATCGACTACCTCATTGAGAACGTCTCCCCCTGAGGTCGGCTCCTCCTGACCTGACGTCGCGCAAGGCGCTTGTGTCCCCCCCGGACTCAGAGCGCCTTGCGCGGCGGCAGCAAGAGGTTGGCCACCAGCAAGCCGGCCACAAGCGAGGCGGCCACAAGCGTCATCACAAACGCCGTCTCCAGCCCTCCCACCACATCGCGCTCCAGCAGGCGCGACACGCTGCGAAAGCCCACACTCCCGGGCACCAGCAGCAGAATCCCCGGCACCATCACAATCGACGCCGGGCGATCGAAGAAGCGCGCAAACCCGTTGCTCGCCACCCCCACCACCAGCGCCGCGATGAACACGCCCACCTCCGGCCCCAGCCACAGGGTGCCCTGGCGTGTGCCCACGTAGGCCAGCGCCGCCGCCCCCAGTATCCACCCCACATCGGCGAAGCGCGCCCGCAAGAGCACCGTAAACGAGATCGACGCCACCACCAGCGACACCGCCGCCACCCCGAAGCTCAGCCCCACCGTGGTCATCTGGGGCGCGCTGCCAAAGAGCATCTCGGCCAGGCGCAGCCCCACCGCCACCCCGAAGGCCATCTCCAAAAGGATCATCAGCGCCAGGGTCAGGCGCGCCGCCCCGGCGGCCAGGTTACGCGTGGCCAATTCGGTGAGCGCCACCGTCAGCGTCAGCCCCGGCAAAAGCACGATCAGCCCGGCAACCATCGGAATGAACACCGACGCCCCGTCCGCCACCACCGCCATCGCCCCGCCCACAAACGAGGCGATAAAGGCGCTGAGCGCCACAAAGATCCGGTTCACCGTGGGCGATCGCGCCGCCAGCAGCGTCAAAAGCCCGATCCCCAGCCCGGAGAGCCCCGAGATCCACATCTCCCGCCAGCCCCCACCAAACATGATCCCGGCCGCCGCCGCCGACGTCACCCAGCAGAGCGTCTCCAGCCAGGCCGGGTAGCGCTGGGGCGCCCGCTCGACCTCCTCGATCAACTCCAGCCCCCGCGCCGTGGTGAGCTCGCCGGCCAGCACCCGGGTGACGATCTCATCGACATCCGACATCTGCCCCAGGTTCACATCGCCCGGCTCCACCCGCACCAGATACGAGCGCTGGTCCCCCAGCGGCCCGAACGCCGCCATGATGGAGGTCGGCGTCGAAAAGAAATGCGCCTCCATATTAAAGCGCCGGGTCATCTCCTCGAGCACCTCTTCTAAGCGGTGGGCCGGCGTACCGTACTGGTGAAGCGCGCGCCCCACCCGCAGCACGAACTCCACGGCCTTGGAATCGATCTTCGGCTCCCCCGTCTCCCGCGCGCGGCGAGTGCGTGGCACCCCGAGCATTTTCCTGAACTTACTATCGGGCCTGATCGTGCTCATGAACTTGCTCCTCTTGCACTCCTGACGCACCTTAGAGCCGGCAATCTCGTTGACCGGCCGGATCTGGCCCGCTCCCTTACCCGAGTCTCACCCATGGAACAACGCCTGCGTCAGACCCTCTCCGATTTCTTTGATCCCCAGGTCGCCGAGCACGCGCGCCTGGAGAACCTGGGCGGCCACGCCTCCCTGCGGATTTACTGGCGCGTGCACCTGCCGAGCGACCTGCAGCCGCCCCGCGTCTACCCCCGTGGGGAGCTCACCCAGATGGCGATGGTGCTGCCGGAGGGGGCCGACCAGATGGCCAGCGACGAGGGGGGCTCCTCGGCCGACGCTCGCCCCACCGAGCTGCCCTTTGTCGATGTGCAGCGCTACCTGGCCAACATCGGCCTGCCGGTGCCGGCCATCGATCGGGTCGACATGGCCCGCGGCGTGCTCCTGCTCGAAGACCTGGGCGACGAGATGTTTGAACACGCCGTGCTGGCCGCCTCGGGCCCGGACGACGTCGAAGACCTCTACCGCCAGGCCATCGAGCTCCTGGTCGACCTCCAGATGCGGGTGGAGGCCGAGCGCGCCGAGCCCCGCTACCAGAGCGTGGCCTTCGGGCGCGCCTTCGACGCCGAGTTGTTGCGCTGGGAGCTCGACCACTACCGGGAGTGGGGCCTCGACAACCATTACGGCCCCGACGCCCTTGGCGAGCATCGCGAGGCGCTCAACGCCCTCTTCGACCGCCTCACCGATGAGATCTGCGCGCTGCCCACCACCCTGGTGCTGCGCGACTATCAGTCGCGAAACATCATGCGCAAACAGGGAACCTGGGTGCTCATCGACTTCCAGGACGCCCTGATCGGCCCGGTGATCTACGACCTGGTCGCCCTGCTGCGCGACTCCTACATCGAGCTTCAGCCCGACCAGGTCGCGCGCCTTCTCGAAGTCTACATCGACCACGGCGCCCGCCGCGGCCTCCCCTGGTGCGCCGACGCCGAGACCCTCCGCCGGGCCTTCTACCTGCAGACGCTCCAGCGCAAACTCAAAGACGCCGGACGCTTCATCTTTATCGACAAGGTCAAGCATAACCCGGGCTTCCTTGACTACTACCAACCCTCTATCGGATACGTGCGCCAGGCACTTCACGCGCTCGACGGCTACCACGGCCTCGACGCAATCCTTGCAGCGGTCGAACCCGCCTACGGTGAGCCCTCAACAGCTCCCTGAGCCCGATCTTCCCGGCGCCCCGATTCTTTTGAAATCGTCACACCTTATCTTGCCCTGAACGAGCCCTCCCATGAGCCAGATCTCCACCAAGCCCGCCAGCGGAATGCGTGACTTTTTGCCCCGCGAGGCGGCCCTGCGAAAGCGCGTCTTCGCCCTGATCGAAGAGGTCTACCAGAGCTACGGTTTCCAGCCCCTGGAGACCCCGACCCTGGAGAACCTCTCCACGCTCATGGGCAAGTATGGCGAGGAAGGCGACCAGCTGATCTTCAAGGTGATGAAGCGCGGCAAGAAGTTTGAGCGCGCCCTTCGCAACGACGCCCCCACCGAAGTGGACCTGGCCGACATGGGGCTGCGCTACGATCTGACCGTGCCCCTGGCCCGCATCGTGGCGCAGTACCAGAACGAGCTCCCCCGCTACTTCAAACGCTTTCAGATCGCGCCGGTCTGGCGGGCCGACCGCCCCCAGCGCGGGCGCTTTCGCGAGTTTTACCAGTGCGACGTCGACGTGATCGGCTCCACCTCCATGACGGTCGAAGCCGAGGTCGCCTCTGCCATCTGCGAGGTGCTGGAGCGCCTGGAGTTCAAAAACTTCCGCGTGCACTTAAACCACCGCCTCCTCCTCAACGCCATGATGGAGGCCGCCGGCGTCGCCCCCGAGCTTCATACCGAGGCGCTGGTCGCCATCGACAAGCTCGATAAGGTCGGCCTCGACGGCGTCAAAAAAGAGCTCGCCGAGCGCGGCATCGCCGCCGACGTCATCGATCGCCTCCTCCCCCTTCTGGGGCTGGCCGACGAGGTCGAGGGCAACGAGGCGCTGCTGGCCGCCCTGGCCGAGCGGGTCGGGGAGCTGGAGAGCGGCAAAAAAGCCCTCTCGGAGCTCGGCGATCTCCTGCGCTTTGCCGCCGCCAGCCCGGCCGGCCCCTACCTGAAGATCGACCCCTACCTGGCCCGCGGCCTCTCCTATTACACCGGCCCGATCTTCGAGATTCGCAGCGACGACTTCTCCGGGAGCCTGGGTGGCGGCGGACGCTACGACGGCCTCGTCGGCATGTTCACCCGCCAGAGCCTGCCGGCCTGCGGGTTCTCGCTGGGCCTGGAGCGCGTGCTGATGCTCCTGGCCGAGCGCGACGCCCTGGCCGAGCCCGCCCCCGATGTCGACGTGCTCGTCACCCTGTGGCGCGACGACTTCACCCCCCGCAGCATGGCGCTGGCCGCCGAGCTGCGCCGGGCCGGCCTGCGCGTCGACCTCTACCCCGACGCCGACAAGTACTCCCGCCAGTTCAAGTACGCCAATGAGCGCGGCGTGCCCTTTGTGGCCATCCTGGCCGAAAAGGAGCTGGAGGCCGGCGTGGTTGCCATCAAAGATATGAAGCGCGGCGACCAGGCCGAGGTCCCCCGCGCCGAGCTCGCCAGCTGGATCAAAGCCCGCCAGAGCTGAGCCCCCGTCCCACCTGGAGCCCGAGCCCCGATGAGCGACGCATTCGACCCCACCGAGCCCCCCGAAGACGCCGCCCCCGCCGAAGGGGGCGGCGTCCCCGCGGGCCCTCTGCGCATTGACTACGCCCCCCACTTCCACCTGGACTCCGGGGCCATTCACTTAAACCACGGCGCCTTCGGCGCCTGTCCGCGCCGGGTGCTCCACGCCCAGAGCGAGCTGCGCGCCCGGATGGAGTCCAACCCGGTGCGCTTTATCGGCCGCGAACTCTTCGGGCTGATGGCCAACGCCCGCGCCGAACTCGCCAGCTTTGTGGGGGCCCCGGCTCCAGACCTGGTCTTCGTGCCCAACACCACCACCGGCGTCAACGCGGTGCTGCGCTCGCTGGCGCTGCAGCCGGGCGACGAGATCCTGGTCAGCGACCAGGGCTACGGCCCGGCGGTGCTGGCCGCCCGGGCCATCGCCGCCGAGCAGGGCGCCCACGTCCGGGTGGCCTCCCTGCCCTTTGCCCCCACCTCGGCCAACGCCCTGCACGACGCCCTGATCGACGCCCTCACCCCGCGCACTCGCCTGGTGATGATCGACCACATCACCAGCCCCACCGCCCTGATCCTCCCGGTGGCCCGCATCGCCCGCAGCCTGCGCGAGCGCGGCGTGCTCACGCTGATCGACGGCGCCCACGCCCCGGGCATGATCCCGCTGAACCTGGCCGAAATCGACGCCGACTTCTACGTGGGCAACTGCCATAAGTGGCTGTGCAGCCCGCGGGGCGCGGCCTTTTTGCACGTGGCCCCCCACCTTCAGAGCCGGGTGCGCCCGCCGGTCTTAAGCCACGGCGCGGCCCTGGCCGAAGACGACCCGCAGCGCTTCCAGGCCGAGTTCGGCTGGATGGGCACCTACGACGTCACGAGCTACCTGAGCGTGCCGGTGGCCATCGACTTTTTGCGCGCGTTGGTCCCCGGGGGCTGGCCGGCGCTCTACGAACGCAACCATCGCCTGGCACTCTACGGCCGCGATCGCCTCTGCCAGGTGCTGGGCATCGCCCCTCCAGCTCCCGACGACCTGGTGGGCGCCATGGTCTCGCTGCCCTTACCCGAGAGCCCCCACCCCCCGGTGAACTTCCCGGCCGAGGTCGACCCCCTTCAAGACGCCCTCTGGCGAGCGGCCGGCATCGAGATCGCCGTGATGAGCTGGCCCGCTCACCCCGGGCGCCTGCTCCGCCTGAGCTGCCAGCTCTACACCACCGAAGAGCAGCTCGATACCCTGGCCGACACCCTGAGCACCCTGCTCTGATCCCTGGTCCGGGCGCCCGACCTGACCTATGATCAAGCCCCGGGGCGACGCGGCCCCGACGCCCCCCCGATACCCTGCCCCCCGGAGACACGATGAGCGAGAGCGGCGACGGCCTGACCCCGGCACAGATCCTCTGGGAGATCCTCAAGGTCGCCCTCCTCGTGGTGGGCGGACTCTTCCTGATCATCTTCTTGATGCGCGCCTTTCGGGTGGTGCTGGCCCTGGGCGTGCTCGCCATCCTGGGCGCCGGCGTCTACTGGCTGCTCAAGCGCGTCTTCGGCACCCGCCAGCTCCCGGCCCCCGAAGAGCCTCGCCAGCTCGACACCGACGTGACCCTGGATCCCCTCCAGGATAAATTCCGCGAACTCGAACTCGAAGAAGCCCGAATCGACGCCGAGCTCGAACGCCTCTCCCGCGACGACTGAAGGTTCAGCGATAGCTCCGGCTCAGGGTCGTCCCGCAGACCGAGGGTTCCGCACAATCAACCGGTGGAGCTCAGGTGAGAACGAAGACCTACCACCTACCCTTGAGCCTCCGGGTCAGATGAGACAGCGACCTGTCCCGGGTCCCCCCACCCCCGTCATGGCCCCCCACCCCGGGGTATCTCGGCGCTTACTCGGCCGCCACCTGCTCCGGGGCTTCCTGCGCGGGAGCTTCCGGCTCGGGGGTGTCCTGAGCGGCGGCAGCCTCCTCGGCCCCTCCATCCTCGGAGGCGCTCGCCTCGGCCGCGGCGTTCTTGCTCACCGGCCAGGGCTCGGCGCGCTCCACGATCTCACCGACCTGGGTCTGCACATCGGGGCTTCCCACCGGCATGCCGCGTGCCACCGCCTGACCGTCGGCCCGATAGTCCTCAAAGGAGAGGGGCAGACTCTCGGCGATCGGCACCTCGGGGCTGTTCTGCAGGTGCACGTGCAGGTGCGGCGTGTAGGTGCGCCCGGAGTTGCCGCACTCAGCCAGCAGCTGACCGGCCTCGACCTGATCCCCGCCCGAGACCTTGAGCGAGGCGCGCTTTAAGTGTGCCAGAAAGAGGTACTCCCCTTCGGCGACCCGCAGGATCACGTGGTTGCCCAGCACGCTCACCGGATCAAACTCCCCGGGCACCTGATCGACCTCGGAGCCCACCACCCGCACCACCTCGCCAGCGGCCGGCGAGTAGACCGGCGCCCCGAAGCAGTGGTGATCTTCGAGCCGGGAGCCATCGCCCTCAAAGCGGCTGCCCTCGACCAGGGGAGCAAAGTCGTAGCCCCAGCGCATCATCGCGGTGGTGGCGTGGTAGTTGGTATCGCGCTCGGGGCCCCCGGCCAGCGTGACCCAGCTGCCGTTAAAGGGCAGCTCAAAGGCCACCTTCGAGACGTAATCCGCCGTGGAGACCGGCGCCGCAAACATCGGACGGTTACCCAGCAGCCCCACCGCGATCAGCGCCGCGAACCCGATGGTGCGGCTGCGCCGGATCACCGGCGGCTGAAAGAGCGTGCGCAGCAGCCCCCAGAACGCCATCGGCAGGGTCAGCATCCCGATCAAGGGGATGATCGTGGCGTGGGCGATGACGCTGGCCTTGCCCAGGGCCAGAAAGGCCACCACGTAGGCCACCACCTGCACCACCGCCAGCGCCAGGGCGATGGTCGCCCAGAGCTCAAAGCGGTCTTCGCCGGGTTTCATTTTCCGAAAAATGCCGCGCGGGGCCGGACCGTCTTGCTCGTTCTGATTTTCGTCGTACATCGCCACACCTGTGCTTCGTTGGACTGCCTGCCTGCGTGCGTGGAAAGCCGGCGCACGGGCGCGCCAGACAAGCACCCGGGCCCCCCGGCGTCAAGCGCCCGATCGTCGCAGCCGCCCCCCCTCGCCAGGCCCCCCGGTAGCGCCGAGGATGTGTTGTGCGCTCTGCGGGCTGCTGTTATCGTTGCGCCGTCCGTCAGCCATGCCCCGGTTTTCGACCTGCGAGCAGCCCGGCGTATCCGCGCCGGTCGACCGACCTCTACCCTCAAAGATCGTTTGCAAGCGAGCTACGTCGCATGCCTATCTGCCCAAAATGCCGTGAGAAAAACCCGGCGCTCGGCGCCAAATGCCCTCGCGACGGCTTCTACTACATCTACGAGAATGCCCTCGAAGATGCCGAGAGCGATCCACGCATCGGCACGCTGGCCGCCGATAAATACGTGATCTTGGGGCTCATCAGCGAAGGGGGCATGGGCGCGGTCTACCGCGCGCTGCAGCTCCCGGTGGAGCGCGAGGTCGCCCTCAAGGTGCTGCGCACCGAGCTGCAGGACTCCACCAAGGGCCGGGAGCGCTTCATCCAGGAAGCCCGCGCCATCAGCCGCCTCTCCCACCCCAACATCATCACGCTGCACGACTTCGGGTTTGAGCGGGAGACCCATCCCTACATGGTCATGGAGTTCGCCCCCGGCGTGGAGCTGACCCGCTGGATGTGGAGCCGCAACATGAACGCCGAGCGCCTGCTTCATGTCGGGCGCCAGATCCTCTCGGCGCTGGCCGAAGCCCACCGCCGCGACATCGTGCACCGCGACCTCAAGCCCGAAAACGTCATCATCACCACCACCGGGCACGACGGCGACTTTCCTCGCCTCCTCGACTTTGGCATCGCGCGCCTGATCAACGAGGGCTCCACCCGCGGGCTCGCCCGCGAGGGCGAGGTCTTTGGGACGCCGCATTATATGAGCCCGGAGCAGGCGCAGGGGAAACGGGAGATCGGGCCGGCGGCCGACGTCTACGCCATGGGCGTGATGTTTTATGAGCTCTTCAGTGGCGAGCCTCCCTTTGACGCCGAGGCCCCCCTCTCGGTGCTCTTTATGCACATCAACGACCCGATGCCCACGCTGGTGCCCCGGGCCGGGATCAAAGCTCCCCAGTGGCTCGACGCCTTCATCGCCCAGGCCACCCGCAAGGATCCGGCCGCGCGCTATCAAAACGCCGGCGAGATGCTCGTGGCGCTGGATCGCCTGATGTCGGGGCAGGCGCCGGAGGCAGCGACGGCGACGGCACCGGCGGAGGTCTCCGCTCACGCCCGCGCGGTGGCCAGCTCTCCCACCGACCCGATGATCGCCACAACCGAGCTGGCCGACACCGATCCGGACACCACCGATCCGGGCGAAGACGTCCTCCGGGTGGACGATCCCGAGGCCGAGCCCGCGCCGACCGTCCCCACCGCCGATCCCCTGCCTGCCGCGCACGCCGGGGCCAGCACGCTCTTTCTGGGCGACTCGCCACCGGCCCAGACGCCTTCCCGACGCCGCGCGCTCCTGGCACTCGTGACGCTGGTACTCCTGCTGGGCCTGGGCGGCGCACTCGTGTTGATGACCGGCCCGCAGACGCCCGAGACCGGCCCCACAAGCGTGCCGGAGCCAGGCGGCGCCGAGAGCCCCGCCGAGCTGGCGAGCACCCCGGAGCCGGCCCCCGCACTCGCCACCGACGAGGCTCCCGAGCCCCCGGCGCCGGCGCCCGACGAGGCCCCCGAAGCTCCGGAAGCCACCGAGGTCGTGCCCACCGTGGAGCGCGAGGCCACCGCCCGCGCCCCCGAGCCCGACGAGGCTCCCGAAGTCAAAGCGCCCTCCCAAGACGAGCCGGCCCCCAGGCGCCCCCGAGCCCCGCGCCAGGCGACGCCGCCGGCCGAGACCGAGGCCAGCGCGCAGCGCGAGGCCGAGGCTGAACCTCCCGAAGAGAGCGTTCAGCCCACCAAGTTCCAGAGCCCTGATAGCGTGCCCCGCAAGTTTGGCCGGCCGCCCACATCCTCAAACTGAGATGGCTGTACCATCACTGACCTCTGCCCCCGATGATCATGCCTGACCTGACCTTGAAATCCTCCGCGGCGCGCCGGGCGCTGGCACTTCTCCTCTCGACCTCGCTGCTGGGCGCGCCGACCGTGGCCTTTGCCCAGGACGACGCCCGCGAGCGCGCCACCCACTTCTATGAGCAGGCCAGCGAGGCCTACAGCCAGGGCCATTTCGAGCGCACCATCGACCTGCTGGAGCGCGCCTTCGCCCACGATCAGAACCTGGTCTACAAATACAACCAGATCTTGGCCTACCAGGGGCTTGGCAAGTTTGAAGAGGCGCTGCGCGTCCTCGACATCTACGCCGAGCCGATGGAGGCCGACGGGCGTTTTGACGATATTTTGGAGATCCGCGCCAATCTCGAAGAGGCCATCGCCGAGAAGCAAAGCGAGGTGGTGAAAGCCCCCGACGAGGGCGAAACCACCGGGGAGACGCCGGTCGAAGCGCCGGCGATGGAAGCGCCCCCCGAGGTCGACGACGCCGGGTCCAACGTCCTGGCCTGGTCGCTGATCGGCACCGGCGGTGCGGCCCTGGCCGCCGGCGCGCTTCTGGGGAGTGGGGTGTTGATCGGGGATACGATCGAGCGGTTGGAAAACTCCACAACGCCGGAGACGTATCAACAAGTCTATTCTGGCGAGTTTAGTCGAGAAGATGATCTAAGCATGGTGAAGACCCACAATGGAATCACCATAGGTCTCCTTATTGGAGGGGTTGTGCTCGGCGCTGCCGGGTCCACGCTGCTTTTTCTGGACCAGCGCACCGATCGTGATGATAGCGCCACGTTGAGCATCTCCCCGGCCGCCGGCCCGGGATTTGCGGGAGCCAGTCTCCGTGGTCAATTCTAAGCAGTCTTTGAGGGAGGGAATCCTGATGAATCGATTTGCGCTCGTATCATTTGCACTGCTTTCAACCACCGCAACCGGTTGTATTTTCGGGGTGGATACGTCTCCCCTCTGTGATGATAGCGAACCGAATTGCGAGAACGGTGTCTGGGTTTTTGATACAGATATTGATGCCGAAGATGTGGGGGATGTAGATGACGTGGATCTTGATGTTGACATCACCCCCGACACCCCCGACGCCGACGTCGATCCCGATACCGACACCGACCTGCCCCCCGAACTCACCCTGGAGATCTCTGGCGAGGAGGGGCCTTTCATTCTCGATCCCGACACCGGGAGCGTGACGTTTGGCGTCGAATGCGCCCCCCAGGGCTGCACCCTGGATGCCTGCACCCTGAGCTATGAGGGCGGCGAGGTAGTGACGCCTGTTGAGTGCGCCGAGTCGATCGAGCTCCCCACCGCCAAGCTCAACGCCGAGGGCAGCTGGACGCTCACCGTCAACGCCTCCCTCGACGAGCAAAGCACGAGCGCCTCAAAAACCTTCGATGTGCGCTACGCCTTTGAGGCCGGGCTGGAGGGGTATGAGGCCGGCGAGTCATATGCGTTTAGTCACCCGCCCACGCTGGAGAGCTTTTGCACCCGCGATGGCTGCGATCTCACCATCGCCTGCACCGACGCCGGGGGCGGCACGCTCGCCTGTGAGGGGCTGGCCTTCCCCGAAGGTGAGGCCGAGGTGGTCATCACGCTCAACGCCTGCGC
>NZ_QHKO01000018.1 GCF_003260125.1 Lujinxingia litoralis
CCCCCGTGTCAGCGACGACAACCCCTACTCCGAGGCGCTTTTTCGCACACTTAAATACCGGCCGGAGTACCCCCAGAAGCCTTTTAAAACACGCGAAGAAGCGCAGGCCTGGGTCGACGGATTCAGCGACTGGTACAACGACGAGCACCTCCACAGCGCCATCGGCTTTGTCACCCCGAGCGCGCGGCATCACGGCCACGACACAGCCCAACTCGCCGCGCGCCGTCGTGTCTACGAGGCCGCGAAACGCCGCCATCCCCAGCGTTGGACCGGTGCAGTCCGCTGTTGGGAGTCCCCGGCTGAGGTGTATCTGAACCCCTCAAAACTCACGCGCTCCAGGCTCGAGATGGAGGGCTGTGCGTAGTTCGATGAGGCGGCAACTATGTTGACACTCACCGTGCACGAGTACCAGCACGAGTTCGTGCACGAGTACCAGCACGAGCACGAGTTCGTGCCCGAGTACCAGCTCGAGTTCGTGCCCGAGCACGAGCTCGTCCACCAGACCAAGCCACAAGCCCCACCCTCTCCTTCTTTGGAAATCCCCCTCCCCTGGCCAACTGTTACACCTGTGCGTATTCTATGTGTCAGCTGTTACACCCCTCCAGGCCCCCGGAGCCCTCTATGTCCAGCGCACCTCTGGTCGAAGACATCCTCAACCTCGAGCCCGACGAGACCATGGAGGCCCACATCCTCCAGGGCTTTCACTACCGCACCATCGAGGCGCTGCAGAACTACCTCAATCTCAGCCAGGTCGAGATGGCGAACGCCCTGGGCGTGAGCCGCCAGACCCTGATCCGCAACCTCAAGGCCAAAAAGCACCACCTCTCCGCGCAGCTCTCCGACCAGCTCTACCGCGTCGCCCGCATCACGCGCCGGGCCGTGGAGGTCTTTGACCAGCGCGACGCCGCGGCCCGCTGGCTCAAGCACCCCAACCCCGCCCTGGGGAGTCGTCCCCCACTCCACCTTTTAAAAACCGACGCCGGCGCCGAGAAGGTCGCCGAGCTTCTCGGCCGCATTGAGTTCGGGGTCTACAGCTGATGCACGCCTTTCGTCTGACCGACGCCAAATACGCCTCCACCGCCTTTGACGGCGAGGGCGCTCGCCGCTTTGGCGGCCGCTGGAACCACCGGGGTTCGGCGGTGGCCTACACCTCTGAGAGCCTCGCGCTGGCCACCCTGGAGCAGCTTGTGCACGTGGCCGCGGGCATCCCCCTGAACAACCGGGTGGCCATCCGGGTCGACATTCCCCCCGAGCTCCCCATCCGCACGATCCTCCCGGACCAGCTCCCCGAAGACTGGCGACGCGTCGACGGGTTGCGCGCGCTCAAGACCCTGGGCTCCGAGTGGCTCTTGAGCCAGGAGTCCGCCCTCTTGCGTGTGCCCTCGGTGATCATTCCCTCGGAGTTCAACCTGCTCATCAACCCGGCCCACCCCGATCTGGAGCGCCTGCACTTCCATCCTCCGGAGCCCTTTGAGTTCGACCCGCGTCTCCTCAGTTAGCCCCCCTCCTTCGGGGGTTGCCCTGATCGCTCCTCCCCACTAGTCTGCGCCCTCCCACACCACTCACCACATCGTCATACGCTTCACCCCCGGGAGGAACCATGCAGTCAACACTACGCCCGCCCCTTGCCGGTCGCCTGACCACCCTTGTGTGCCTGACTACCCTGCTCAGCGCCTGTGGGGCGTCCAACGCCAACCAACGCAACACCGGAGAGATGGCCGCCCTGGACCTGCCCGACGCCCAGAAGGTCCACGAGCTGGCCAGCGCCCCGGCCCCCGAACTCGACTTAAGCGAACTGGCCGGCCCGGAGCCGGCCGAACGCTGGGAGCTGGTCGCCCCCCTGCCCAATTACTTCGGGCACCAACCTCGCCAGCAGACCGAGAGCTGGGAGCGCTCCTTCGTCGAGCAGGTCGACGCCCTGAACGATACCCACCGCTCCGAGGCCAGCGCCTGCGTGGCCCGCCAAAACGCCCACTACGTCCGCCACACCCGGCGCCTGCCCGACCGCGAACTCCGCGGCTTCATCAACGCGCGCTGCGGCTGGGTCGGCGAGAACCACGTCATCGAGGCCTTCTTCTTCGAGGGCACGGTCCCCCTGGACCAGGTTGCCGAGATGGAAGCTCAAAAGAGCGAAACCTTCTTCAAAAAGGCCCGCAACGCCAACCGGGGGCCCCTGGATGTGGGGCTCTTCATCGGGCCGGTAGACGGCCAGGTCGTCGTCACCCGGGTCGCCGCCCCGCGCAACATCACCCTGGCGCCGCGCCCGATGAGCGCCGGCGCCAGGGGCACCCTCGAGGGCCGCGTCCACGACACCGACGCCTATGAATTCGTGCATGCCGCGGTCACCGACGGCGATCTCCAGGCCAGGAACTGCGAGCGTGACCCGGCCGTGCGCTTCCCCGCGTTCCGCTTCCACTGCGGCGGCACCGCCCACGACGAGCAGGGACGCACCTTCTTTGAGTTCGCCCTGAGCCGTCGCGACAGCCCCTGGGCCGACCACGGCTATCTGGGGCTCTTCGCCAGCGACCTCAATAACCTGAGCTACACCAGCACCGCCGCCCGAATCCCCGCCGCCGACGATGCCACCGACGAATTCGATCGCCTCTCGCGTCAGCTCAACGACATCCGCACCTCGGCCAGCATGGACCCGGTCCAGATCGCCAGGCGCCAGTCGGGCACCCTCAACCGCCTCTTCCCCCATCTGCTCGACGCCACGCGCCGCAACGACAACGCGGCCGCCGAGCTCTACATCGGCGCGATCATCGCCGGCTGGGACATCGACGAGCCCATCCTCTCCGGCGACCTCCTCATGCGTCACTCCGCCCACGCCGACGCCTCCAAGACCATGGCCTCCCTGATGATCAGCCCCATGGCCCGCCTGGTCCTCTTCGATGAGCGCCTCAGCCACCTGGCCCTGGCCTCGGTGCGCGGGATGAACGCCACCAGCCTGGCGATCGGCGGCTACAACCGCGTCCCCCAGCTCTCCGGTCAGGAGGTCGTCGAGCGCGCGCTCCACACCATCAACTCCGCTCGCCAGGCCGCTGGAAACCGCCCGATCTTCGACTCCGAGAACTACCAGCAGGCCGCCACCCTCCTCTCCCAGGCCATCATCGATGGCAAAACCACCCCCCAGCAGGCCAGCGAGCGCGTGGTCAAGGCCATGGTCAATAACCTGGACTCCTCGGTGCGCTACTGGACGCTGACCACCGATGACCTCGACGCCTTCCCCATCCCCGAAGACATCGTCACCGCGCGCCTGCTGCGCGCCACCGTCATCGCCGCCCCCTACCAGCACCCCGACGACGCCTGGAGCATCTACCGGGTGATCATCATGTACGCCACCAACGAGATCCGCTGAGCGGATTCCCCCGGCGTCTCCCACCTCCAGCCCCATCCCATACAAGCCCCCCCAGGCCCCGCGCTTCGGGGGGCTTGTTGGGATCGTTGTCATCTCCTCAATTGCAGGGCTCACGGCACGCGACGCCCGCAACGATTGCCCCCTCCCCGGCCATCCGCGTCACTTAAGTTCACCCCCCTCCTTCGGGGGTTGCTTCGCCCCTCCCTCCCCTCTAGTCTGCGCGCTCTCGTCTCTCCGACGTTACATCTCGATACGCATCCCCCCGGGAGGAACCATGCCGTCGACGCGACGCCCCCCCCTTGCCGCTCGCCAGGCCACCCTCGTGTGCCTGACCACCCTTGTGTGCCTGACCACCCTGCTGCTCAGCGCCTGTGCCACGTCCAATGCCGACGCCGACTCCTACCAACGCAGGATCGGAGAAATGGCCAAACAGGACCTGCCCGACGCCCAGAAGGTCAACGAGCTGGCCAGCGCCCCGGCCCCCGAGCTCGACTTAAGCGAAGCGGCCGGCCCGCCCCCGATCGAACGCTGGGAGCTGGTCGCCCCCCTGCCCAATCATCTCGGGCACCAGCCTCACCAGCAGACCGAGCCCTGGGAGCGCGCCTTCGTCGCGCAGGCTGATGCACTCGAAGACACCCACCGCTCCGAGGCCAGCGCCTGCATCGCCCGCCAGCTCGCGCACTACCTCACGTACCGCGGGCACTGGCCCGATTACGAGCTCCGCAGCTTCATCGACGCACGCTGCGGCTGGATCGGTCGTTATCACCGCAGCAACGTATCCTACTTTGACGGCTCGCTCTCCCTGAACGAGGTCGCCGAGCGCAGCGCACAAAAGAGCGAAGATTACTTCAACCAGGCCCGCGACGAGCTCCAGGGCCCCCTGGATGTAGGACTCTTCATCGGAAAGGTCGGCAACCAGGTCGTCGTCACCCGGGTCGCCGCCCCGCGTATCCTCTCTCTGACACCACGCCCGATAAGCGCCGGCGCCAGGGGCACCATCGAAGGCCGCGTCCACGACACCGAAACCTATGACTTCGTGCAAGCCTCGGTCACCGACGGCGATCTCCAGGCCAGGGACTGTCAGCGCGACCCCGCGGTGCGCTTCCCCGAGTTCCGCTTCCACTGCGGCGGCACCGCCCACGACGAGCAGGGGCGCATCTTCTTTGAGTTTTCCCTGGACCGTCGCGACAGACCCTCGGCCGACCACGGCTTTTTGGGCCTCTTCGCCAGCGACCTCAATCACCGGAGCTACACCAGCAACGCCGCCCGGATCCCCGCCGTCAACGCCGACGACGAGCTCGATCGCCTCGCGCGTCAGATCAACGCCGTCCGGGCTGACGCCGGCATGAGCCCGGTCCAGCTCTCGCAGCGCCAGTCGGCCACCCTCCACGGCCTCTACCCCCACCTACTCGACGCTCAGCGCCGCCAGGACCGGGCCGCCATCAGGCTCTACCGCAACGCGATCATCGCCGGCTGGGACATCGACGAGCCCATCCTCTCGGGCACATGGATCACGCGTAGCCACGCCAACCCTGAGTCTCACCGCACCCTGGCCCCCCTCCTGCGCAGCCCCATGGCCCGCCAGCTCCTCTTCGATGAGCGCCTCAGCCACCTCGCTCTGGCCTCGGTTCGCGGAACGAGCGTTACCAACCTGATGATCGCCGGCTACAACCGCGTCCCTGATCTCAGCGGTCAGGAGCTCGTTGAGCGCGCGCTCCACACCATCAACTCCGCTCGCCAGGCCGCTGGAAACCGCCCGATCTTCGACTCCGAAAACTACCAGCAGGCCGCCACCCTCCTCTCCCAGGCCATCATCGATGGTAACTCTACGCCTCACCTGGCCCGCCGGCGTGTAATCAACGCCATGGTCAAAAACCTGGACTCCACCGTGCGCTCTTGGACGCTGACCACCGACGACCTGGACGCCTTCCCCATCCCCGAAGAAATCGTCACCGCGCGCCTGCTGCGCGCCACCGTCATCGCTGCCCCCTACCAGCACCCCGACGACGCCTGGAGCATCTACCGCGTGATCATCATCTACTCCCTCGACGAGATCCGCTGAGCGGCCTGGAGCTCTGCCCCCCTCACAACGATGCATCGGCACCCTTGATTTTAACGTTGATTCTCTGCCTATCAGAACTACCATCGCGGCATACTCCCACTCTCTCGACGCGATGATCTTGAGCATGCTCTGGTGGCTCGAAGCACTTTTGGCGGCATCACCCATCCTGCTGATCCTGGTGGCGATGGTCGTCTTCAAACGCTCGGCGACCACCGCCGGCGCCTTCGGGCTGCTCCTCACCCTCGCGCTCACCCTCCTGCACTTCGGCTTCCCCTCCCTCGCCAGCGCCCCGCTGACCTACGGGCTGGTGGGCTCCCTGGCCGAGGCCACCTTCACCGCCGGCACCATCCTGTGGATCATCCTCGGCGCGCTCTGCATCCACCGGCTGCAGATGCAGACCGGAGCCATCGAGACGCTGCGCGACCAGCTGGGCCGACTCACCGACGATCCGCGCCTGCTGGCCATCCTCATCGCCTGGTTTTTTGCGCTCTTTCTGGAGGGCGCCGCCGGCTTTGGCACCCCGGTCGCCCTGGCCGCGCCCTTTCTCGTGGGCTTTGGCTTTAAGCCGGTTCAGGCCGTCACCATCACGTTACTCGGCCACGCCGTCGGGGTGTCTTTTGGCGCGGTCGGCACGCCCGTCCTGGTGCAGATCGCCGCCAGCGGCTTCAGCGGGCTCGACATCGCCCGGGTCACCTCAGACGTTCACGCGCTGGTGGGCGGCGCGATGCTGGCCCTGGTGCTCTGGCGCGTTCACCGCCGCGGCCCGCCCCACGATGCGCACCCGGTCAGCCGCCGCGCACTGCTCGGCTGGTTTCTGCTCGCGGCCACCGGGTTTCTTGTGCCCATGTGGCTCATCGCCCACGTCATCGGCCCGGAGCTACCAACCATGGCCGGCGCCGTGGTCGGCGGCGCCGGCTTTATCGCCGCCCTCAAACTCAGCGGCCGCCGCCTCCCCCCCACCTCGCCAGCCACCACAGACGATGAACCCCAGACCAGCCCGGCACTGCCCCTGGGCCGGGCCCTCTCGCCATACCTCGTCGTCATCGCCCTGGTCCTTCTTACCCGGCTCATAGGCCCGCTTGAGTCACTGCTGCGCTCGGTCGCTGTGTCCTGGCAGCTCTTCGAGAATTTTGAGGGGCGTTTTGAGCCCCTCTTTCACCCGGGCACCCTCCTCATCCTGGGGTTTCTCATCGGCGCGCGCCTTCAGCGGACATCGGCCCGGGAGGCCGGCCGCGCGGCTCTGGGAGCGCTGAAGATGGTGGCCCCGGTCACCCTGGCGCTGGTCGCCATGCTCAGCATCTCCCGGCTCATGGTGCACGCAGAGATGATCGACGCCCTGGCCGAAGCCGCCGCCAGAACCGGCGCTGCCTGGCCGCTCTTTGCCCCGGTGGTCGGCACGCTGGGCACCTTTGTGACCGGCTCGGCCACGGCCTCCAACATCCTCTTTACCGACTTTCAGCTCGCCACGGCCGAACGCCTCGGCCTGGACCCGCTACGCCTGATCGGCGCTCAGGGCGTGGGCGCCGCCGTGGGAAACACCATCGCTCCCCACAACATCATCGCCGGCTGTGCCACCGTGGGCATCGCCACACACGAGGGCGAGGTGCTGCGCCGTACCCTGGGCGCCTGCGCCCTCTATCTGCTACTGGGGGGCCTGCTCGTCCTGTACCTGAGCGGCTGATTGCCCCCCCTCCTGTTCTCCTCACCGCAACCCCTTTTCGCGAGCCCCCGACGATGAACATCACCATCTTTAGCGCCAAACACTACGACCGAACCTTCTTCGACCGCACCAACACCAACGACCGACACACCCTCCGCTACCTGGAGCCTCGCCTCAACGCCGAAACCGCCTCGCTGGCCGAGGGCGCCGACGCGGTCTGCGCCTTCGTCAACGACCAGCTCGACGAGGACACCCTGCGCGAGCTGGCCGCCCGGGGCGTCAAACTCATCCTCCTGCGCTCCGCGGGCTTCAACCACGTCGACCTGGCCGCAGCCACCCGCCAGGGCCTCACCGTGGCCCGCGTGCCCGCCTACTCCCCCCACGCCGTCGCCGAACACACCCTGGCCCTGATCCTGACCCTCAACCGCCAGACCCACCGCGCGTTCAACCGGGTGCGCGAGCATAACTTTTCGCTGGAAGGCTTGATCGGATTCGACCTGCACCAGAAAACCGTCGGCATCATCGGCACCGGCACCATCGGCACCGCGTTCGCCAGCCTCCTCAGCGGATTCGGCTGCCGACTCCTGGCCTACGATCCCTACCCCAACGACGCCTGCAAAGAGCTGGGCGTCGACTACGTCGACCTCCCCACCCTCCTGGGCGCCTCCCACATCATCAGCCTGCACTGCCCGCTGACCCCCGAGACCCACCACCTGATCAACGCCGAGGCCCTGGAGCAGATGCGCCCGGGCGTAATGCTCATCAACACCAGCCGCGGCGCCATCGTCGACACCCGCGCCGTCATCCAGGGACTCAAAAACGAGACCATCGGCTACCTGGGGCTCGACGTCTACGAAGAGGAAGAAGCCCTCTTCTTCGAAGACCAGTCCGAGCAAATCATCCACGATGACCTCTTCGCTCGCCTCCTCACCTTCCCCAACGTGCTGATCACCGGTCACCAGGGCTTCTTCACCCGCGAAGCTCTCAGCAATATCGCCCGCATCACCCTCGCCAACGCCACCGCCTTTGAGTCCGGTCAAGGCACGCTCCATGAGGTCACCCTCAAGCGCCAGTCCCCGGCCTGACCGACCAGCCTGACCGACCGGGGGTTCGACAAGGTCCAGTGCTTATGCGCCTTTGCGCAATTTACCTTGCCGCAACTACCTCTCTATTTTAGGGACCGGGGAGCGTGCGGGCATAGGCGAACGGGACATAAGCGACCGGAACATGACCGAACCATCTGACGGACCGAGGGTTCGACAAGGTCCACATCCTTCCCTGACATCACAGCCCAATATGCAATTCTCGCCAGCAAGAAATGCACTTTGGCCTCCTTAACATCACTTCTCGCCGGAAAGGTCCGCGACTGGACCTCTCCAGCTGGTATTCTCCCCACCTAGATCCACGACTCCACGCCTCGACCGGGCGTTCTCGCTACCAAGATCCACGACTCCACGCCTCGACCGGGCGTTCTCGCTACCAAGATCCGCTACTCCACGCCTCGACCGGGCGTTCTCGCTACCAAGATCCGCTACTCCACGCCTCGACCTGCCATTCTCCCTTCCGCCACGTCACCTGCATCGATGGTTTGGCGTGCAGCGACGATGTAAGAGACTGCCTCGGCGACTGAAGCGCCTTCCCCTCCTCCCCCCAACACACTCCACCTCCCTCCCCCCCCCGGCTCTCCCATGACCTCCGAATTCACCACCCCGCAGCGCATCCCCGGCCTGCGTCACACCACCACCGAGGATTACCTCACCCGCATGGCCAACCTGCAGGCCTACATCACCGCCCACCTCGACGACGACCTCGCTCCCGACACGCTCGCCGGGGTCGCGGCAATGTCCAAACACCACTTCCACCGGGTGTTTCGGGGCATGTTCGGTGAATCGGTTGCCGAGCACCTGCGCCGCCTGCGCCTGGAACGCGCGGCCATCCAGGTGCGGCGCAGCGAGCGCCCCCTGCTGCGCATCGCCGTCGACGCCGGCTACGGCTCCCACGAGGCCTTCACACGCGCCTTCAAGAGCCACTTCGACCTCACCCCCTCCCAGCTTCGTGAAGCGCTACCCCCGCACTACGACCGCCGCCTGAGCTCCGAGCTCCGACCGACCCTCCCCGAGGCCCCCCTCGACGTAGAGCTGCGAGAGCGCCCCGCCACCCCGGTGATCATGCTACGCCACTGGGGCCCCTACCTTGAGATCGGGCCGGCCTTTAATCGCCTCCTGGCCTGGGCGCTGGAGCGCGGCCTCGACCCCGAGGCCATCGAGCTTTGCGGCGCCTACCACGACGATCCCGAGATCACCGCCGCCGAACAGCTGCGCTCCGACGCCTGCGTGGTGCATCGTGGCCAGTTGCAGGGCACCGGGGAGTACGTCGCCTCGGAGCTTCCGGGGGGGACCTTTGCGGTGGTGGTGCATCGTGGGCCCTACGAGACCCTGTATAAAACCTACCTGCGCCTGATCGGCCACTGGCTCCCCTCCAGCGGCTACGAACCCGTCGCCGAGCCGCTCATCGAGCGCTACCTCAACCACCCCGCCCACACCCCCCCCGAAGACCTTTTGACCGAGGTCTGGGCGCGCCTCCAACCCGCCTCCGCGCACCTTTAAGCCCCCTCCTCCAGGCCGATCTGCAGCTCCACCTGCGGGGCCTCCCCCCCGAAGCGGTAGATCTCCAGGTCGACCTCGTAGCTGCGCCGGTCGCGATCCTCCCAGCGCTCCCAGACCTCGGTCCACCCCGCCCACACCGCCTGGGGCGTCACGTCAGGCAAGGTCGCACTGGCCCAGTTCTGCGCCGGAACCTGCACCCGGCGCATCCCCTCGGGCACCTCTCGCTCGGCGTCGCACGCCACCGCCAGCACCATCGTGTAGGGCGCCTGCCAGTCGCCGGCGTAGTCGGTGTACACCGCATAGATCGTGCTCACATCACCTAGCTCCGCGAGCAGATTCTCCGCCATCACCCGCTCCCAGAACGCCGGAATATCCTCCCAGGCGGTGGCGTGACTGCTGCGAATCTCCAGGCCGATCAGGGTGCGGGCGAGCTCTTCTTTTCGACAGAATTCAAGGCTCATGATGTCTCCTCGTAGACAGGGGTTGTGTGTCGCTCCCAGGCGGCGACGATACCCACCCTATCCCGCCCCCCTCGCCGCGCGTTTGATAGTCCGTGCTATCTTTTGCCCTTCGGCCACCCTCTTTTCCCCGCGCACCTCTCCCCCTGGCAGCTCACAGCCACCTGTGGCACTCTACCCTCTCCACCCAAAACTTAATCGTTCCTGATACCCCACAGGGGGGCTGGAACAGCTGCCTTTTTAAGCCGTAGGGCCGCACCCCTTCTAAAGGAGATGGTATGTCGGAAACCAAATTCGATATCACGCTACGGTCCTGGATGGAGCGCAGCGCCGAGCGCCTGCGTTCGGTCAGCGCCGAGAGCACCCACCCCTTTGCCGGCCCGGCCCTGAAGCTGGCCGTGGAGCTTCTGGAGCACAGCCTCCCGCCCTACCGTCAGGCCATTGACCGGGTGGCCGCCGAGGGGGAAGACGCCGCCCGCGCCGCCGAAGAGATCGCCCGCGCCGAGGACCGGATCGACCAGGCCTACCTCCGCCTCTGGGCCACCGCTCAGAGCCGCTACTTCAGCGCCCGGGCCGCCCCCGGCGTCGACGAAACCCTGCTTAAGCGCCGCCTGGAGCGCGGCCTGCCCCTGAGCCCCTCGGTCTTCTCGTCGCTGGGCGTCGACCGCGCCCGCTCCCACATGAAGGGCGCCCTGATCTACGCCACCGACGCCCTGGGCGTCGACGACCCGGCCCTCACCGAAGCCCTCCAGGCCCTGGACCACCTGGACCAGGCCCTGACCCGCACCGACCGCGAAAAGGCCCAGGCCGTGCGCGCCACCCAGCTCATCTTCGAGGCCCGGCAGCAGGCCCGCCAGGCCTACACCGCCGCGCGCCAGATCGTCGAAGCCGCCCTGGCCCTGGAAGACGATGAGAGCCTGCGGCAGCTGATGCCGGCCGTCGGCTCGCTCTACCATACCACCAGCGCCCCCGCCCGCTCCTCAGTTCCCCCGGAGCCCACCCAGGCCTGAGCCCGCTGGCCATCCCCCGCCCTCATCGCCCTCCCCCTTTCGGGAGGGCGTTTTTTATGATGCACCTGCAGAGCCCCGGGTCGAGCCCTCCGGCCGGACTTCTGCACCCATTCCCCTCTGTACTTTCTCCCGGGATATGCGAAATTACCCGCGCTCCACCAACCCCCGAAAGAGGGAACCCATGCCTCGCTTTACGCTGCGACGCCTTTTGATGATCACAACCCTGGCCCTGACCAGCGCGGGATGCGCCTCAGCCCCCACCCACTCGCCGCCTCCGGGCGCAGACAAGGCAGACCCGGGTCAGGTGCAGTCCACAACAGGCCTGGTCTACGGCGATCTGAGCGCGGCGAGGGAGGCATTTGGCCGGGGGATTGAGCGGGGACTGGGGCCTTTTGAGCGCACCGAGGTCGAGGAGATCAGCGGCGCCCGGGCCCTGGAGGTGCTGGCCTCCTACGCGCTGGACCCCGCGCAGATGCAGCGCCTGGAGCCCCCCCTCTTTCCGGGCGGCCCCTCCATGCGCCAGGTGCTGGAGACCCCGGGGCTGCGGGTCTGGCTCTTTCGCGGGCACAGCGCCCACTTAAGCGAGATCAACGAGCTCTTCATCCCGATGCCCGAGGTGGGCGCCGGAGCGATCGAGCCCCTGGTCGCAATGGGCGGGCCGGGCATTCGCCTGCAGCTGGGCGCGCTGCGCCTCAAGGCCCAGAGCGACCCACCCCAGGGCTCCCCCGAGCTGGCCGACTGGCCCACCCTCACCCCGGAGCGTTTTGAGGCGCTGCTCCAGTCTGGCGAGCGTTTTGTGGTCTACCAGCACCTGGAGGGCTGCATGAGCGCGCCGATGTACAACGGGGTGCTCAACGCGCTGGAGCTACCCGAGGACCTCCCGATCTACGTCGACCACAGCTTCGCCACGCTCGGCAACTACGCCGACGCCCTGCTCCGGGGACTGCCGGCCTCCTCCTTTGTGGTCTTCGAGAAGGGCGACTGGCGCGATGTGTACCCGGCGCTCACCGAGCCGGTGGATGCGACGATGGCGCACTTTCTGGCGCGCAACGCCCTGGTGACGCCGGGCCCGAGCGCCCCGGTGATCGCCGCGGCAGACTTTGTCGAAGGCTCCGATCTGGCGCGGGGGCTGACCCTGGGCAAGTTCTGGTCCTCGCTGCAGATGCGCGATCAAGACCTGCGGGGCCTGCGCATCACCCACGGCGCGATCTCCGGCAGCGACTTCTCCGGCGCCGACCTGAGCCACGCCCACCTGGCCCACACCTTGATCAGCCACACCAGCTTTGAGGGCGCCCGCACCGAGGGCCTCACCCTCCAGGGCGTGGTGCTGCGCGAGGTGACCTGCGTCGACGGCTCGGTGCGCAGCGGGGAGGTTGGGGATTGTCTGGGCGGCTAAATCGCCCCTCTAAGCCCCCCCTTCGGCTCTCCACAGCCTTCACCCGGACTCCAAACACAGGCGCTTTCCATGAAACGAGCCTCTCTGGTAGCGGCCGCACTGGCCCTCATAATGTCTGGCACCGCCCCGGCCTGCACCCACTCGCCAGCCCCGGTCGACACCGCCGACGCCCTTGCTGAAAAAAGTACAATCACCGGCGCCACGTCTGAAACATCTGCCACACCCTCGCATCAAACCGACATCAAGAATATTCATGTCCTGGTGCTCACCTCCGATGGCTGCGGTGCCAGCAGAAAGTTTGCACACCACCTCAATGAGTTTCTCGTTCAAGAGGATGTAGGCGACGAGCTTCGGGATCGACTTCAAATATCCAACACCCCCTCCGTACTTCCTTTTGAGCTTCGGCAGCCCTTACACCAATCCGGAGTGCCCGCCGTCTATATTTTCGAGCGGGGTCGGCTGATCGACATCCAGGTTGGCTACGTTGAAAACGAGGAGACAGGCTCGGTCCTCGACGAATTCCGGCTGCTCATGCACCGCTACGGTCTTCTGGACGCATCCTTTGCCGCCGGAATAGACCGCACGCTTCCCACGGAAGACGAGCTTCGAGAACGTGGAGGTGTTCAATACATGGTACTCAACAGCCCCACCATGGCTGGCATGGACCTCTCCGGGCTCAATCTTCGCCGAAATAACTTTAAAGGAGTATCATTCCAGGGCGCGGATCTTCGTGGCACCAACTTGCAAGGAACCACGCTTTCTTATGCAAACTTTGAAGATGCGCTTATCGACGAAGACACAAACTTCGAGGGAGCCTTTTGGCACGAAACCATCTGCCCGGATGGCATGATAAGCGACGCGCGTGGGTGCTTTAATCACGCGCCAGAGGAGCCGGCGCCCGTTGCAGATAACGTCGAGCCCCAACCACCCGCCACATCCCCAGAACACCCTCAGTGCAAGCTTCATAGTGTTGTCAACACCATGCGTGGTCCGGACCGGCTAACCATCGACGCCTACCGAGTCGATGCACAATGGGCACTCACGACCATTTTAAGCATTTATGAAGGCGTAGATGAGCGCCAACCCCAGCTCCCGGCCGCGCTATCAAGAGATGACGCCTTCGCGGTGTTCATGGATGCGCGAGACAACCAGGAGGGCTGGGTCTCTATCTTTGTGCTTTTCCCCGAAGAAATCGCCGCCGAATACTTCACCGGCCCCGGCACGAGCTTCCGCATTCCCCCCTCGCTGGCTGAAGAGTTCGCAGCATCCGCCTTCGATCATGGGAGCGCCGAGCAGCTCTTCCCCTCCCGGGACGACTGCTACCGCGACGCCGACTGAGGCTCGGCTCGCTCACCGCGCTCTCTTTCGACGAGCACAAAAAAGCCCGCAGCGCACACGCGCTGCGGGCTTTTATACAGGCGCGCTCAGCCCCTCAACCCGCCACGCCCAGCGCCACTCGCCCCAGCCCCTCCACCTCCAGGGTCACCTGGTCGCCCGGCTTAAGCGCCACCGCTTTGGTCGCCCCTCCCGCAAGCACCACCTGACCTTTCTTCAGCCCCTCGCCACGGGCGTGGAGCATGGTGATGAGCGCGGCCAGCGAGCGGGCCGGGTGCTCCAGAATGGCCGCCGAGGAGCCCGTTTCCACCACCTGGCCGTTGACGCTCATGACCATGCCCAGGTTGCCCAGATCGAGCTCCGAGGCCGGGCGCACCCGGGTGCCGAGCACGTAGCCGGTGGAGGAGGCGTTATCGGCCACCACGTCGATCAGCGTGAACTTAAAGTCTTTATAGCGGCTGTCGATCACCTCCAGCGCCCCGCAGACCCCGCTCACCGCGGCCAGGGCCTCCCGGGGGGTGGGGGTGCCGGCGATATCGGCCCCCATGATAAACGCGATCTCCGGCTCCACGCGGGGATGGCAGTAGTCGCCGTGCGCAATCGTCGCTCCATCGGAGAGCGTCATGGAGCTCGTCAGATGCCCGTAGATCGGCTCATGCACGCCCATCTGCTCCATCTTGGCGCGGCTGGTCAGCCCCATCTTCATGCCCACCAGGCGCTCCCCACGCTCCAGGCGCCGGGCGATGGAGGCCCGCTGAATCGTGTAGGCCTCATCCAGCGTCAGCTCCGGGAGCTCCGCGGTGAGCATCGTAAGCGGGGTGGTCGTGCGGGCGGCCTCGTCGACCTTCTCGGCCAACGCTTCAATCGTCTCTTCACTAAGCGCCATATCGCGTCCTGAATGCTGAGGGGGAAATGAGTGTGCAAAAGAAAAGACTTAGTCTGCGGATCGCGCGGCGAGCTCCAGCGCCACGTCCAGAATCATATCTTCCTGGCCGCCGACCATGCCGCGGCGGCCCAGCTCCACCAGAATGTCGCGCGGGTCGACGCCAAAGCGCTCGGCGGCCCGCTCGGTATGGAGCAAAAACGAGGAGTACACCCCGGCATACCCCAGCATCAGGGCGTTGCCGTCGGTCTGGACCGGGCGGCGCTGCAAAGGCCGCACGATCTGATCGGCGCAGTCGATCAGCGGGTAAAGCGCCACGCCGGTCTCCAGCCCCATGCGCTCACACACGGCGATCAAGACCTCCAGCGGGCAGTTGCCGGCGCCGGCGCCCATGCCCGCCACCGAGCCATCGACGCGGTCGGCGCCGGCCTCGATCGCCACGATCGTATTGGCCACGCCCAGCCCCAGGTTGTTGTGGTTATGAAAGCCCACCTGGCAGTCCAGCGCGTCGCGCAGCGCCCCGACCTTCTCGCGGGTCTCCTCCATCAGGAGCGCGCCGGCCGAGTCGGTCACGTACACACAATGCGCCCCGTAGCTCTCCATCAGCTTCGCCTGACGGACCAGCTCGGCGGTGGGCGTCATATGCGCCATCATCAAAAATCCCACCGTATCGAGCCCCAGCCTGCGCCCGTGCTCGATATGCTGGCGCGCCACATCGGCCTCGGTGCAGTGGGTGGCCACGCGGATCGTATCGACGCCCATGGCCCGGGCCTCATCGATGTCGGCGCGGGTGCCAATCCCCGGCAACAGGAGCGCCGCCAGCCTGGCGTGCTTGAGCTCGGCGCGCACCGCCTCGATGTACTCCCGCTCGCTATGGGCCGAAAACCCGTAGTTAAACGAGTTCCCCTGCAACCCGTCGCCGTGGCTCACCTCCACGATGTCGACCCGGGCCTCATCGAGTTTGCCGGCGATCGCCACCATCTGCGCCACCGAATACTGGTGGCCCAGCGCGTGCATCCCGTCGCGCAGCGTGCAGTCGTTGACGATGATTTTATTCAGGGGCGTTGACGTCGTCATAGCGAATCTCCAGTCCTGCTCTTGCCAGGGGGAGGCATGGCTCAGCTCACCAGGAGCTCGCCCATCTTCAGGGCGGCGGCCGTCATGATGTCGAGGTTTCCGGCGTAGGCCGGCAGAAAGTCGCCGGCGCCCTCCACTTCCAGGAGCACGGTGGTCTTGACGCCGGTTAAGGGCGCCTGCCCCGGGATGCGCAGCGGGTTAGCCTCATCAAAGATCTCAAAGATCGGCTCGCGCACCAGGCGATACCCCGGCACGTAGGCGGCGACCTTCTCGACCACCGCCATCACCGAGCTTCGGATGGCCTCGGTATCGGCCAGCGCCGAGAACACGTGCACGGTGTCCCGCATGATCAACGGCGGCTCGGCCGGGTTGAGGATGATGATGGCCTTGCCCCGCCGGGCTCCCCCCACCTCCTCGATGGCCCGCGAGGTGGTCACCGTAAACTCATCGATGTTGGCGCGGGTGCCCAGGCCGGCGGAGCGGCTGGCGATGGCGGCGACGATCTCGGCGTACTCCACCTTCGCCACCTGACTCACCGCCCAGACCACCGGGATGGTCGCCTGGCCCCCGCAGGTCACCATGTTGACGTTGGGCGCCTGGCGATGCTCCTCCAGGTTGCACACCGGCACCACATAGGGGCCGACGGCCGCCGGGGTCAGATCGACCACCCTTTTGCCGGCCGCCGCCAGCGTTGGGGCGTGCTCGGTGTGAGCCCGGGCGCTGGTGGCGTCGAAGACCAGCGCCACCTCCGCAAAGCAGGCGTCCTCCATCAGCCCCGCCAACCCCCGGTGGGTCGTCGCCACGCCCAGCTCCCGGGCGCGCCTAAGCCCCTCGGAGTCTTCGTCGATGCCCACCAGCATCGCCAGCTCCAGCACCGCCGAGCGCTGCAGCTTGATCATCAGGTCGGTGCCGATGTTGCCCGACCCCAGAATCGCGACCTTTACCTTTGCCATGGTGTCACTCCCCAAAACGCACGCTCACCCGACCCAGCCCCGAGATCTCGGCCTCCAGAAAATCGCCCCGGGCCACCTGACAGACCGGCCCCAGGGCGCCGCTTAAGATCACCTGGCCGGCTTTTAGCCCCTGCCCAAACTCGCCGAGCTTATTGGCCAGCCAGGCCACCGCGTTGAGCGGATGCCCCAGACACGCCGCCCCGGCCCCGGTGGAGACCACCCGGCCGTTTTTGCGCAGGGCCATGCCGCAGGTGCGCAAATCGAGCTGGTCCAGGCGCCGGGGGCTCCCCCCCAGCACGAAGAGCCCGCTGGAGGCGTTGTCGGCGATGGTGTCCTCGTAGGTGATCTTCCAGTCGGCGATGCGCGAGTCGATGATCTCGATGGCTGCCAGCGCGTAATCGGTGGCGTGGACCACCTGGGCCACGCTCACGCCGGGGCCGCTCAGATCGCGGCCCAGCACAAAGGCCACCTCGGCCTCGGCCCGGGGCTGCAGCAGCCGGGAGGTCGAGGCGACCCCGGCGTCGTCCACGATCATATCGCTGAGCAGCAACCCAAAATCGGGCTCCGTGACCTGGAGCCAGCTCTGGATCGCCTCGCTGGTCAGCCCGATTTTATGGCCCACCAGCCGGGCCGGCGCGCGACCATCGAGGCCGTGGCGCAGCCCCCGCCAGCGCCCCACCAGGTCCTGAACGGCGTAGGCCTCGGCCACCGAGAGCCCCTCCAGCGACTGGCTGAGCGGGGCGCAGGGGGTGTGCTGAAACTGGGCGTCCCAGAGGATCTGGGCGGCGCGCTCCACGCGCTCGGGGTCGGGGGCGTTCATGGGGGCTCCGTGCAGGTCCGGGTCAGATCAGCAAGCGTCGAGAAGCGGGGCGGCCAGGGTCAGTTCAAGACCACCATCGCCCAGTAGAGCAGCCCCAGCAAGAGCGCGGGCAGCGCGTAGAGCCGGTCCTGGCGCGCCATCAGCCCCCCCAGCACCAGGGTCGCCACCCCCAGGGGCATGCTCATGTAGGGGATCGGCAGCCCCAGCGCCTGGGTGAGCCCCACCGGAAAGGCCAGCTCCAGCCCCAGGGTCGCCACGGCGATCAGCCCGCAGGCCGCGCCCATCATCGCCAGGGTGCCCCGGGCATACGACCCGAAGAGGTGTTGCAGCCGGGGGCGCTCCCCGGGCGGCAGGGGCTGAGGGCGTGGGGGCATGGGCAGCTTCGGCAGCTTGAACTTCAAGGTGGGGCTCCTGGCACAGGCCGGGTCATACGGCCGCTAAGTGGGCCTGTCCTAAACAAAAAAGCGGTTGCTGTAAAACTCGGCCATCCGCTTAAAGGTGATGGCCCCAAAGGCGTTGACCGCAAAGCCCGCCAGCACGCAGGCCTTAAAGAGGCGCGTCAGCGGTCGACGCCCCACGGCCAGGAGCACGATGAGGTAAGCGGTGAAATCCAGGCTGAAGCGGTAACCAAACTGCTCGTAGCCGGTGTTCTGATACAAAAAGCCCGGAATCGCGATCGCGGCCACCGTGGCCCAGAGCGCCCGGTGCAAAAAGCGCTCCCCGGCGTCGCGTCGCTCCCGGGGCCAGAGCAGGTACGCAAAGGCCGGGGTCGTCAGCAGCAGACTCATCCCGTGGCGGCTCACCACCACATAGGGGTAGCTCGTCTGCAACTCGGGCATCAGCGTAAAGGCCGCCGAGAGGTTCTTGCCCAGAAAATGCCAGTGGAAGAGCCCGTACTCGGCGATGCGCGCGATCCGCCCCTCGGCCAGGTAGCGATGCCCGAACTCGGTAAACGACTCAAAGCGCAGGTAGTTCATAAAGAGCAGGCTCAGCCCCATCACCAGGCAGGGGAGGCAGAAGAGCACCAGCTTTTTAAAACCCTCTTTATACTGCTCGGGTCGAATCAGCCGGCCCCCGGGGAAGGCCACCATCAAAAAGAAAAAGAGCGCCGAAAACACCAGAGGGGTGCGCGTGGCAAAGGCCATCGCCAGGCAGACCCCGGCTAAAAAAGGCCGCCGGGCGTGCAGCCCAAAGTAGATGTAGCCCAGGGTGAACGTGATGCCGATCACCAGCGCCGTGAACCAGACCTGCCCCAGCACCGCGCACCACAAATGCACCGTCCCAAAGCCAAAGAGCCCGGTGAGCCAGAGGTTATCGGAGCGGCTGCGCTCGCTGACCCCGGTGCCCGAGAGGCGCTCCAGCAACAAAAACATCAAGAGCACGTTGAGCGCGGCAAAAAAGAGCGTGAACCACACATCGTTGATCTCCCAGCCCCAGATCGCCGCCAGGGGCATCATCAAAAAGCCCGGCCCGGGGGGGAAAGATACGAAGTAGCGCCGGGTCTGCTCGGCGCCGCGCACCTCGCTGCGCGGGATCTCCATCTCATCGCCGCTCAAGAGCTTAAAGCGCCCGTGCTGCCCCCGCTCCATCCAATTGCCCCGGACCACCTCCCCGCTCTTCAGCGTGATCTCCCGGTAACTCGCCCAGTCATTGCGATGATGGGGCTCGCGGTCGAGCTCAAAGGGCTCCAGCCCCTGACGCCGGGCGGCGGCCTCATCGCTGACGGTGGCCGCGATCATCTGATTGTAGGTGTTGGCCAGGTACACAAAGTGGGTGTCGGGGCTGGGAGCTTTGAGGCGGTCGCCGCTGAAGGCCGCAAACACGGCCAGCGCGAGCAAAAAAATCCCTACCATCCACTGCCAGCGCACCGGCCGGGAGGGCGTCGTATTGTTTGAAGTCATCGTCATAAACCCATTGGCGAGGCTGCGTTGCTTACATCGGTGTTTGGCGCCGCGGACCATACACCTGCCCGGCGGCGCGCCACAATGCCGGCGAACTCCCGGCCGAAGGGGAGCGCGTCAAGCCGCGTTGGCCCGGAATCGGTTGCAATGTCGCTCGCGCTCCGTTGTAGTAGGGGACCAACCTAGCCATGCAAGCTCCAGGATCTCACCCCTCTCTTCACGCCAGGGATCTGCCCGTGGTACGCGCCTACCTCACCCCTCTCTTCGCCCTGCTTCTAAAGCTCTCGGCCCTGGGCCTGCTCATCAGCGCCTGCGCCAGCGTGGAGCCCGACTGGGGCATGGACGCCGGCCCCGATGACGAGCTCGACGCCGGTGCCGCCGACGCCGACGCCGACGCTGGGGCCGACGCCGCCCCTGATGCCGAGGTCGATGCCGATAGCGGCCCCGACGTGGCCGATGCGCACCTCGACCCGGATACCGATACCGACCCGCGGCCCTGCGGCGGCCTCTGCCGGGAGAACGAGCAATGCCGCGAGGAGGTCTGCGTCGATCTCTGCGACGAGGCCGGCCTCCAGTGTGGCGAACACACCCGGCTCGGTCAGGCGATCGACTGCGGCAGCTGTGACTTCGGGGCCTGCCAGGAAGGCCTCTGCGTGGACGTCTGCGCTCAGCTGGGCGCGGAGTGCGGCCAGGTCCACGTGGATGGCAGCGCCTACACCTGCTCCAGCTGCGCCGGCGGGGAGTTCTGCTCGCCAAATCAGCTCTGCGTGCTCCACCAGGGCTTTCTCGACCTGGCGGTGGGCTCGGAGCATACCTGCGGGCTGCGCCCCGATGGCAGCGTGCGCTGCTGGGGCCGGGGCGACCTGGGCCAGCTGGGCAACCGATCCTACAGCCCCAGCCCCAACACCGCGGCGGTGTTCGCGATGAGCAACGCCACCGCCCTGAGCGCGCGCACCGACCATACCTGCGCGCTCAAGAGCGACGGGCGCGTGAGCTGCTGGGGCAAAAACGACAAAGGTCAGCTGGGCACCGGCAGCACCTCGGCCCGGGAGTATCAGCCGCTGGCGGTGAGCGACCTGCTCAACGTCACGGCGGTGGGCGCCGGCGGCAACCACAGCTGCGCGCGCACCCAGGTGGGGCTGGTGCGCTGCTGGGGCTACAACGCCCAGGGCCAGCTCGGCGGCAACACCACCACCGCCACCCTGGACAAGGTCACCGTGCAGGCCGAGGGCGGTGGACACTTCGATCAGGTGCTCGACGTCGGCACGGGCAACCTGCACGCCTGCGCGCTGCGCACCGACGGCCAGGTGTTTTGCTGGGGCATCAACAGCAAGCAGCAGCTGGGCATCAGCGGCACCCAGGCCGCGACCACCCCGCGGCAGGTCTTTAACCTGCCGGCGACGCGCCAGCTCCGCGCCGGCTTCGACCACACCTGCGCACTGACCCTCCAGGGGCAGGTCTACTGCTGGGGCAGCAACAGCCAGGGGCAGCTCGGCCGGGGCACGACCTCTACCAGTGGGCTGGCCCAGCAGGTGACTCTGCCGGCGGCCGCCGTCGACGTGGCCGCCGGCTGGACGCATACCTGCGCGGCGCTGATCGACGGACGCGTGTACTGCTGGGGCCAGAACCAACGCGCCCAGCTGGGCCAGGCCTCCACCCTCACGCTGAGCGCCACCCCGCGAGAGGTGTCCGGCGTCAGCGACGCCTACCGGGTGGGCGCCGGCCGCTACCACAGCTGCGCGCTGACCACCGCCGGCGACGCCTGGTGCTGGGGGGCCAACGACAACGGCCAGCTCGGCGACGGGACCTACGGCGACGCCAACAACGAGCGCGTTGCCCCGGTGCGGGTCGCGCTCTAACGCCGGTGGGCGCCCTGCGTACGTGATCCACGTGGAGGAGACGCCCCCCTTAACTCCCCCCATCTGGCGAGTCTCTGCGGCGCAGGTGGCGCCGCCGGGGCTTTGGATCTACGATGCCCGCGCAGCTTCTCCCTTGCCCGCGCGCTAACGCCCCACCGGGCCGCTCGCCACCCCTGTTGATCCACCGCTGAGATGTGCGATGTACCTGTACGCCCCCCGACTCGCCAGTGCCCCCCTTGCCCTGCTGATATGCTGCGCCCTGAGCGCCTGTGGTGAAAAGGGGAGCGACACCGCCGCCCCCGCCACCACCCCGGACGTGGAGCTCGAAGAAGACACCGGCCCCGACGCCACCGAAGACACCGGCCCCGAAGACACCACCCCGGCCGGCCCGCCCAACCTCGACACCTCGCCACTCTCCATCGCCTTTAGCGACGTGCGCCTGGGCGAGGAGCAGAGCGCCATCATCACCATCCGCAACACCGGGGAGAGCCCCCTGGCCGTGACCCAGCTGCGAATTGAACACTTCCAGCTCCGCGGCTCCGTCCCCCAGTTTCGCCCTGGCGAGGGCTGGGAGCAGGGCTTTACCCTGGCGCCCAACACCTACCGCGACGTGGTCGTGCGCTGGGTCCCCACGCTCTACACCGGCATCAGCGGTCGGGTGATCATCGGCAGCGACGATCCCGACACCCCGGAGCTGATCATCCCCCTGCAGGCCACCAGCGCCTACCCGGTGGCCGAGGCTCCCCGACGCATCAACTTCGGCACGGTGCCCCCCGGGCAGACAGCACACCAGCGGGTGACGATCTACAACCGCGGTCTGGACCCGCTCAACATCACCGGCTTTGCCTCCACCGGCGATCCGGAGTTCGCCGCCCAGTTCAGCGGGCGCGCCATCGAGCCGCCCGTCCCGGCCTTCCTTCAGCATAATGACAAGATCGAGGTCGAGCTCAGCTTCACCGCCTCCTCCGACGAGCTCGTCACCGGGGCGATCTCAATGCTGGCCAACCTCCCCGAGGAGCCCGACATCGTGTTTGATGTGCAGGCCAACGGCCCCACGCCCTGCATCCAGACCGATGGCGACGTGGATTTCGGCGAGTTCGTCACCGGCACCACCGCCACCAAAGAACTCTTGATCGCCAACTGCAGCCGCAACCGCTCGCTGACCCTGAGCCAGGTGGAGCTTCTCAACGACGCCGGCGGGGTCTTTGAACTGGTCGAGACCCCGGCGCTCCCCTGGAGCCTGGGCATCGCCCAGTCGGGTACGCTGCAGCTGCGCGCGACCCTGCCCACCGAGCAGGAGGCCGTGGGCCAGCTGAAACTGGTCAGCGACGATCCCACACAGAGCGAGGTCGTGCTCCAGCTGCGCGCACGCCCCACCGACCCCCTCTAAGTTCCCTCTGGCGGGCGCGCGCTCACGCGCCCGCCAGCTTGCAGCAAAGCTCTTCGGAGTCGTGGCGCGGGCTCCCCGGCACCACGACTCACCCTCCCCCCAGGCCCTCCAGGTCCCCGATGCGCGCTCCCCTCCTGCTCCCCCTCGCCACGTCCACGCTTCTGGCCACCTCCCTCCTCACGTCCTGCTCGCAGCCGGCGCCCGAAGAGCCGCTGATCGTCGTCGAAGAACTCCCCCTCTACGACTTTGAGAGCGCCGCCCCCTGGTACCCCTGCCCCGAGGCCCCCCTCGACGAGCGCGTGGTCGTGGTGGAGGCCCTCTCCGGGGTCGACCAGTACTTTGGCGAGGAGAACCGCCGCAGCGTCCGGGCGCCGGTCACCTTTCCTCAGGGCGACTGGCAGCAGGTGGGGCTGCGCTTTGAGCTGGAGTGTCCCGAAAACGGACTCTGCGACCACTGGGACCGCACCGGCAGCCTGGGGCTAATCCTCAACCCCGACGCCCCCGAGGCCGACCAGCACGAGGTCGAGCTCTTGCGCCACATCACCCCCTACCGCCGGGGCATGTGCCAGTACGTCGACCTCACCCCTCTGGCCGGACTGCTCACCGGGGAGCGGGCCCTGCACAGCTTCATCGACACCTGGGTCGGGCCCGGCCACGACCAGGGCGAGGGCTGGCGGGTGAGCGCGCGCTTTGAGTTTAGCCCGGGTTATGCGGAGCAGGCCGACCAGGTGATCCCCCTGATCGGCCGGCGCAACATCACCGTGGGCGAAGCCGACCCGAGCGTGGACGACCAGCTTGAGGCGATGCGCTTTGAACTGCCCGAGACCTTCAGCCGGGTCGAAGCTCACCTGACCACCACCGGGCACAGCTTTGGCAACACGCTCAACTGCGCGGAGTTCTGCCCGATGCGCCACGATCTGCTCGTCAACGCGCAGAGCTTCTCGATCAACCCCTGGCGCGCAGACTGCGCGCAGAACCCGGTGTCGCCTCAGGCCGGCACCTGGCAGTACCCGCGCAACGGCTGGTGCCCGGGCGCGGTCACCGTGGGCGATCGGGTCGACATCACCGCCGCGGTCCAGCCTGGCGAAAACCAGCTCGATCTCGACATCCTGCTGGCCGACGGCAGCGAGTACACCAACACCTCGCCAGTCGATCTCCTCCCCTCCACCGCGGTGGCGCTCAAACTCTACGTCTGGCACTGAGACGCTCCCTCCTCTCCGACGCCCGGGCCCCCTCCCCCACGCAGCGCCGGGGGGGCGGCGCCGCGTGCGACAATTCGCCCGGTTGTTTCCGACTCGCCACGACCTCATGTTCACCGCCGTGGTTGCCCGCGCGCGGCAACCGATGAGTCCCCCATGGCGATGAGACCTCTGTGCGTTATCCCCTCCTCTACAGCCTCCTTTTCACAACCACCCTCGGGGCCCTTTCGGGGGGCTGCGTGCACAGCGAGTACGACGAGGGCGCGAGCCTCCCGGTGCGCTTTTCCAGCCAGCTCGACGCGGCCGACACCGAGGCCATCCCCGGGGAGCTCGCGCTGGTCTTTGACCACCTGGAACTCCTCCCCTGCGACGCCTCGCCAGCCCGGGGCCTGGCGCGCCTGACCCGCTGGCTCCTCCCCGAGGCCCACGCCGCGCACCTGCCCGAAGCCCCCCACCGCCTCCTCGGCGCCCGCGCCTGGACCATCGCCCGCGCCGGTGAACTCGCCGCGCCCCTGGAGGCCGGCACCCTCTACCCGCCCCTTCGCGACTACTGCGGGGTGCGCGTGGGCTTTTACTCGGCGCTCCCCGATAGCCCCGCCCTCCAGGAGGGCATGGCCCAGGGAGAGAGCTTTTACCTGCACACCGGCGCGCTGCTCGCCAGCCCGGTCGAGCTCCGCTCCAGCCTGGGCTTTGACGTGACCCTCTACGACGACCAGGCCCTCTCCCGCGAGCGCCTGAGCTCTGGCGAGCCTGCCCTGGAAGTCCACCTGGACCTCTCGGAGTTCGCCCGGCGGCTCCGCGCCCTTCCGCCCGAATTCGGCGACCGCGAGGTCGCCGAAATCCTCTCGCAAACCATCCAGATCGCGATTCCTACCCCCTCGATTCAGGAGCTTTGAGCATGATCCTCAAACCCGTACACGCCCTCCTCTGCGCCTCGCTGACCCTGCCCCTGCTGGCCTGCGGCGCCACCGAAGACGACGCCCCCGCCGAACAGGACGTCACCCTGCGCTTTGCCGCCCAGGTCGGTGAGGAAGCCTTCGCCTGCGGCCAGAGCTACCAGGGGCTGGGCACCACCGCGACCACCTTTGAGCCCCACGACTTCCGCCTCTACGTCAGCGAAATCGAAGTGCAGCACGCCTCTGGCGAGTGGGAGGCCCTGGCGCTGGAGCAGGACGGCCGCTGGCAGCACGAGAACCTGGCGCTCCTCGACTTTGAAGACGCCAGCGGCGCCTGCCAGAACGGCACCGCGGAGCTGCGCGACATCGTGGTGGGCCGCGCCGGCGAAGGGGAACTCACCGGCGTGCGCCTGACCCTGGGCGTGCCCTTTGAGCTCAACCACATCGACGCGGCCACCGCCCCCAGCCCCCTGAACGTGACCGGGATGTTCTGGAACTGGCTGGGCGGCTATAAGTTCGTGCGCATCGAAGGCGCGACCACCGGCCTGACCACCGGGTGGCAATTCCACCTGGGCAGCACCGAGTGCGAACCCGCCGAAGGCGGCGGCGCGACCGCCTGCGCCCGGGAAAACCGGGTCACGGTCACGTTTGAAGACATCTCCTTGAGCGACGACGTGATCGTGTTCGACCTTGCCGAGCTGGTCGGCCAGACCAACCTTGATCAGAAGACCGAAAACACGCCCAGCGGCTGCATGTCGGGCCCCAACGATCCCGACTGCGCCGCGATCTTCTCCGTCCTGGGTCTGCCCCACGGCGACACCACCCCCGAAGGCGGCAACTTTGTGCGACTTCAAAGCAACTGATCGCCCCGGAGCCCCCACCCCCCGGTGGGGGGCCCGGCTCCTGCTCGGCCTACTCACGGCCCTGGGTGCCTGCGCCGAAAGCGCCGCGCCCGAGGCCGGGGGCCTCCCCGTGCCGGAACACTTCCCGGCGCCGCGCATCCCGGAGTCCAATCCCTGGACGACCGCGAAGGCCGAGCTGGGGCGCGCCCTCTTTTATGATACGCGCCTCTCGGGCAATGGGACCCAGTCCTGTGCGAGCTGCCACCCCCAGGAAGACGGGTTCGTCGACCGCCTCCCCCGGGCCCTGGGCTCCACCGGCGAACACCACCCCCGGCGGAGCATGCCCCTGGCCAACGTGGCCTGGAACCCGACCTACAACTGGGCCAACCCCCTGGTCACCACGCTCGAAGAGCAGGCGCTCACGCCCCTCTTTGGCGAACACCCGGTGGAGCTGGGACTGGCCGGGCGCGAAGACGAGATGCTGGAGCGCTTTGCCGCCGAGCCCTGGTATCAGACGCGCTTTGAGCAGGCCTTCCCCGACGATCCGGAGCCGATCTCGGTGCGCAACATCACCTACGCGCTCGCCAGCTTTGAACGCACCCTGATCTCGGCCGACAGCCCCTACGACCGCTACATGTACCAGGGCGATGGGAGCGACTTCTCCGATGCCGCTCGCCGCGGTATGCAGCTCTTCTTCTCGGAGCGCCTGGAGTGCTTTCACTGCCACGGGGGCTTCAACTTCTCCGACGCCGTCGACCACCAGAATCTGGCGTTCTCCAGCCAGCCCTTTCACGTCACCGGGCTCTACAACATCGACGGCCAGGGCGGCTACCCGGCGCCCAACACCGGGGTCCACGAGGTCACCGGCCGCCCCGAAGACATGGGGCGCTTTAAAGCGCCGAGCCTGCGCAACGTGGCGGTGCGCGCGCCCTACATGCACGATGGCAGCGTGGCCGATCTCGACGCCGTCATCGACCACTACGCCGCCGGCGGTCGCACCATCTCCCAAGGCCCCCTGGCCGGCGACGGCTCCCGCAACCCCAACAAAAGCATCTTCGTGCCGGGATTCCTGATCAGTAACTCGGAGCGCAACGACCTCAAGGCCTTTTTGCACAGCCTCACCGATGAGACCTTCCTGAGCGACCCGGCCCTGGGTCCCCCGGCCGACCTCCCCCCCTTTGAGCGCGCTGAGAGCGCGGATTGATGTCATGAAGTACACCTCCTCTTCGACCCTCCTGGTCCTGCTCGCCACCCTGAGCCTGGTCAGCGTTATCGCGCCCGCCCCCCGGGCCAATGCCTGCTCGCTGCACAGCTCCACGCCCCCGATGCACCTCCAGAGCACCCCGCCCCCGGAGAGCGCGGCCGAGCCCGAGCCCGAGGCCCCGGCAAACGCCGAGCTCGCCGCGCCCCCGACCGGGACTGAAGCGGAGGCCGAGGCCCCGCCGGAGAGCGGGGCCGAGCCCCTTGCCGGGCCCGCTTCAGAGGCCGAGGCGCCCCGCTGGTCCCTGGCCCGGAGCCTGCAGCTGGGGCTGAGCGCCCGCACCCGAAACCTGCGCTTTGGCGACGAGGAGCGGGGCCACGCGGAGCTCTCCGAATACACACTCCTGCTGGGTGCCCGGGTGCAACTCCCCGGCCCGGTGGGCGTGGGCCTGAGCCTGCCCCTGGCCCGACGCGGGCTGAGCCTGCCCAACGGCGCCCGGGAGCGTACCTCGGGCCTGGGAGATGTGGGCCTGCAGGCCGATCTGGCGCTGCAAACGCTCTGGGAGCTGCCCTTTCGCGCTGAACTCCAGCTGGGCCTGCTCCTGCCCACCGCCCCGATGAGCACCCGCGGCGATGGCGAGTACCTGCACCCCGATGTGCAGCCGGGCGCCGGGGTCTTTGCCCCCCGCGCCGGCCTGCTGCTGGGCGCCCGGGCCGCCCGGCGCGTGGATCTCTTGCTCCAAACCGATGTCATCTGGGCCCCCGAAAGCCCCGACGGCGTGCAGCGCTCGGCAACGCTGCGAGTGGACCCGGCCCTCTACCTGCAAACCCTCCCCGACCTCCGGCTGGCGCTGGCCCTCCCCCTGCGCCACGAGTGGGAGGCCCGCAGCTCCGGCCAGCTCGAAGCCCTCACCGGCGGCACCCTCCTGAGCGTGGAGCCTCGCCTCAGCTGGTCGATGACCCGCCAGCTCACCCTGCTCGGGGGCGTGAGCATCCCGGTGGTCCAGGCCCTGCGCGGCGGCGCCCGCGAGCGCGTCAGCGCCTTTGCCGCCATCCAGTTCCTCCCCTCGTTTTAAGCGCGCCCCGGCCAGGAATCGCTCCTGTACCGCGATCCGTGCTTTTTCCTGGCCAACACCCGCCTTGATTCTGACAGGTTTGGCTTGGCCAGGCACCATTGTCATAAGGGTGGCTTGATTGTCAGGGGGGCAGAATACCCCGTCCAGGTCAACACGCTCCAAAGCGCCCACTCGGTTGAACCTGGGCACCAATGTCTTGCGCTCGCCGGTCACATCCTCTGGATACTGAATCCATTTCGGACAACCGAGAGCATCATAAGAGGTGTGGCTTTAATATTCAAAACAACCACTAAACTGCCGACTGAACGGCTCTTTCATCTAAAACACCCATTCAGCTTAACAATCCTTTCAAACATAAACAACAATCTCATAAAACACTAACCTCATTTCAAAACCGGGGTGTTTGGCCTTGCATGAAATTATGCATTTCAAACATTCCATCTTCACCAATCCCCCAGCAATGCACTTCGCCCCTTACATTTAAGGCGCAAGAATACTTGCTCTCTGGAGCAATTTCGACACTTATAAATTGGCCACTGGGTGAATCCAAGATTCCACCAGTCTCACTTCCCCAGCATTGGATACGTTTTTCGCTATCAATTGCACAGCCATGCATTGCGCCGACTGCCACATCTTGAAATACACCTGGAACTGCAGCCGTCAACACATCGTTTCCGTCTACAATATTTTCATTCCCCCAACACGACAACTCACCACTCGCCAACACGCCACATGTGACGGTATACCCGCCATCAATTTGCATAAAACTTTCATCAGGAACTTCTATTTGGCCATGACGGTTAAGCCCCCAACACACGACTTCAGACTCCCCGTTAATTGCACATATATGAAAATATCCCGTTTCTAGCCGTTCGGCACGAAAGTCGGGCACGCTCATTTGACCTTCATCTATATAATTAAGATGAGAAACCTTCCAACATTCTGGTTGCCGACTTAGCTCCGATATTCCACACCCATGATATCCACCCAAAACAACACTATGTAACTGCTTTCGTCTTGTCGTCGACTCCGCGCTCCATGGATCGGTTCCTCTACAAATCACTTGGCCCGACTCTTCTACAACGCACATCGCAGACATTCCAATTGCGATCTCGCGCAACCTTCCTCGCGGCGCAATATTTAACCCCCAATAAGGCACTCCCCAACAAAACCCTAGTTTTGTATTACTTTCAATTGCGCACGAGGCATTTTGCCCAACATGGATGGAGTCGAACCGCCCTATTCCGGGCTCACGCTGGCGTATTGAATCGATATCGCCATAAAAACGACCCCAGCATGTGACGTCGCCAGACTCTCTGACACCACATGTTTGAAAATGAGACACACCAGAAATCGAGTTAAATTGACCTGAAGGAGCCTCCGCCTGGTTAAAATCAAGAACACCCTCATTAAGCCCCCAACAGCGCACTAAACCTCCCGTCGTGAGGCCACATGTGTGAAAAAATCCTATTGCAATTTCGGTGAACCGAGAATCTTCGGGCACATTTAACTGACCCACGTCGTTCAATCCCCAACAAAGCATTCGATTTCTATTATCTAATGCACAACTATGAAATGTACCTGCACGAACAGCCTTAAATTTACCAAAGGGAGGTTTAGTCTGCCCATAATCCCATAGCATTTCCCCGTCGGAAACTCCCCAACACTCTATGGTTTCGTTCAAACGAATCGCACAGGAATGACGCCATCCCGCACTTACCGACCCAAACTGCCCCGAAGGCGCCTCTGCCTGACCATAGTCATTATTACCCCAGCAGCTAATCTCTCCGCTCTCACTGAGTGCGCATGCGTGGGAGTCTCCAACACTAACCGACTCAAATCCAAATGGATTTTCAATATCGATTGGATAATGTTCATTTTCTCCCCAACATTTCAACAAACCTTCAATCGTCAATCCACAAGTATGAAGTCGACCAGCACTAAGTGATTGAAACTTGTCCGCAGGCGGAGTTGCCTGACCTACATCGTACTTTTCGGGTTCAAACACCCAACACTCTACCAGCCCATCATGACGAAGCGCACAGGTGTGTTGGTCGCCGTTAGTTATCTGCTTATACAACCCATTAATCGCTGCACTTTCGGTACTATTTTGAAAAAATAATGTTGGAATGTGAGAGCATGCGCTTGCACACAGCACTACAAGCACCACTCCGCACATATAAAACCACCACCAATTTTCAAAACACCTTTTCCCTATAGACTTTTCGCTCAATTCATTCGACGGAATGGCACCCATTGACCTTCCTTTGAACGAGTCCCTGACTGACCACGATAAACCGTAATTCCAACCTCTCCAGCAACCCCCATCACTGCCTTGTTGGTGTCTCCGTCAAAATGCTCTAATTCCATTCGATAAATTTGCTCAACCCGCTTCGAAATATCCCCATCTCCACTCAAAAAGTCCTCTGCGCGACTTGAAACCTCAAGACGATATATATACTCATCCGTCAACACATAATGAATATCAACACTTTGTTGAATTGCGTCTGATACGCCCCCGCCTGCGTCCTGAGCTTGGTCGGTATGCAATAGCATCATCGTTAGATCTGGGTAGCTTGGATGCGACTGCCCGTGTTCTGAAACGTGAGAGTGATAAGATCCGCGTAACATTTGCTCGGGCTCACGAGATCCAGTTCGGAGATTAGATATACGCAGGTCGTTCCATTGTCCGCTCAACGGAAGTACAGATAAATACCTTTTAAAAGGTATGGGTGACCTTCCGCTCTCTGCAAGCAGTTCAACTATCTGCCAAGGACTAGGAGCTGTAGTCGCGTCGAACTCTTCACGGCTTCTCAATTGTTCTGACTGATCATACTGGCTAACTAGCCATCGTTCTTGCGTTTGGTAAGGCAATGGAATTGTCTCCCCCTCAATTCCAATCAGTCCCGTTGCCTCAATCCCTTTCCCCGATGCTTCTGTCGCATGTTGTTGCATTGCATCTATCGTTTCTGCTCGTTCAAAAACAATGTCGGTCGCTTGATCGACCGTTTCGATCGCAGCTTGTACGGCATTTTCGAACTCCTCCCCCTCCATCCCCCCCGGATCCACCAACCGCACCGGATTCCCCCGCACATACGCATACACATTCACCCCATCCACCATCCCCGCCGGATCCGGCGCTGTCCAGCGGCAGAGCCACGGCGAGTAGTAGCGCGCGCCGTGGTAGTAGAGGCCGGATTCTTCGTCGCGCTCTTTGCCCGTAAAACGATAACGCTTCTTCGCATACGACCCGAACGACGACTCCCCATAAGGCCGATACTCCTCCCGGCTGATTAGCCCGCCCGTCTCGCTGACCACCACGCTCGACGAGCCCAGGTGGTCGCCCAGCTCATAGCGCACCGCCGGCTTCTGCGCGTTGAATATATCCGGCCCCACTCGCCGACTCGCCACCCGNCCCAACTCGCCGCGCGCCGTCGTGTCTACGAGGCCGCGAAACGCCGCCATCCCCAGCGTTGGACCGGTGCAGTCCGCTGTTGGGAGTCCCCGGCTGAGGTGTATCTGAACCCCTCAAAACTCACGCGCTCCAGGCTCGAGATGGAGGGCTGTGCGTAGTTCGATGAGGCGGCAACTATGTTGACACTCACCGCTGGAGCCTGGCGATTTGAGCATCTTTGCGCTCAATCTCTTCTTTCGGGCGGCTCTTCAGCCCGTTTTCACCCGCATCCAGGAAGGTCTCGTACCACTGCTCAATCTCGCTGGGCTTTAGGTCGTACTGGCGCGCAGCCTCGTTCACCGTGGTCTCCCCGCGGATAATCTGCAGCACCAGCGCGGTACGACGCTTCGAGGTCCAACGCTTGATATCTTCCGGTAACTCTTCGCTCATCTCACCCTCTTGAACTGATGTCCTGGCCAACACCCAACCCGATTCTGACAGGTTTGGCTTGGCCAGGCACCATTGTCATAGGGGTGGCTTGATTGTCAGGGGGGAAGAATACCGGCGCAGGCCAACGAGCTGCACGTGATGGACGATGCCTCGCGGGTGGCGAGTCGGCGCGTGGGGCCGGATATATTCAACGCGCAGAAGCCGGCGGTGCGCTATGAGCTGGGCGACCACCTGGGCTCGTCGAGCGTGGTGGTCAGCGAGACGGGCGGGCTAATCAGCCGGGAGGAGTATCGGCCTTATGGGGAGTCGTCGTTCGGGTCGTATGCGAAGAAGCGTTATCGTTTTACGGGCAAAGAGCGCGACGAAGAATCCGGCCTCTACTACCACGGCGCGCGCTACTACTCGCCGTGGCTCTGCCGCTGGACAGCGCCGGATCCGGCGGGGATGGTGGATGGGGTGAATGTGTATGCGTATGTGCGGGGGAATCCGGTGCGGTTGGTGGATCCGGGGGGGATGGAGGGGGAGGAG
>NZ_QHKO01000019.1:0-2255 GCF_003260125.1 Lujinxingia litoralis
AACGTGCGCCGCGCGCTCGGCTTCGCCCTGGAAGTCGCCCGCGCCTTCGGTGCCGCCCTGGCCGACGCCGACGCTCCGCGCCAGCTCCCCGGCTAAACGCCTCGCCACCGTCTTTTCCCACGCTTGCCCCCACAGGAGCCCCTGATGACCTCCCACTACGACATCCTCATCGTCGGCGGCGGCGCCGCCGGCATCTCCGCCGCCGCGCGCCTCTCCTCGGGAGACGCCCCCCTGCACGTGGCCATCCTTGAGCCCGCCGACTGGCACTACTACCAGCCCCTGTGGACCCTGGTCGGCGGCGGCGTATTTACCCGCGAGCACACCCGCAAGCCCATGAGCGAGGTGATCCCTCCCGGCGTCACCTGGCTCAAAGAGCCCGCCGCCACCTTCGCTCCCGACGCCCACAGCGTCACCACCGCCGAAGGCCGCACCTACTCCTACGACCAGCTCATCGTCGCCCCCGGCCTCCAGCTCGACTGGCACAAGATCAAAGGCCTCGACGGCCACATGGGCCAGGGTGGCATCTGCTCCAACTACGCCTACGACACCGTCAACTCCACCTGGGAGGCCCTCCAAAACTTCCGCGCTGGCAACGCCCTCTTCACCTTCCCCAGAGGCACCGTCAAATGCGGCGGCGCACCCCAAAAAATCATGTGGATCTCCGAGCACTACCTCCAAAAACAGGGGCTCCGCGACCGGGCCGATGTGCACTTCGTAAGCTCCGGCGGCGCAATCTTCGGCGTCGAAAAGTACAAAAAGGCCCTGCAAAAACTCGTCGCCGAACGCGACATCCACACCCACTTCGGCCGCAACCTCATTGAGGTGCGCCCCGACGAGAAGCTCGCCGTCTTTGAGAGCCTCCATGGCGAAGCCCCCCTGGAACTCCCCTACGAGATGCTCCATATCACCCCGCCTCAGAGCGCGCCGGACTTCATCAAAACCAGCCCCCTGGCCGACGCCGGCGGTTGGGTCGAGGTCGACCGCCACACCCTCCAGCATACCCGCTTCCCCGACGTCTTCTCCGCCGGCGACGCCAGCAGCCTGCCCACCGCCAAAACCGGCGCCGCCATCCGCAAACAGGTCCCCGTCCTCGTCGCAAACCTGCTCGCCAGGCGCCAGGGCCGCCCCCTGACGGCCGCCTACCACGGCTACACCTCCTGCCCCCTGGTCACCGGCTACGGCCGCCTGATCCTGGCCGAATTCGACTACGACGGAAACCCCGTCGAGAGCTTCCCCTTCGACCAGGCTCAGGAGCGCTACAGCATGTACGCCCTCAAAGCCTACATGCTCCCCGAGATGTACTGGCACGGCATGCTCAAAGGCCGGGCTTAACGTTTCGGACCTCTGGAACGGTCGGCGAATGGCGGCTACCGGCAGGGATCGTACTCGTGGAAGGGGGGTAAGGATAGCATCCCCCTGCCACCTCCCCCGCTGGCACTCAACCACCGCACACCATTCCGCCAGCGCCTCCCCTCTCCACAATCCCCCTCCCCACACCTCCTATGCCCTTCGACCCCACCCCCATCGCCTGCCGCGTCTCCCAACACCTCCAGGCACTCGCCGACCCCGATAACGCCGAGAAGATGGCGGCGTACATGAAAACATCCATGCCCTTTTACGGCGTCCAGGCCGGCCCCCGCGACTAGATCGTCAAAACACTCGCCCCCGACATCCACCTCGCCGACCACCACAACTACGTCGCCCTCATCGAAGCTCTCTGGCAACTCCCCCACCGCGAAGAAAAATACATCGCCATCCGCCTCGCCAGACGCTTCAAACCCTTCATCACCCCCGCCTCCCTCCCCCTCTACGAACGCCTCATCCGAGACGGCGCCTGGTGGGACTTCACCGACGAGATCACCACCCACCTCGTCGGCTCCGTCCTTAACCACCATCCCCACCAGACCTGGCCCACCCTCGACCGCTGGCTCCACGACCCCGACCTCTGGATCCGCCGCGCCGCCCTGCTCGCCCAGAATCGCCTCAAATCCCACACCGACCCCCGGAAACTCTTCGCCTACTGCCTCCACCTGGCCCACGAAGATGAGCTCTTTATCCGCAAAGCCTTCGGCTGGGCACTTCGCGAATACGCCCGCACCAACCCCGACGCCGTCCGCAACTTTCTAAACACCCACGCCGATACCCTCTCTCCCCTGAGCATCCGCGAAGCCTCCAAACATCTAAATATCTAAATCGCTATCGTCATGATCCGCCACTCCACACGTTGACCTGCCATTCTCGCTACCAAGATCCCC
>NZ_QHKO01000019.1:2509-10505 GCF_003260125.1 Lujinxingia litoralis
CCACTCCACGTGTTGACCTGCCGTTCTCGCTACCGAGATCATGGATTCAATCCTCATCGCCAAAACCCACACCATAAAAAACCCCTCCGGCACACTCCGGAGGGGTCGTGGCAAAGAATCGCACTCAGGCTCACGAGTCAGTCGCCTCGTCCACCACAACAGGACCGACCACAGGATCGCCCACGATCACGTCAGCCTCATCTCGCGGCTCCTCAACGCCAAGCTCACTGCTTGAGGCTTGACGGGTCATGTACATTTCGCTGATCGCCGGCATCAGTTGCCCAATACTACGATCAGAGTCCAGAGAAAGCGCTCCATCCACAAACTGTCGCGCAGCGATGTAGGCACTTTTCGCATGCTCACGAGCTTGAAAAAGCCTCTGCATCGTATGGACCGCCCGGGCCTTCTGGTTGTCGGCAGCATCCAACGCAGTACTCAGACCATCGAAAACCTGCTGAGCCTCCACCACCGCCGCAGATTCGACGCCCAACGCACCCTCAGCGTAGCGAAGCGCCGTGTTCATCGCCGAGCGCGCCCGATCGATTCCCAGCTTGTTGAACACCGAGGGAGCACGAGGCATCCCTCGCACCAACCGCCGCTTCAGCAGCTCATCATCCTGCGTCTGATCGGCTCGCGCGGTGTAGTACGCAGCCTGGGCTGTCGCATACAATCGCCCGTAGCTCGTCTTGACCTCCGCCTCCGCCCGCGCCACGTCCTCCGCTGCCCGCGCCGCCTTCTCGTTCTCCTCCAGTGATCGGACCACCGCCAGCCTGTACGGACCCAGCCGCGCCAGCAGCAACGCCACGCTCAACTCCAAAACACGACGGGCATACTCATCGTCGACTTTGGCCGCCACCGGCCCCAATCGCGTCGCACTACGCTCCATCCAGGACTGCAAGGTCGTATCGAACTTCGTCTCCGACATCGCACCGCTCCTTTTCCCTAAAGGACGCGTCCCGCCCATCCCCCAAAACGCCCGCAACCCGCCGTCCCCATGACGGCAACCTCGCGTTCGCGCTCCGGATTACCAGCAGCGGTGTCTCCCCCTCGGAGAGACTGAGTTGTTACTGATACCTGCTCTTGTGCCACACATGCGCCCCCCCGCACAATGCGACGCCCCCACGACCACCGGTCGCCCCCCTCTTCAACGAACGCGCCATCCTACTGTCGACGCAACACCCGGATGCGCCTTGTTCGCTCTCATGCACGCTCCCCTCTCAACCTACACTCTGGCAGGAGGGGCTCCCCATGCTCACACGTTCAACGCGCTCGAATGCCTCCGGCGTTCTCTTGTACCTCATTCTGACAGGCGTATGGCTCACCCTGGTGGGCTGCGCCTCCGGCGGCACCGCAGCGCGTTCTACGACGATGAACCCCGCATTTGAGCGCGGCTGGACAGCAGACGTCGACGCGGTCTGCGCTCACGAAAGCTGGGATGACGATGCAGAGATCCCCCTTGAGCGTCGGGGCTATGCGCCCTACCAGGTCTTTGAGCGCTACGCCTCGCGCGACCTCCGATTCGACCTCTATGAAAAGCAATGCTCCGAGGGCCGCGCGGAAGGCTGCCTGCTTGTCGGCCTCATGTTCAATGCCGACGCCGATGAACCCGACGCAGATCCGCGCGCTCGCTCCGCAGCCTACGATGCCTTTCTGCAGGGCTGCTCCCTTAACTTTGGCCCGGCGTGCACCGCCGCCGTCAACACGCTCCTTCACCACCCCGACGTCGACCCGGAGGCGGCCGCATCCGGCAAGGCGATGTTCGGACTGGTCGGCGCTGCCTGCTACCGAGGCGACGCTGACGGATGCCGAATCCTGGCCCGGGACGTGGAGTTTCCCGAGAGCGCCTCACCCGACTTGATTCAAGACCTGGTCGTGCAGGGCAACAGCCTGGGCTGCATCTATGGTGATCCTCAAGCCTGCACCGCCCTGAGCCGGCTCCGCAGTCAGAACAACGATCAGGCCTGCGCCGCAGCAGCCCTTCGCCGAGGCTGCGCGCTGAACGATAAGGAGGCCTGCCAGCAGGTGGAGACAATCGCCCGCACCCAATGCGCCTCCGGTTCCGACCTCTGCAACGACATGAGCACCTTACTTGAACGCCCGCGTCAGAAACGACCGCCCACCTGGCGCGATGGCATGCGTGAGGCCTGTGCCAACGACGACCCCTTCTCCTGCCATCTCCTCGCCCATATGACCCTCGTGGACGGCGGCAGCCCCGACGAGATGCTCCACGCCATCGACATGCTTCAAACCAGCTGCCAGGCCAGCATCCCCGGAGACTGCACCACGGCCTACAACGTCGCCCGCTACTTCTTCGACAACGCCGGAGCTGAAATCCCCCTGGACCCCGCCATACTCGCCGCGCGCGTCATCGCCGCCGCGACCGTCGGATGCGACGCCGGCAACCGCGACATCTGCTTCGAAGGTGCCTTCTTCGCGCTCCCCACCAACCTCGCCCTCACAGAGCACCTCGAGATCGACATCGCGACCAGCGTCGAACTGAGCCTGGCGGGCTGCCATCTCGGACACGGCCAGGCCTGCGCCATTCCCCATCTCATCCGCCCCCTCCTTCAAGGGGAAACGCTCGACAACCTCAACCGCGCCGTCGAAGAACTTCACGATGAACATGCCCCGCTCTGCGAGCAGCTCCCCGGCGATACCTCCTGCCTCCTCACCGGCGCCGCCCTCTACGCCATGGCCGACATCGAGCATCAAGAGCAGGGCTTCACGCTCATCGAGAAAAACTGCGACGCCAACCACCAGGAAAGCTGCTCCTACCTCGACCTCGTCGCTGGCCGCCCTCAACGCACCGCGGCATCCATGCCTCACTCCCACCTGCAATGCCTCTCCCCGGGTGAAGAGGTTCCCCCGATCACCTGCTCCTCAGGCCCCTTCCAAAGCCTCTCCCCTCGCCAGTACGCCGCACGTCACGGCTGCGGCGTAAGCGACATCACCGCCCTGACCTCCTCCCATCAACGCCCGGTGGAAACCTGTGAGATCCAGGGACAACAAACCTTCCTCATGAACCTGCAATGCGCCGACGGCTCCACCCCCGTCACCAGCCGCCAGGCCGCCGCCAGCATGCGCCAGGGCAGCCGAAAAGGCGGTGGCCGTTGCAACAACCCCGTCGACCTCTATGTCATCCCCTGCCCCGAAGGCGACTACGAGGTCTACATCGACCTCTACATGTGCCCTGCCCAATGAGTCTCAGCCCCTGCTCCACCTAATCAGCCGCCGAAAAGTGCGCCAGCTGATCCTCCAGGGCCTTCTTAAATGCCGGCCGCTCGCAAGCCCGCTCCACATAGGCGCGGCAGGCCGGATGCCCCTCCAGCCGATCAAAGCGGTCGACCAGACGCAACACATCCGCCATCAGAATATCCGCGATAGAGAACCTCCCGGCCAGCCAGGTCTGCTCAGCGAGTACCGGCTCGATATGATCGAGCCTCGCCAGAAGAAAGGTGTCGAGGCGTTCCCACTCCGGAGTCTCTTTTGAGAAGCCGGAGAACTCGAAAATCGTCCACGGCAGGCTCGCCATCTCCACCGAGTTCAGCGCGGCGAAGACCCACGCCATCACCTCCACGCGCCGATGATACTCTGCCGGCAGCAACACCTCACTTTTCTGGCCGAGGTGCATGAGGATCGCACCACTCTCAAAGATCGAAAGCTCCCCATCGCTCAGCCAGGGCACCTGGCCAAAGGGCTGGTGCGCAAAATGGCCCTCCTCGCGATCGCGGAAGGGAACGCTCTCGACCCGGTAGGGCAGTGCGGCCTCTTCCAGCGCCCAGCGCACGCGCAGATCTCGCACATAACCGCGAGGCAGATCGGGAACCCAGTCGAAGGTGGTCAAGACCAGCTCATTCATCGTTTATCTCCGTCGCGTGTGGGTGGGGCTGACATCTACGCGCCTTGTCGTGCCACGCCGTGGTGCCCACCGATTTCTGATGCACCTCGGGGTGAGTACGTTATCGCATACGCAGCGAGTTGTCTGGTTATCAGGTGAAACCCACGAAACCACGATGACAGAGGAGCAAACACGATGAGCGCAGACACGCCCAATCCCGAGCCGCGCACCGAACCAGGCCAGAAACGACGCGAAACGAGTTTCTCCCCCTTCATCCGCCACTCCGCAAGCATCCTGGCCATGGTCGTCTTCATCACCATCGGCCTGCTCTTCCTCTGGGAGATGAAGACCCTGATCCTGGTCATCTTCCTGGCCATCCTCTTCGCCATCTTCCTGCGATGGTTGACCGACCTCCTGATAGAGCACACCCCGCTGAGCGGCATCTGGGCGCTTTTGGTCGTCGCGACCCTACTCGTCGCAATCCTCGGAGGTGCTGGCTTCTTGGTTGCCCCCGCCATCGCCAACCAGGTCGATGCCATCGTCGACATGATCCCCAAAGCACTCGCCGAGCTTCAAGCCTGGATCGCCCAGACCGCCATCGGCCCCCGCATCCTTACAGAACTCGGCGAGTTAGAGCCCTCACGTCTTTTTACCAACGAGGTCATTGGACAGGTCGGTGGGGCTTTCGCAGGTGGCCTCAATTTCCTCACCAACGCCGCTCTCGTCGTGGTTGTCGGCGTCTACATCGCCATCAACCCCACGGTCTATAGACGCGGCCTGGTGCGCATGGTTCCCATGCACTACCGCGGGCGAACCGAAGCCATCCTCTCGGTCTGCATCCACCAGATGGTCTGGTGGCTCATCGGCCGACTCCTCGCCATGCTGGCCGTCGCTGTCATTGTCGCCATCGGCCTCTGGGCCCTCGGAATCCCTCTCCCCTTCACCCTGGGCCTCATCGCCGGCCTCTTCTCCTTTGTCCCTATCCTGGGATCCATCGCCTCCTTCCTCCCTGCGGCCCTCATCGCCCTTCTGGTCGGCCCGGAGTTCATTCTCTGGGCAGCGCTGGTCTTTGTGGGGGCCCAGGCCATCGAAGGAAACTTTCTCACCCCTCTTGTTCAAAAGCGCTTCGTCTCCATCCCCCCCGCCATCACCCTCGTCGCCCAGGTCATCGGCGGCATCCTCTTCGGCCTCATCGGCGTCACCGTCGCCACCCCCCTGGCCGTTCTCCTCATGGCGCTCATCAACATGATCTACGTCGAAGATGTCCTCGGCGACACCACCCCTTACACCGACCTCGCCGAGAAGCACCAATAACCCGCCCCCCCTCGCCGCACCGCGCCCCCACAACGAACAAAAGGCGCCATATGCCCGACGTAAAAACGCCCCCTGAGCGCGCCAGCGCGCTCAGGGGGCGTTTCTCATTAAACACCTCAACCCGGGTTCGACTCACGAAAGAGCCGAGGCTTAGCGACGCGCCACAATCGTGCTCCCTTCCGAGGTCATCAGGATCAAAGCTCCGCTCTCGTCGATCCGAAAGCTCTCCACCTGAGACAGGAGCTTGAGAAGCTTACGCTCCTGATTCTCCAGCGCCGGCACACACGCCCTACGTGTGGTGCCCGCCGGCGACATCGTCAGCTGCTCACCTTCACTCTCATAGCTGCCCATCACCCGGTTGCAGCTGGCGCTTCCGCCAAAACGACCATCTCGCCAGAACTGAAGCGTCGCATGACTTGAGTCGATGATGCCTTCTCCGGCGATATCTTCAATCACCCATTCCGGCCCCAGCAGAGGCGTCTCATCATGCGCCATCACATACTCCGCCACGGCCCGATACGCCGGCAACGCCACCGGATCGCTGGCGGCGTTGGCCGCCAGCGGATGCGACGCAAAGCGCACAATCACCATATCGGCGCGAGGGTCGATCCAGAGGGTCTGACCATGAACACCTCGAGCGGCATACGCCCCGTGCTCATCGTGACTCACCCACCACATCCCGCGATAGCTCCAGCCCTCCAACATCGCGTAACCCGCCGCTTTAAAGGCCTCGCGATCGCCCCCCTGACGGATGCTCTCAATCGCCCGCGGCGGCACAACCTGCTCCGAGCCTACGCGCCCCCCATCAAGGAGCATCTGCCCCAGACGCCCCAGGTCGCGCAGCGTCGCGTTAAACCCTCCCCCGGCAAAGGGAGTCCCCACCGAGTCGACCGTATAATACGCCTCGCGCTCCGCCCCGATACGGCTCCAGATACGCTCCGAGAGCAGCTCCGCCACCGAGTTCCCGGTGGCTCGCGCCAGCACCCACCCCAGCGCGTCGGCGTTGACCGTCTTATAACCAAACGCCTCCCCATGCGTGCCCTGCTTCTCCACCCCCTGCAGATACTCCATGTAGCTCCGCGGGCCGCGGTACCCCTCGGGAGGCGGCAGCGGGCTCCCGGCCCGGGCGTGCGCCCACACCTCGGCGTTCGGATCGCTGTAGTCCTCCGAGAAGGCCAACGCGCTGGTCATATCCATCACCTGGCGAAGCGTCGCATCACCAAAGGCGCTCCCCTCAAGCTCCGGCACCAACTCCCCCACCAACGCCTCCTCATTGAGCGCCCCCTCGGCCACCAGAATCTCGCCAAGCAGACCCGTCAGCGACTTCGTCACCGACATCGCCCCGTGCAAACGCTCCGGGCTCATACATCCGCTGTAGCGCTCGTAGACCACACGCCCGTGATGCATCACCAACACCCCGTCGGTGTACAACGCATCCAGCGCCTCCTCCCAGCTCATCGCCTCGCTGCCATCGGACGGCTCCACCCTCACCTCCGCCGACCCCGGAACGTGCGCCGCGCGCTCGGCTTCGCCCTGGAAGTCGCCCGCGCCTTCGGTGCCGCCCTGGCCGACGCCGACGCTCCGCGCCAGCTCCCCGGCTAAACGCCTCGCCACCGTCTTTTCCCACGCTTGCCCCCACAGGAGCCCCTGATGACCTCCCACTACGACATCCTCATCGTCGGCGGCGGCGCCGCCGGCATCTCCGCCGCCGCGCGCCTCTCCTCGGGAGACGCCCCCCTGCACGTGGCCATCCTTGAGCCCGCCGACTGGCACTACTACCAGCCCCTGTGGACCCTGGTCGGCGGCGGCGTATTTACCCGCGAGCACACCCGCAAGCCCATGAGCGAGGTGATCCCTCCCGGCGTCACCTGGCTCAAAGAGCCCGCCGCCACCTTCGCTCCCGACGCCCACAGCGTCACCACCGCCGAAGGCCGCACCTACTCCTACGACCAGCTCATCGTCGCCCCCGGCCTCCAGCTCGACTGGCACAAGATCAAAGGCCTCGACGGCCACATGGGCCAGGGTGGCATCTGCTCCAACTACGCCTACGACACCGTCAACTCCACCTGGGAGGCCCTCCAAAACTTCCGCGCTGGCAACGCCCTCTTCACCTTCCCCAGAGGCACCGTCAAATGCGGCGGCGCACCCCAAAAAATCATGTGGATCTCCGAGCACTACCTCCAAAAACAGGGGCTCCGCGACCGGGCCGATGTGCACTTCGTAAGCTCCGGCGGCGCAATCTTCGGCGTCGAAAAGTACAAAAAGGCCCTGCAAAAACTCGTCGCCGAACGCGACATCCACACCCACTTCGGCCGCAACCTCATTGAGGTGCGCCCCGACGAGAAGCTCGCCGTCTTTGAGAGCCTCCATGGCGAAGCCCCCCTGGAACTCCCCTACGAGATGCTCCATATCACCCCGCCTCAGAGCGCGCCGGACTTCATCAAAACCAGCCCCCTGGCCGACGCCGGCGGTTGGGTCGAGGTCGACCGCCACACCCTCCAGCATACCCGCTTCCCCGACGTCTTCTCCGCCGGCGACGCCAGCAGCCTGCCCACCGCCAAAACCGGCGCCGCCATCCGCAAACAGGTCCCCGTCCTCGTCGCAAACCTGCTCGCCAGGCGCCAGGGCCGCCCCCTGACGGCCGCCTACCACGGCTACACCTCCTGCCCCCTGGTCACCGGCTACGGCCGCCTGATCCTGGCCGAATTCGACTACGACGGAAACCCCGTCGAGAGCTTCCCCTTCGACCAGGCTCAGGAGCGCTACAGCATGTACGCCCTCAAAGCCTACATGCTCCCCGAGATGTACTGGCACGGCATGCTCAAAGGCCGGGCTTAACGTTTC
>NZ_QHKO01000021.1 GCF_003260125.1 Lujinxingia litoralis
TGGCTGCCGCCGACCACGGTGTAGACGTTGCCCCAGGCGTCGGTGCCCAGCTGGTTAACGCTCACGCTGAGGGACCAGGTGCCCGGGTCCAGCGGGATGTGGGCGGTGCCCTGGCCGCTGAGCTGGCGGCTGTGAGAGATGCCCGCGCTGGCAACCCTGATGGTGAGGCTGCCGGTGGAGGGCAGGTCGTGGGACAGGGCCAGCCCCCCGTCGAGCGCGGCGTAGGTCTGGGTCAGGTGGGTAGTCTGGCCGCTCTGCACCGAGGCGGTGGTGGTGCGCGTGGCGGGCTCATAGGAGCTCCCGCCGGCGTTTACATTATGAAAGGTCAGGGTGTACTGCCCGGGCGCCAGCCCCGGGAGGTTGGTGACGTCGGGATAGGTGGTCTGGGCGGTGGAGGGGGCCGGGCCGGTCAGGGTCACGCTGGCGGCCGCGCCGGCGGGCAGTCCCTGGGTCACCACGTTGAGTTGGCCGGTGGCCATCCCAAAGTTGAGATGCGCGCTGGCGATGGCATCGCTTAAGACCTCAACGCTTTGCGGTGGCGCGCTATAGTTTAAGTCGCCCTGGGTCACATCGGCGGCGCTGACAACGTAGATGCCCGGGACGAGATCCTGGAGGGTGGTGGCGGAGTTGACCGTGGCGCTGTAGCCGCCCGGGCCGCTGATCGTGATGGTGGGCGAGACGCCGGCGGGAAGCCCCTGGAAGCTTACCTGAAGCTGACCGTTGGCCAGCCCGTAGGTGATGGTGGTGGGATCGTTGGCGCCGCTGGTCAGCGCGGCTGTGCGCACGGCGGCGTGGTAGGTCGTGGTCCCGTCGCTCACCTGCTGCGGGGTCAGGTGGTAGGTGCCCGGTGTCAGGTCATCAAAGAGCGCCGAGGCGTTGAGTATCACGTCGGTGTTCGGGCCGCTCAGGTTGACCTGAGGGGTGAGCGTGCCGGGGAGCCCTTCGATGATCACCTGCCAGCTGGCCGGTAGCAGCGCGTAGCTCAGGGTGAGCTCGACGTGCTGATCGGCCTCGATGGTCAGGTTTGCCACCGGCGCGTTGTAAGTCGCCAGATCCAGCACCATGTTCTGGGCCACCACCTGGTACTGGCCCACGGGGATTGCGTCGAGGATGCCGCCCTCGGGCACGCTCAGCGTGGTGTCGCCCACCAGCGCAATGTTGGGCCAGGGGCTCTCGGGGGGGAGGCCCTCCAGGCTCAGAGAGAGCGAGCCGGTCGCGTGGTCGATATCACCGCCGTCGTGCTCTCCGGCGTCCTGGTTTCGTCGTGCGTTGGGGCTGTCGCCACACCCCAGGGCCAGGGTGCCCAGGAGTAGGAGGGTGAGGAGTAAGTGGAGGCGATGCATGAAGGCTCCTTCTGTGGGGGAGCCCGGGAACGCGCATGTGGCGCGTGTCCCGGAGTGAAGTCGCGAGGGCGAACGTGGGTAAAATGCGGGGGTTAAGTAGGGCCAGAGGGACCCAAAGCCGGAGAGGTGTCCTGCTTTCCGGCTTTGGGGTATCCCGGCGCGCCGGCGTCCCACGCAACCGCGCAGTGGGGCGACGCATAAAAAGGAGGGCCGACAAGCGATTGGAGGGGCTCAGCGCGAAGTGTTCTCCCAGGCGCCAATCGTGCAGTAGCCGCCGTTGGGGCGCAGCATTCCGCGCTGATCTTCGGTGACGGCCATGCCGTTATCATCGGTGCAGGCGGAGGCGGGAAGTTTCATGGTGTAGTCGAGAGCAGCCTGGGTGGCGATGGTGTGGGTAAAGCCGCCGTTGTCGGCAAGCGCGTCGAGGGTGCGGGCCAGCAGGAGGCCGGGGACGCCGACGTAGTCGGTTGCATGCCTGGAGAAGGCGCTGCCCCCATGTTGAATGTAGTTATGACCCAGCGAGGCGATGGGTCGGGGAGTTTCCTGGCAGTGGAAGGCGTCGGCTTCGGTGCCCATCACCGCCGAGCTCTTCAGGTAAACTGGCGTGGCGTCGTCGCAGTAGGAGGCGATGGCGTAGCCGAATAGCGCGACGTTAGCGTCGAAGGTGGTGTGCACGAAGTTGGCCTCGCCATCGTACTGCACCCAGGCCCCGCCGGGGCTTAAGGTGGAGGTGTTGAAGTAAAACGTGGTGTTAGCGATGAAGGCACCGCGCTGGCTGTACACGCCCCCGCCGCCGCTTCCGGCGAAGTTTTGGTTAAAGAGTGCGCGGCTGATCACCATGTTGCCGTCGGCGATACCGGGGTGGGCAAAGATCGCACCACCGTTGCCGTCGGCGGAGTTCGACTTGAAGAGGGCGTCTTCGAGCACGAGGGGAATGCGCGTGAAGATCGCGCCGCCGTCGGCTTCGGAGGCGTTGGAGGTAAAGCGGACCCGACGCAGCACATCAAAGGGCTCGCCATCGTTCACGTAGAGCGCGCCGCCCCGACCCCCGGCGCTGTTGTCGGTGAAGTCGACGTCCGTGGCGCTGAACGCGCCGGTGGCGTGGACCGCTCCTCCATCGCCGGCGATCGACGCGTCGGCGAGGGTGAGCCCTTCGAGGTGGAGTGAGCCGCTACCCGGCACGGTGAAGATGCGGTCGGGGCCAATCGCGCTCAGGGTGAGCTGGTCGGCTCCGGGGCCCTCGATGGTGATGTCGCCGTCGATGACAAAGGCGCTGGCGGGCTGAATGCGCGTGATGCTCGGATCAAAGGTGATGACGCTGCCGGCGTTGACCCGGCCGAGCACCTCGCGCAGCGTGCCGGAGGTGGTGGCGCTATCGCCGGAGTGGGTCACCAGGGTGGGCTTCGAGGAGCTGATCGTGGCGAAGGTGGTCTGGCCGCTCTGCACCGTCAGGGTCTGGCTGCCGCCGACCACGGTGTAGACGTTGCCCCAGGCGTCGGTGCCCAGCTGGTTAACGCTCACGCTGAGGGACCAGGTGCCCGGGTCCAGCGGGATGTGGGCGGTGCCCTGGCCGCTGAGCTGGCGGCTGTGAGAGATGCCCGCGCTGGCAACCCTGATGGTGAGGCTGCCGGTGGAGGGCAGGTCGTGGGACAGGGCCAGCCCCCCGTCGAGCGCGGCGTAGGTCTGGGTCAGGTGGGTAGTCTGGCCGCTCTGCACCGAGGCGGTGGTGGTGCGCGTGGCGGGCTCATAGGAGCTCCCGCCGGCGTTTACATTATGAAAGGTCAGGGTGTACTGCCCGGGCGCCAGCCCCGGGAGGTTGGTGACGTCGGGATAGGTGGTCTGGGCGGTGGAGGGGGCCGGGCCGGTCAGGGTCACGCTGGCGGCCGCGCCGGCGGGCAGTCCCTGGGTCACCACGTTGAGTTGGCCGGTGGCCATCCCAAAGTTGAGATGCGCGCTGGCGATGGCATCGCTTAAGACCTCAACGCTTTGCGGTGGCGCGCTATAGTTTAAGTCGCCCTGGGTCACATCGGCGGCGCTGACAACGTAGATGCCCGGGACGAGATCCTGGAGGGTGGTGGCGGAGTTGACCGTGGCGCTGTAGCCGCCCGGGCCGCTGATCGTGATGGTGGGCGAGACGCCGGCGGGAAGCCCCTGGAAGCTTACCTGAAGCTGACCGTTGGCCAGCCCGTAGGTGATGGTGGTGGGATCGTTGGCGCCGCTGGTCAGCGCGGCTGTGCGCACGGCGGCGTGGTAGGTCGTGGTCCCGTCGCTCACCTGCTGCGGGGTCAGGTGGTAGGTGCCCGGTGTCAGGTCATCAAAGAGCGCCGAGGCGTTGAGTATCACGTCGGTGTTCGGGCCGCTCAGGTTGACCTGAGGGGTGAGCGTGCCGGGGAGCCCTTCGATGATCACCTGCCAGCTGGCCGGTAGCAGCGCGTAGCTCAGGGTGAGCTCGACGTGCTGATCGGCCTCGATGGTCAGGTTTGCCACCGGCGCGTTGTAAGTCGCCAGATCCAGCACCATGTTCTGGGCCACCACCTGGTACTGGCCCACGGGGATTGCGTCGAGGATGCCGCCCTCGGGCACGCTCAGCGTGGTGTCGCCCACCAGCGCAATGTTGGGCCAGGGGCTCTCGGGGGGGAGGCCCTCCAGGCTCAGAGAGAGCGAGCCGGTCGCGTGGTCGATATCACCGCCGTCGTGCTCTCCGGCGTCCTGGTTTCGTCGTGCGTTGGGGCTGTCGCCACACCCCAGGGCCAGGGTGCCCAGGAGTAGGAGGGTGAGGAG
>NZ_QHKO01000022.1 GCF_003260125.1 Lujinxingia litoralis
GCCGCTCAAGGTCACCTGCTGCGGGGCGTTGATGCCGTCGCCGATGTTCAGGGTCAGTGAGCCCCCCGGGGTGAGCGCGTGGTTCAGTGCCAGGGTTCCAAATCCCAGGGAGTAGCTCGCGGTGGCTTGAGCGGTCTGGCTGCTGGTCACATTCAGCGAGATCGTGTGGCCCGGTGGCGCGTAGCGCTCGCCATTGTGGACAACCTCCGCAAAAGCCAGGGTGTAGGTGCCCGGGGTGAGGTCATTCAGGAGCTTGGGCCCGGTGTGGGAGGTGAGGGTTGTGGCCGGGGCCGGGCCTGAGAGCGTGAAGGAAAAAAAGACGCCGGCCGGCAGGCCGGTGGCGCTGACGTTAAGCGAGCCGGGCACCACCTGGTAGGTCAGCGTGAGCGTGGCGCTCTCGCCACTGCGCACCTCCACGCTGCTCTGGGTGGTGCGGTAGGTGGCGGGGCCCGAGCTCACCTGGGCGCCGGTGGCGCTGTAGGTGCCCGGAGCCAGGTCGCTCAGCGTGTTGGCGCCGGTGAAGGTGGAGGTGCTGCCGTTCGGAGCGGTGAGGGTGATCAGGGGGGTGAGGCCGGCGGGGAGCCCTTCGATGACCACCTCCAACTCGCCGGGAAGGGCGGCGAAGTTCAGGGTCACCTCGGCGGCGGAGCTGCCGACCTCCACGCTCTGCGGCTGGGCCTGGTAGGTGACGCCATTGGCCTCAACCGGGGCGGCGCTCAGGGTGTAGGTGCCCGGCACGAGCGCCTGGAGGGTGGTGGCGGAGTTGACCGTGGCGCTGTAGCCCTCGGGGCCGCTGACGGTGATGGTGGGCGTAACGCCGGCGGGCAACCCCTGGACGTTGACCTGCAGCTCACCGGCGGCCAGCCCGTAGGTGATGGTGGTGGGATCGTTGGCGCCGCTGGTCAGCGCAGCGGTGCGCACGGCCGCGTGGTAGGTCGTGGTCCCGTCGCTCACTTCCTGCGGCGAGAGCTGGTAGGTGCCCGGGGGCAGGTCATCAAAGAGCGCGGAGGCGGTGAGCATCACATCGGTGTTCGGGCCGCTCAGGTTCACCAGGGGGGAGAGCGTGTCGGGGAGCCCCTCGATGATCACCTCCCAGCTGGCCGGCAGCAGCGCGTAGCTCAGGGTGAGCTCGGCATGCTGATCGGCCTCGATCGTCAGGTTTGCCACCGGAGCGCTGTAGGTCGCCAGATCCAGCACCATGCTCTGGGCCACCACCTGGTATTCGCCAGCGGGGATGGCGTCGAGGGTGCCGCCCTCGGGTACGCTCAGCGTGGTGTCGCCCACCAGCGCAATGTTGGGCCAGGGGCTCTCGGCGGGGAGGCCCTCCAGGCTCAGAGAGAGCGAGCCGGTTCCGATGTCGGTATCACCGCCGTCGGTGTCACCACCGTCGGGGTCGTGACCGCCGTCGGGGTCGTGACCGGCGTCTGTCACTCCGGTGTCGTGGTTTCGTCGGGCGTTGGGCTCGTCGCCACACCCCAGGGCCAGCGTGCCCAGGAGTACGAGGGTGATGAGTGAGTGGAGGCGATGCATGGAGGCTCCTTCTGTTGGGGAGCCCGGGAACTCGCATGTGAGGCGTGTCCCGGAGTGAAGTCGTGAGGAGGAACGTGGAAAAATGACGGGGGGAAGCAGGGGCCAGAGGCTCTAAAGCCGGAGATGCGTTTTGCCCTCCGGCTTCCGGTTACTTCGGCCGAAACGCGGCCCGGTTACGGGCCGTGTTTCGACGTCAGTGCCAGCGGAGGTTATCGATCACCACCTGGCCATCGGCCGGGGTGAGGTTTTGGATCTCGATGGTGTAGTCACCGCTGATGTTGAGCCCGCTGGCCGTCAGGGTGTGAACGGTCTCGTCGGCACCGGAGCTGTCCCCGAAGGTGGGGCTGGTAGCCACGACGGTGCCATTGACCGCGATGGCGATCTGGCGAGCGGCGCTGCCGGTGTAGGCTTTGCGGTAGTCGACGCTGATTTCCGAGAGCGTGCCGCTTAAGTTCACGCTGCGTACGTAGTCGCCGACCTGGCGGAACATCAGGCCCTCGCCGGCAATCTGGTAGGCGCCGGCCGAGCGCACCCCGAAAAGCTCCCAGTAGTAGCCCTGCGCGGTGGAGATGATGCCGTTGAAGTAGGTCTGGGCGCTGAGCCCGTGGCCGTAGAAGGGCTCATACGATTGGGGGGCCGAAGGGGCGAATTCCCAGGCACCCACGGCGCACATGCCGCTGACCGGGCGCGTGTTGCCGCGCTGATCTTCGGTCAGGGGCTGGCCGGCGGCGTCGAGGCAGGAGGCCTCGGCGATGGTCAGCGCGGTGGTGAAGGTCGGGTTGATGGCGGCGGTGTGGCTGAATCCGCCGTTGTCACTCAGAGCCAGAAGGGGGTTGGCTAGCGGCGAGGCGCTGGTGCCGATCTGGTCGGTGGGATCCGCGGCGAAGACACCCGAGGTGTCGTCGGACTGGATGTAGTTATGGCCCCGCGAGGCGATGGTGGCGGTGCTGCTCACACAATGAAACGCGTTGGCGTTGCCTACAATGATCGAGCTCCCCAGGGTGAGGGTGGTGTCGGCGTCACAGAACGAGGTGATGGCGTTACCCGTGTCTGCGCTGTTGTTGAGGAAGGTGGTGTGCACCAGGGTCGCGTTCTTATCGAACTGGTAGTAGGCGCCCCCCTGGGCGCCTGCCCGGTTGCCCACAAAGGAGACGTTTTCCACGGTGGTCAATTGCGCAGAAGACACTGCGCCGCCGCTGGTCTCCGCGGTGTTGTTGTGGAAGAGCGTTCGCCGCAGCACCAGGGGATGGGGGGAGTTGACAAAGGACGCTCGGATGGCGCCGCCGCTCCACTCGGCGTAGTTGTCGTCGAAGATCGCATCTTCGACCTCCAGCGCGCCGTCGGAGCTGATGGCGCCGCCAGATTGAGTGGCGTAGTTGCCTTCGAAGCGCGAGCGTTGAATCACCAGCGCATGATCATGGCGGTCGTTGTAGATCGCGCCCCCTTCGGATGCATCGCTGGAGTTGTTGCGGAAGGTCGAGTCTTCGATCAGGAGCTCGCCGGTGGCGTCGATGATGGAGATGGCGCCGCCGCTGGGGTTAAAGGAGGAGGCGTTGTTTTCGATCACGACGTTGCGCAGGCTAAAGCGCCCGCTGCTGTGGATGGCCGGGCCGCTCTGTGTGGTGTCAATGTCGGCGATGCGCAGGTCTTCGAGGTGCACGTCAGCCTGGGGCAGGAATGAGAAGAGGCGATCGTCGCCGGTGGTGGTCAAGGTGAGCTGAGCGGGGCCCGGGCCCACGATGGAGAGCTCCTTAGCGACGCTGATGCGCGTCTCGGTCGTAACCCGGGTGACGGAGGGGGCAAAGGTGATGACGCTGCCGGCGTTGACGCGATCGATCACCTCACGCAGCGAGCCTGGTCCCTGGTTGTCGTTGCGGGTCACCTCGGTGGGGTTACGTGCGGAGAGGGAGACCTGGGTGCTCTGGCCGCCGACGATCGAGAAGCCAATGTCGGCGCCGTCTACCAGGTAGGCGTTGCCGTAGAGGTCGGTCCCCAGGTTGTTGCTGGCCACGGTGAGTTCGTAGCTTCCCCGGTTCAGGGCGAGCTCATGGGTGCCGGTGCCGCTCAAGGTCACCTGCTGCGGGGCGTTGATGCCGTCGCCGATGTTCAGGGTCAGTGAGCCCCCCGGGGTGAGCGCGTGGTTCAGTGCCAGGGTTCCAAATCCCAGGGAGTAGCTCGCGGTGGCTTGAGCGGTCTGGCTGCTGGTCACATTCAGCGAGATCGTGTGGCCCGGTGGCGCGTAGCGCTCGCCATTGTGGACAACCTCCGCAAAAGCCAGGGTGTAGGTGCCCGGGGTGAGGTCATTCAGGAGCTTGGGCCCGGTGTGGGAGGTGAGGGTTGTGGCCGGGGCCGGGCCTGAGAGCGTGAAGGAAAAAAAGACGCCGGCCGGCAGGCCGGTGGCGCTGACGTTAAGCGAGCCGGGCACCACCTGGTAGGTCAGCGTGAGCGTGGCGCTCTCGCCACTGCGCACCTCCACGCTGCTCTGGGTGGTGCGGTAGGTGGCGGGGCCCGAGCTCACCTGGGCGCCGGTGGCGCTGTAGGTGCCCGG
>NZ_QHKO01000023.1 GCF_003260125.1 Lujinxingia litoralis
TGGCTGCCGCCGACCACGGTGTAGACGTTGCCCCAGGCGTCGGTGCCCAGCTGGTTAACGCTCACGCTGAGGGACCAGGTGCCCGGGTCCAGCGGGATGTGGGCGGTGCCCTGGCCGCTGAGCTGGCGGCTGTGAGAGATGCCCGCGCTGGCAACCCTGATGGTGAGGCTGCCGGTGGAGGGCAGGTCGTGGGACAGGGCCAGCCCCCCGTCGAGCGCGGCGTAGGTCTGGGTCAGGTGGGTAGTCTGGCCGCTCTGCACCGAGGCGGTGGTGGTGCGCGTGGCGGGCTCATAGGAGCTCCCGCCGGCGTTTACATTATGAAAGGTCAGGGTGTACTGCCCGGGCGCCAGCCCCGGGAGGTTGGTGACGTCGGGATAGGTGGTCTGGGCGGTGGAGGGGGCCGGGCCGGTCAGGGTCACGCTGGCGGCCGCGCCGGCGGGCAGTCCCTGGGTCACCACGTTGAGTTGGCCGGTGGCCATCCCAAAGTTGAGATGCGCGCTGGCGATGGCATCGCTTAAGACCTCAACGCTTTGCGGTGGCGCGCTATAGTTTAAGTCGCCCTGGGTCACATCGGCGGCGCTGACAACGTAGATGCCCGGGACGAGATCCTGGAGGGTGGTGGCGGAGTTGACCGTGGCGCTGTAGCCGCCCGGGCCGCTGATCGTGATGGTGGGCGAGACGCCGGCGGGAAGCCCCTGGAAGCTTACCTGAAGCTGACCGTTGGCCAGCCCGTAGGTGATGGTGGTGGGATCGTTGGCGCCGCTGGTCAGCGCGGCTGTGCGCACGGCGGCGTGGTAGGTCGTGGTCCCGTCGCTCACCTGCTGCGGGGTCAGGTGGTAGGTGCCCGGTGTCAGGTCATCAAAGAGCGCCGAGGCGTTGAGTATCACGTCGGTGTTCGGGCCGCTCAGGTTGACCTGAGGGGTGAGCGTGCCGGGGAGCCCTTCGATGATCACCTGCCAGCTGGCCGGTAGCAGCGCGTAGCTCAGGGTGAGCTCGACGTGCTGATCGGCCTCGATGGTCAGGTTTGCCACCGGCGCGTTGTAAGTCGCCAGATCCAGCACCATGTTCTGGGCCACCACCTGGTACTGGCCCACGGGGATTGCGTCGAGGATGCCGCCCTCGGGCACGCTCAGCGTGGTGTCGCCCACCAGCGCAATGTTGGGCCAGGGGCTCTCGGGGGGGAGGCCCTCCAGGCTCAGAGAGAGCGAGCCGGTCGCGTGGTCGATATCACCGCCGTCGTGCTCTCCGGCGTCCTGGTTTCGTCGTGCGTTGGGGCTGTCGCCACACCCCAGGGCCAGGGTGCCCAGGAGTAGGAGGGTGAGGAGATGGTGGAGGCGATGCATGGAGGCTCCTTCTATCGGGGAGCTCGGGAACGCGCGTGGGACGCGTGCCCCGGAGTGAAGTCGGGAGGGCGAACGTGGCTAATATGCCGGGGGTGAAGCAGGGGCCAGAGGGACCCAAAGCCGGAGAGGCGTTTTGCTCTCCGGCTTTGGGTGCTGGAGGCATTAGTGCCAGCGGAGGTTATCGATCACCACCTGGCCATCGGCCGGGGTGAGGTTTTGGATCTCGATGGTGTAGTCACCGCTGAAGTTGAGTCCGCTGGCTGTCAGGGTGTGGACGGTCTCGTCGGCACCGGAGCTGGCTCCGAAGGTGGGGCTGGTGGCCACGACGGTGCCATTGACCGCGATGGCGATCTGGCGAGCGGCGCTGCCGGCGAAGGCTTTGCGGTAGTCGACGCTGATTTCCGAGAGCGTGCCGCTTAAGTTCACGCTGCGCACGTAGTCGCCGACCTGGCGGAACATCAGGCCCTCGCCAGCGATCTGGTAGGCGCCGGCGGCGCGCACCCCGATAAGCTCCCAGTAGTAGCCCTGCGCGGTGGAGATGATGCCGCTGAAGTAGGTCTGGGAGCTGAGCCCGTGGCCGTAGAAGGGCTCAAACGATTGAAGGGCCGAGGGATCGAACTCCCAGGCTCCCAGGGCGCACATGCCGTTGACCGGGCGAGCGTTGCCGCGCTGGTCTTCGGTCAGGGGCTGGCCGGCTGCGTCGAGGCAGGAGGCCGCGGTGATGGTCAGCGCGGTGGTGAAGGCCGGGTTGATGGCGGCGGTATGGGTGAATCCGCCGTTGTTGCTCAGGGGCAGGAGGGGGTTGGCCAGGGGCGCGGCGCTGGTGCCGACCTGGTCGGTGGGATCCGCGATAAAGTCATCCACGGTGTCGTCGGACTGGATGTAGTTATGGCCCCGCGAGGCGATGAGGGTTCTGGTGCTCAGGCTGGGCAAACAGGTAAAAGCGTTGGCGTTGCCCGCGATGATCGAGCTCCCCAGAGTGATGGACGTGGCGGCGTCACAGAGTGAGGCGATGGCGTTGCCTGTGCCAGCGCTGTTGTTGAGGAAGGTGGTGTGCACCAGGGTCGCATCTTTATCGAACTGGTAGTAGGCGCCCCCGGAGTTGTTGGCGTGGTTGTCGACAAAGGTGACGTTTTCCACGGTGGCTTTATTTGAAGCATACACCGCGCCACCGTGGGTCTCCGCGGTGTTGTTTTGGAAGAGGGTTCGCCGCAGCACCAGCGTGTAGGAGGAGGTGGATATACCCGTGTAGGGAACGCTGATGGCGCCGCCGTTGGAATCGCTGAAGTTGTCTTTGAAGAGCGTATCTTCGACTTCCAGGCTGCTTTTAGAGCTGATGGCGCCGCCGGCATACCTGGCGTAGTTGTCTTCAAATTTGGAGCGTAGAATCACCAGCGTGTGACCATGAAGGTCGTTGAAGATCGCGCCTCCAAAGTCGCCATTGCTGTTGTTGTAGCGGAAGGTCGAGTCTTCGATCAGGAGCTCGCCGGTGGCATCGCTGATGGTGATCGCGCCGCCGCTGACGTCGTGGGAGGTGGCGTTGTTTTCGATCACGACGTTGCGCAGGCTAAAGCGCCCGCTGCTGTGGATGGCCGGGGAGCCCTGTGTGGTGTCAATGTCGGCGATGCGCAGGTTTTCGAGGTGCACATCGGCCTGGGGCAGGAATGAGAAGAGGCGATCGTCGCCGGTGGTGGTCAGCGTGAGCTGAGCGGGGCCCGGGCCCACGAGGGAGAGCTCCTTATCGACAAGGATGCGCGTCTCGGTCGTGACCCGGGTGACGGAGGGGGCAAAGGTGATGACGCTGCCGGCGTTGACGCGCCCGATCACCTCACGCAGCGAGCCCGGTCCCTGGTTGTCGTTGCGGGTCACCAGAGTGGGGTTACGCGCGGAGAGGGAGACCTGGGTGCTCTGGCCGCCGACGATCGAGAAGCCAATGTCGGCGCCTTCTACCTGGTAGGGGTTGCCGTAGAGGTCGGTCCCCAGGTTGTTGCTGGCCACGGTAAGCTCGTAGCTTCCCGTGCTCAGGGTAAGCTCATGGGTGCCGGAGCCGCTCAAGGTCACCTGCTGCGGGGCGTTGATGCCGTCGCCGATGTTCAGGGTCAGTGAGCCCCCCGGGGTGAGCGCGTGGTTCAGTGCCAGGGTTCCAAATCCCAGGGAGTAGCTCGCGGTGGCTTGAGCGGTCTGGCTGCTGGTCACATTCAGCGAGATCGTGTGGCCCGGTGGCGCGTAGCGCTCGCCATTGTGGACAACCTCCGCAAAAGCCAGGGTGTAGGTGCCCGGGGTGAGGTCATTCAGGAGCTTGGGCCCGGTGTGGGAGGTGAGGGTTGTGGCCGGGGCCGGGCCTGAGAGCGTGAAGGAAAAAAAGACGCCGGCCGGCAGGCCGGTGGCGCTGACGTTAAGCGAGCCGGGCACCACCTGGTAGGTCAGCGTGAGCGTGGCGCTCTCGCCACTGCGCACCTCCACGCTGCTCTGGGTGGTGCGGTAGGTGGCGGGGCCCGAGCTCACCTGGGCGCCGGTGGCGCTGTAGGTGCCCGG
>NZ_QHKO01000024.1:0-1893 GCF_003260125.1 Lujinxingia litoralis
GCGCAGGCGTTGAGCGTGATGACCACCTCGGCCTCACCTTCGGGGAAGGCCAGCCCCTCACAGGCGAGCGTGCCGCCCCCGGCGTCGGTGCAGGCGATGGTGAGATCGCAGCCATCGCGGGTGCAAAAGCTCTCCAGCGTGGGCGGGTGACTAAACGCATATGACTCGCCGGCCTCATACCCCTCCAGCCCGGCCTCAAAGGCGTAGCGCACATCGAAGGTTTTTGAGGCGCTCGTGCTTTGCTCGTCGAGGGAGGCGTTGACGGTGAGCGTCCAGCTGCCCTCGGCGTTGAGCTTGGCGGTGGGGAGCTCGATCGACTCGGCGCACTCAACAGGCGTCACTACCTCGCCGCCCTCATAGCTCAGGGTGCAGGCATCCAGGGTGCAGCCCTGGGGGGCGCACGCCGCCTCGAAGTTCAAAACCCCCTCGGTTTCGTCGATGATATAGGGGCTCTCCTCGCCGCCGGTGAGTGTCAGGGAGAGGTTCGGGTCGGCGTCGGCGTCGGGGGTGGTGTCGGTGTCGGGGGTGATGTCGGTGTCTGTGGGCGTCGCGACGCCGTCGCCGCCGCAACCCACGGCGAGTAAGGTGAGTGCAATAAAGATCACACGAAAGTACGGCATGGCAGGGCCCTCCCGGTGCTGTGTCAGGTTGATATGAAGAGCCCCAGACTTAGCCCGGATGGTCGCCGCGGGGCAAGCCCATCACGCAAAACACCCCACCGCCAGCGTTTGCCGGGGGTGGGGTGTTTTCATGATAGAGCAAATCGCCCCGAGCACGAGGTCGAGCACGAGCACGAGTACGAGTTCGAGGTCGAGCCCGAGTACGAGCACGAGCACGAGTTCGAGGTCGAGGTCGAGGTCGAGCCCGAGTACGAGTACGAGTACGAGTACGAGGTCGACGCAAAACACCCCACCTCCAGCGTTTGCCGGGGGTGGGGTGTTTTAATGATCGGACGTGTTCCCGAAGCCCGAGTTTATGGCGAGTAGGGCCAGGCGACGGGGGTGGGGGTGGCGCCGCTGCCCGGATGGCCAAGCTGACCAGCGTTATTTCGTCCCCAACAATACATAACGTTATCGGCAATGCCGCAGGAGTGCTCACCACCCGCAGCGATGCCAGACCACCCATTCAGTTCGCTATTAACTTCGGTAGGCGATGTGTTGGTATTTTGGTTATGACCCAGGCGCCCTTCACTCGCGCGCCCCCAACAATAAGCAACTTCATCGGCGATGGCGCAGGTGTGCTCTTTACCGGCGGTGATCTGGGAAAAGGTGAAACCGTTCACCTGGGCTACATCAGGCTCAGAATTGTGGCCGTTTTGGCCCGAGTCACCATTGCCCCAGCAGTAAGTTCGGTTTTCAGAGCCAACATCCACCATTGCGCAGGAATGTGATCCGCCTGCCGCAATAATCGACGTTGTTGAACTCGACACCCCTGGCGCCCCCTGAACCTTCACAGGCCCCGAGCTCGCCCCCGGATCTCCATCTAACCGCCCATCCCCCGGACTCCCCCAACACCACCCATTCGCCCCCTGAGCCGTCACCGCGCAGGTATGCGCATCGCCGGCGGCGACGGCCACGAAGGTGTCGATGGTGGTGCCGCCGCTGGTGATCTCCACGCGAGTGCGGTCGTCGACGGGGGTGCCGGTGCCGAGTTGGCCATCAATGGAAAGCCCCCAGCAATAAAGCGCTTCATCGCTGGTAATTCCACAAGTATGGGTGCTGCCTGTGGCAACCTGCAGCCAGCTCAACCCTTCACTTACATCTTGCGGAGTGTTGTAAGATGAAGCGCTGCCGGACGCCGAGATAACCTGACCGGCAGTGTTGTATCCCCAACACCACAAACTCCCATCCTCCTTAACTCCACAGGTATGCTGCCCCCCCGCGCTCACCTGAG
>NZ_QHKO01000024.1:1904-3428 GCF_003260125.1 Lujinxingia litoralis
TCGCCTGTGAGGGGCTGGCCTTCCCCGAAGGTGAGGCCGAGGTGGTCATCACGCTCAACGCCTGCGCTACCGGTCTGGAGCCGGTGCACTGCCTGGAAGAGCAGGTTTACACATTCACGTATCAAGCCCCCACCTGGACGCAGGTGGCCACCGGCGCCGAGCACTCCTGCGGCATCCTCGACGACGGCACGTTGTGGTGTTGGGGTAATAACGGCAGCGGTCGCCTGGGCGACGGATCCAGCACCCAGCGCAGCCAGCCCACGCGAGTGGCTGGTGATGGCGTGTGGGCTCAGGTGAGCGCGGGGGGGCAGCATACCTGTGGAGTTAAGGAGGATGGGAGTTTGTGGTGTTGGGGGTTGAATAGTGATGGTCAGGTCGAACCCGCACTCAACAACGCGACAAATTACAATACTCCTCATCAAATAGGGACGGAATTAAACTGGAGCGTTGTAACCACTGGCGCAGAACATACCTGTGCAATTAATGATGAAAACATCCTTTATTGTTGGGGCCGCAATCAATCCCAACAACTCGGCACCGGCACCCCCGTCGACGACCGCACTCGCGTGGAGATCACCAGCGGCGGCACCACCATCGACACCTTCGTGGCCGTCGCCGCCGGCGATGCGCATACCTGCGCGGTGACGGCTCAGGGGGCGAATGGGTGGTGTTGGGGGCGTTTTTCGAGTGGGCAGCTGAACGGTGGCACTTCGGGTAATAGTGCTCCTCGTCCCGTTGGCATTCCGGTCTCAGATGAGAACTATACCACAACCACAATAACAGCAGGCGGAGCACATTCATGTGCCTATGTGTCAGCGAACCAAATTTCTGGAATGCGTTGTTGGGGAAATGGCAGCTCAGGCCAGCTTGGCCATGCTTCTGCCCCAATTGTCGATCAGGTGGAAAACCTTTCCAGTGTTAACATTATCACTACCGGATCGGAGCACACCTGCGCCATCCAGCAAGAGGGGGTCAACAGGGTGGCATATTGTTGGGGACGTGCTGACAACGGACGCCTTGGACATAACGGAAACGCCACCACTGTCCCCACCGCCGTAAACAATGGTTCCACCGACTGGACCGCCATCTCTGCCGGCAAAGAACACACCTGCGGCATCGCCGACGACACGATGTATTGCTGGGGACGAAATAACGCTGGTCAGCTTGGCCATCCCGGCAGCGGTGCCACCCCCACCCCCGTCGCCTGGCCTTACACGCCATAAACTCGGGCTTCGGTAACACGTCCGATCATTAAAACACCCCACCCCCGGCAAACGCTGGAGGTGGGGTGTTTTGCGTCGGGCTCGTACTCGACCTCGTGCTCGTGCTCGACCTCGGACTCGACCTCGTACTCGACCTCGACCTCGACCTCGTACTCGACCTCGAACTCGACCTCGACCTCGACCTCGAACTCGTGCTCGACCTCGGGCTCGTACTCGACCTCGGACTCGAACTCGACCCCGACCTCGTACTCGACCTCGACCTCGACCTCGTACTCGACCTCGAACTCGACCTCGACCTCGA
>NZ_QHKO01000025.1 GCF_003260125.1 Lujinxingia litoralis
GTGGGGCCGGATATATTCAACGCGCAGAAGCCGGCGGTGCGCTATGAGCTGGGCGACCACCTGGGCTCGTCGAGCGTGGTGGTCAGCGAGACGGGCGGGCTAATCAGCCGGGAGGAGTATCGGCCTTATGGGGAGTCGTCGTTCGGGTCGTATGCGAAGAAGCGTTATCGTTTTACGGGCAAAGAGCGCGACGAAGAATCCGGCCTCTACTACCACGGCGCGCGCTACTACTCGCCGTGGCTCTGCCGCTGGACAGCGCCGGATCCGGCGGGGATGGTGGATGGGGTGAATGTGTATGCGTATGTGCGGGGGAATCCGGTGCGGTTGGTGGATCCGGGGGGGATGGAGGGGGAGGAGAGCCAATCTACTTGTCTTCCAGTAGAAGGGTCGGATGTTGATCTCGCCATACGCGCAAGAGACGGCAAAGGATATCCAAACGCCGGTTATAGGGGTTTGGATGTCCCGAATGTTGCGGCGGATCAGGTACAGCGCGACATCGAACAGGATGAGTTTCGCGCACGGAGTGGAGAAGTATCGAGCCGAGAACCCGATATCGTGGATCTGGGCAATTCTCTCTTTGAAGTTGGTGTAGGGCTTGGCTTAGGCGGTTTACGTAGTTTAGAGGAAGCATGGCACGGAACCCTTGGCAATCCTGGCCATCATGAAACGCCAGAGAGTAGAGTTCGTGAGCCGGAAACTCCAGAGGAAGAGCTTGGTGATGCTTTATCAATATTTTTTCCTATTGGTATTCGTGGTGGTGGTTCACGTGGCGCAGGAGGAGTACCCACAAATTCGATTAGATCGAATGTACGGCGGGAAAAGTCGGTAGAGAGTTCGAGAGAATATGCACGTCAATTTGCCAGTTCACCGGAGAGAGAGCAGGTTTTAGAGCGAGTGATTCAAGATGATGGTTTGCTCAATATGAGTCAGACGATACAGAGCCAGTTTGAACCTGGAGGAAGCCGTTCCTTTATCACAAATGAAGCTATGTTGACTGCGATTGGGACTGGTCGACGAGAAATAGACCCTAAAAAGTCGGCGGATCATTTTATGTATTATATCCCGGCATCTCATAGAAATCACTCTGGGACTTTAGAAGTGTTGGTTCATGAGCCCTCCGGTCAAATTCGACATGTTCTGTTCCGAAGGCAACGATAGAGAGAGTTTTTATGGGAAATGAAAAGAACTTGATCAACTTGATGGAAGCTGTTTTGTCTGAGAATATTTCAGTTGAGCGCTTCCGAGGACAATACGAAAATTTTTGGAATTTTGAATTGGAAACTGATAATTTGTCCACGCTTGAGTGTAAAGTTTTTGAGGAGGTTTTTGACGTTGTTGTTTGGTATAGTCCGTTTCCTGAAGAACGGGCCCAGATTCCAAACTATGTCGACGAAGCGACTGTACTTAGGGCAGTGGAAGATGCGCTTTCTAAGTTGTGTGAAGATGAACGATGAAAATAAGATGAGAAGAGCTTTCGGCTTCGGCGGTTGAGGGCTGAAATGTTTCAGCGCAGCGTCAGCGGGGACACGCGGACGTACAGCTCCCTGGGGGGCAAGCTGCAGGACCTGCGTTACGCCTACGACGGGGTGGGCAACATCCAAGCGATTGAGAGTCGGGGGACGGAGCTGGGCATTGAGCCCGGGGACTTTGCGTATCTTGGTGAGGCGACGTGGGGGAGCTTTTCGGCGGACTCGCTGCTGCGGCGTTTTGAGTATGACGCGCTCTACCGGTTGACGCGGGCGACGGGGCGAGAGCGCAAGGGGGTGGAGCCGATATTCTGGGGGAATCAGGTTCCGGGTGGGTCGAGTGTGGAGGAGACGCGGCCGTATATCGAGCATTATAGTTATGACAAGACCGGCGGGCTGGTGGAGAAGCGGCACGAGTACGCGCTCGCGGCAACTAGCGGGGTGGCGCAGTGGAAGCGGACCTATCAGATGGATGCGGCCTCCAACCGCCTGGTCGCGATGGGGCTGGGCGGCGAGTCGCGGGGGTATACCTACGACGGGGGGGGGAACCTGGTGCAGGAGAATAGCGAGCGTCACTACGAGTGGGACCACGCCGGGCGGTTGCGGGCGTTTCGGGTGCAGGCGGCGGGGAGTCCGGCGTCGAGCTACGGGGCGTACGGGTATGATGGGACCGGGCAGCGTGTGCAAAAAGTCTCGATTCGCGGCGGGGTGGCGCATGCGACGGTGTATGTGGACGGGATCTTTGAGCACCATCAGATCCTCGATGGAACCTCGGCGCCGGCGCAGGCCAATGAGCTGCACGTAATGGACGATGCCTCGCGGGTGGCGAGTCGGCGAGTGGGGCCGGATATATTCAACGCGCAGAAGCCGGCGGTGCGCTATGAGCTGGGCGACCACCTGGGCTCGTCGAGCGTGGTGGTCAGCGAGACGGGCGGGCTAATCAGCCGGGAGGAGTATCGGCCTTATGGGGAGTCGTCGTTCGGGTCGTATGCGAAGAAGCGTTATCGTTTTACGGGCAAAGAGCGCGACGAAGAATCCGGCCTCTACTACCACGGCGCGCGCTACTACTCGCCGTGGCTCTGCCGCTGGACAGCGCCGGATCCGGCGGGGATGGTGGATGGGGTGAATGTGTATGCGTATGTGCGGGGGAATCCGGTGCGGTTGGTGGATCCGGGGGGGATGGAGGGGGAGGAG
>NZ_QHKO01000026.1 GCF_003260125.1 Lujinxingia litoralis
CGCAGCATTTTGGCCTCGCGTAGCACCCGATAAAAGGTCGATTCGGAGGCCAGATACACACCGCGGTCCGCCAGCAGGGGCACGATTTGGTGAGGCGATTTATCGCGAAACTCCGGGCTGTTCGCGGCCTTGAGAACCTGCGCGCGCTCGACCGCACTCAACTTATTGGCCGGGGAGGTGCGCGGGCCCTGACGTCGGTCAGAGCCCCCACCCCGGGCGCGCCAGCGCTCAAGGGTGCGCTTGTTCAACCCCAGTACTTTGCAGATGGACGAGAGTCTGGCGCCGTCGCGCTGCGCCTCCTCCGCCCAGCTCAGCACCGTTAACCTTTCGTCTTCGTCGTGTCGTCGTCCTCGTCCTCCGAGAAATACGCCTTGAGCTTTCCCTGCAAAACCAGCAACGCCGCCGCCTCCGCCAGGGCCTTCTCCTTACGGGCGAGCTCTTTTTTGACCCGTTTGAGTTCTTTGTTTTCAGGCTCCGCGGCCTTTTGTTTCTGCGGCGAAAGCCCTTTTTCGGCAGCCTCCAAAACCTCCTGCCGAAGGCGCACCAAATCAGCCTCATGAAGCCCTTCCCGGCGCAGAAACGCGCCGAGCTCCTCCTCCGAGAGGCCGGCGGCTTCCATCACAATACGAATCTTCTCTTTGGGTGGTTTGCTGCGCCTTCTCCCGGACTTTCCGCTCACACTACCTCCGTTTACCGCTTCTCTGCGCCACCGGCCCAGCGTCGCTCGTGCCACACCCGTCTCTTCCATCAACTCGGCGACAGAGCTGCGCTCCGGCCCGAACATCTTCTGCACCACACGTTCTCTAAATCCCGCTGAATACGCCATGATAACCTCACGTTGCCGCCCCCAAATGGTTTGGAAAGTTCATGCGGCAACTACGCTGACACAGGGGGTAGCTCGTTCTCGTTCTCGTTCTCGTACTCGTACTCGTACTCGTTCTCGGACTCGTTCTCGTAGCTCGTAGCTCGTAGCTCGGGCTGGTGCACGAACTCGTGGCTCGTAGGACCAGGCCGAACTCGCGAGGCGATAGGTCTAGAGTTTAGAGAGCATCGCGCCGATTCGGCGGAGTTTGTTCTGTTGTTCGACCTTATTCTGGAAAGGCAAGAGGTCGAGGCACGCGCAGAATTCGGCGGCCGAGCCGAGGGCGATGCGGAAGTGATGAGCGCGCGACTGTCCGACGCGCGAGGCGCCCTCCGCGATGTTCAAGAGCAAGGACTCCGATGCGCGAAGGGTTTGCTCTTTGAGGTTCGAGCGCCCCACGGGAAATTTCTCGTTGTTCAGCCATTCGACGACTTCTCTCGCAACCTGATAGCAGTCCAGTCGTTCGTGATTGAAGTGATGCATGCCAGCCTCCGCAAGGATTAGAGAATTGGGATGGGGGCCGCGACCACACCGACTCGCCCCGCTCTGTTGTCGAGCGCTTCCCCGCCGGATTTCCTCTTCCCCCAAAATTTCCGCCTCGCCCCCGAGCTCGAGCACCAGCTCGAGTTCGTGCACGAGTACCAGCACGAGTTCGAGAACGAGTACGAGTACGAGCACCAGCTCGAGTTCGTGCCCGAGTACGAGCACGAGAACGAGAACGAGTACGAGTACGAGTACGAGTACGAGAACGAGAACGAGTTCGTGCACGAGTACCAGCACGAGTTCGTGCACGAGAACGAGTTCGTGCACGAGTACGAGAACGAGAACGAGTTCGTGCACGAGTACCAGCACGAGCACGAGTTCGTGCACCCCCTGTGTCAGCGTAGTTGCCGCATGAACTTTCCAAACCATTTGGGGGCGGCAACGTGAGGTTATCATGGCGTATTCAGCGGGATTTAGAGAACGTGTGGTGCAGAAGATGTTCGGGCCGGAGCGCAGCTCTGTCGCCGAGTTGATGGAAGAGACGGGTGTGGCACGAGCGACGCTGGGCCGGTGGCGCAGAGAAGCGGTAAACGGAGGTAGTGTGAGCGGAAAGTCCGGGAGAAGGCGCAGCAAACCACCCAAAGAGAAGATTCGTATTGTGATGGAAGCCGCCGGCCTCTCGGAGGAGGAGCTCGGCGCGTTTCTGCGCCGGGAAGGGCTTCATGAGGCTGATTTGGTGCGCCTTCGGCAGGAGGTTTTGGAGGCTGCCGAAAAAGGGCTTTCGCCGCAGAAACAAAAGGCCGCGGAGCCTGAAAACAAAGAACTCAAACGGGTCAAAAAAGAGCTCGCCCGTAAGGAGAAGGCCCTGGCGGAGGCGGCGGCGTTGCTGGTTTTGCAGGGAAAGCTCAAGGCGTATTTCTCGGAGGACGAGGACGACGACACGACGAAGACGAAAGGTTAACGGTGCTGAGCTGGGCGGAGGAGGCGCAGCGCGACGGCGCCAGACTCTCGTCCATCTGCAAAGTACTGGGGTTGAACAAGCGCACCCTTGAGCGCTGGCGCGCCCGGGGTGGGGGCTCTGACCGACGTCAGGGCCCGCGCACCTCCCCGGCCAATAAGTTGAGTGCGGTCGAGCGCGCGCAGGTTCTCAAGGCCGCGAACAGCCCGGAGTTTCGCGATAAATCGCCTCACCAAATCGTGCCCCTGCTGGCGGACCGCGGTGTGTATCTGGCCTCCGAATCGACCTTTTATCGGGTGCTACGCGAGGCCAAAATGCTGCG
>NZ_QHKO01000028.1 GCF_003260125.1 Lujinxingia litoralis
AATCAGGGGATAACGCAGGAAAGAACATGTGAGCAAAAGGCCAGCAAAAGGCCAGGAACCGTAAAAAGGCCGCGTTGCTGGCGTTTTTCCATAGGCTCCGCCCCCCTGACGAGCATCACAAAAATCGACGCTCAAGTCAGAGGTGGCGAAACCCGACAGGACTATAAAGATACCAGGCGTTTCCCCCTGGAAGCTCCCTCGTGCGCTCTCCTGTTCCGACCCTGCCGCTTACCGGATACCTGTCCGCCTTTCTCCCTTCGGGAAGCGTGGCGCTTTCTCATAGCTCACGCTGTAGGTATCTCAGTTCGGTGTAGGTCGTTCGCTCCAAGCTGGGCTGTGTGCACGAACCCCCCGTTCAGCCCGACCGCTGCGCCTTATCCGGTAACTATCGTCTTGAGTCCAACCCGGTAAGACACGACTTATCGCCACTGGCAGCAGCCACTGGTAACAGGATTAGCAGAGCGAGGTATGTAGGCGGTGCTACAGAGTTCTTGAAGTGGTGGCCTAACTACGGCTACACTAGAAGAACAGTATTTGGTATCTGCGCTCTGCTGAAGCCAGTTACCTTCGGAAAAAGAGTTGGTAGCTCTTGATCCGGCAGTTGGTAGCTCTTGATCCGGNCCAGCCTACTCGGAGGAAATCGGCAGACTTCTAAACTTTGGCAATTTTTCCTATTTTAATCCTAGGTGCCAAATTTGGGTGTAAACATATGCCCCCTTGCCTTTTTGATGAACAACGTGAATCTAAAAGCATAGAACATGTTTTTGGTCTTAGGGCGATAATCCAATTACCGGCCATAGCACCTCCTAAGCGTCTTGCCAAACGCTCAGGAAGTATTTCTTCAAGTATTTCTCGTTGATTGCTCGCTAAAAACGCTCCCCTTGAAGTGTCTCCAAAAAATACACGTTCCCTCGAACAATGCCGCATAATCGATAAGGACCTTCCCAACTAGGAGACCACTTACCGAACTCCCTGGATCGAGTACCCAAAGGCAAAACTGTCTTCCAAACCAAGTCTCCAACTTGAAACAACTTCACTTTCACCCTTTTGTGGTACGCCTTGGCCACCCTCTTCTTCTCTTTCTCTATCTCTTCCAAAGCCTTCAAGCGTTTGTCGATGACTTCATCAAGGTTGTCTCCCATCAAT
>NZ_QHKO01000030.1 GCF_003260125.1 Lujinxingia litoralis
ATCGCTAGTAATCGCGGATCAGCATGCCGCGGTGAATACGTTCCCGGGCCTTGTACACACCGCCCGTCACACCATGGGAGTCGTTTGCTCCAGAAGTCGGTGACCCAACCGTAAGGAGGGAGCCGCCGAAGGAGTGAATGGTGACTGGGGTGAAGTCGTAACAAGGTAGCCGTAGGGGAACCTGCGGCTGGATCACCTCCTTTTACGGAGACCGTTCTGCCAGGAAAGCATCACTAAAGATGCTTCAGGATGCAGAACATCCGTTTCCCAACCCGAACCTGTTGAAAGTGCCTCGCAGTGAGGCTCTGAAATGACTCAGCTTGTATCGCTTTGCCTACGCAACGATGTTGAACGCGTCCTGTCTGGATTCCTGTGTCTTTAAAAGGACCTGTAGCTCAGGTGGTTAGAGCGCACCCCTGATAAGGGTGAGGTCGCTGGTTCAAGTCCAGCCAGGTCCACTTGATACTGCATATGTAGTATCATGCTTGGGAATAGCTTGTGACGTGACGAGAGTCACAACCTGCAAGCAGGCAACAGGCAATACGCCTCTGCTTCTGGGGGATTAGCTCAGTTGGGAGAGCATCGCCTTTGCAAGGCGAGGGTCATCGGTTCGAGCCCGATATCCTCCACTGGCCCAAGCGCCAAGTCTTTGACAAGTCAATAGGATGGTAAACGCATTAGCGTGAAGATTGTTGCAGTGATACTGCAA